>JAITRU010000039.1 GCA_031288225.1 Holosporaceae bacterium | reverse complement strand
TGCAACCCTCGATTTAAATTCCGCACTATAACTGTTACTCATAATTATCACCTTTCTATATATTATACTTCCTAAAACCTCTACTTCTGGTCTAATTTTTGGGGTGCACCATAGGTATTTCTTGATTGGTTTTCAACAGACACTGGTCAGTTCGTTCATGAACTTGGAATAATTATTTCTTTGTTGTTTAATATTTTCTTCATCGTTGCAGGCTATACTTTGCACTGTGAAGTTAGGAAGATTTTTTGTATAAATGAGTTTATTGTTTATGGCTTTTGCAAACTTATGCGTAAATTGTTCTGAAAAGAGTGGAGTTGGTCATTGTTGAGGTGAACGGTTTATGGTTTTTAAGAAACAAAATTGTGCTGCAACTATATTGGAATATGTGTTGATAGCGAGTACGATAGTTATCGTTTGTATAACTGGGTTTCGCAACATAGGCAACGGTTACAATTCGATATATGTAAATATTTCGCAAGCCATTTGACTTTTTTTATAGCTAAGTGCTACTAGCAAAGTATAAAAAGCTTAGAATCCCACTGATCATGCTGTCGTTGAGTACAACGACGAAGTCGCAAAGAACTAAGATTAGAGCGCCACTTTAGCTACCGAAGTGCGCTAGGTTCCCAACAAAGCACCTTCAGATAAACTGCGATCCCTTTTGATCGATATATTCTTCGCCACCATCGGCTCTAATACCTTAAAATGACGACATATATTTGGTGCATCAAGATTAAACAGATATCCCAAAAATATATGACTTAAATATAAAATCTATAGCAAATCATACCAAGTTCAGGTATTGAATACTCAGCACTCGGCAGAAATTCCCTGTTGTTCAGGGCTTTTAAAAAAATGATAGGTCAATTTATTTCTGAATTTTGTGTATTCAATACCTGAACTTGGTATAACCAGCCGTTTTTTAGGAGGCACCGAACGGCATAACGTTTTTGTCAGGCACCCTGCTAACGTCCAGTCCATTGCCCCATACGCAATTGGTCGTAAATATTTTTTTGGCAATGTTTTTTTATATTGACGAAATGCTTTTTTGCTGTTAAATATGAAACCATAGTGTGTGATGTAGATATTTATTGCGCATGATGCAATGTTAAGTTTCTTCAAAATGAGGTAAGATCGTGAAAAAAATTCTGAAATTTAGTTTTTACATTTATAGTTGTGCATACTTTGCCGAAATAGAAGCGCTCCATCTCCATATCCCGCACATGGTGAATGACGTAAACACTTACCCGATGGCAGTGTCGAACATTATGCAAGGGCTGCAGCTGAACAACCAACAGCTGTTTCAGCAGATGTACAACCAGCCGCAGTCGCAACAGCCGCTGATACCGTCGCAGCTACCGCTGGACCTGCAGCAGCAACAACAGCAGCCGTTCGGATTCGGGCAATTTGTTGGAGGAGCGCAACAACAGCAGCAGCCGCAACCGTACTACTCGCCGTACTACTACCAACCGCCGATGCACTACCAGCCGCCGATGTACTACCAGTACCAGCCGCAGTCGCAACAGCCGCAACCGTCACGGCGACGCCACCTACTACCGCAGCTACCGTCGCAACAACAGCAGCGGTCGCAACAGCCGCAACAACCGCAACAGCAACAACAGCAGCGGTCGCAACAGCCGCCGCAGCAGCAACAACAGCCGCAGTCACAGCAGAGAACTCTGTTGTCTGAACGCGCTAAGCGATTCAGAGCCACCAACATTACTCATCGCCGCTTCCATGATGAAGTGAGCAATGGGCTACGAGCCTCTATCGAACATTACGCAGAGTTTACGTTCCCTGGGGAAAAAGAAGCAGCAGGGTTCTTGGTAAGTAAGAGCAGCATACAGGAGTTGCTTGCCACCATTCTGAAAAGCATTGATTCCGGGTCTATTACAGCAGCTGATCTGGACGTTTCGAGGATACTAAATGAAGTGAGATTAGGGATGGAGAGCGCCAGACAAATCTTGGCGGAATCTGTCGCGCTTATACGATATGGGGGGCCTAATTTCGGGGGAACCCGCGTTAATGTGGAAGGGATTTGGGATGAATTAGAAGACCTTGGTATTTCCCGAGAAAACGGCGAAAACGACCTAAACTATCTCGACTGTAGTTGTAGTACCCTAATCAGGGCGATTGAGTCAATATATAAACAGCTTCCACCCGTATTCGGAGTAGAGTGTTTGTTGTTTGCTATAAGCTATTGCTCTGAAATGTCTGCGCTTAGGCAGCTTTATCTTATAAAGAAGTTGTCCTTTAGCAGTATTCTGGATCTATGGAGCCGGGACCGTTTAATGCAACTCAAAGAAGATACCAGAGAAGATCCACTTTATAAAAAACATTTAATTCTTGAAGAGATAAAAGCATTATCCTTTGTCGAACAGTTAAAAGCCATGGAAGAGGCTGATGAGGCTGGTAACGAGTTTTCAGCAAACAATGTCATTGAAAAAATTGGTGATTTTTGCTTTGCTAACAATACTAGCATCCGTGAGTTGAGTGAAAAGCACATGCGTCACCTAACGACAGACTTGACTAATAAACAAAAAGATATATTTTTGCTGTGTTGTTTTTGCAATCTTGTAGATCTTGAAGCCATTGCGAAAAATTTTGGTCTAATAGAATTTCTCAAATCCAGTGGTACATCGGAAAATGAGTTGGGATTTGTGGCTTATCTGCTTGATGATGAGAACACGCTGTTGACTCCTGATAGTGACAATGTTTTACTGAAAACATACTTATTTTCAAGAAGAAAAGTGTTTCAGATTTATGAAAATCCTGATGATGATGGCAATATCCCAGAAATTGATGAAATTGAGATGACCGCTCAGATGTTTGGAATTACTGATGAACAATTGAATTTGTTGAGGAATACGGTGACAAGGTATAATCGTTTTATCAAGCGCTTGCAAAAATATGTTTCCAAGCTAGTGCGTTCTCCCATAATGGCAGCAGAAGAACGCAAAGGAAAAACTTCTTTTTTAGACCTGATTGACGAAAGTAATGGGATTATGAGTCCTGGTCTTTGTGGAGTTATGAATAATAAGAATCAAACGTTGTTTCCTAATGCTGCTGTTTCTGGTGATTTTCAAATACATACGCTGACTGCTGGTCAAGTTCCGCTTTTCCCACACTTGTGGGGCCATTATTTTATGTATAATGATGCATCCAGTTACAGTAACAAAGTGGAAATACTGTATATTATCAATCTGATGAATGCATTAATTAGCCCAACAGGAGATAATAGCACAGCTAACACTCTGCAGTGGGCATTGGATAATAATGGCGATAATAATCAGTTGCTTGAGATGAATCCATCGGACTACACCATGAGTTGCCACACTGGTTCTAATAAAGATGGCGTAGCACTATACTCCGATGCTATATTACCTAGGTTGTTTGGTTGCATCGAAAGACCAATCAATGACTCGAAAGCTGAGCTTGTGCAAGATATTAGCTCCTTCATAAACAATGTTGTGCTTAATAATGGAAACAGAGAGCTATATGGAATACTGGAGTCTACCATGGATCCCGATGAGTTTTATAGTCCTAATAAGGTAGAGCGCATTCGGGAGATGTTGACTAAGCTTATAGAAAATATAAATAATGATCAAGAGGGACACTACGGTCTTCTCCGTGACCCCAATGCGTTTGCATGTTTGGTGGCACTATTTCACAAGAAATTGATTAACTTGCGCTCCAGCGCAGACGAGGCTTACCATGAATTAGCTATATCACTTACTAAGTTAGCTGGCATGCTTATCCAGTCTGGGGCCCATTGTCCTAATATGCGCACCACGATAGTACCAACGATCTTAGAAAGCCTTATACAAGTTGATAAGCTGCACGGGATTGAACAAGTTACGTTTGCTGAACTAATGCCACTTGTATTGCATTCTTGCTTGCACTCGATTCTTAGAGATACGCTTAACTTTTACAATGAAGATGGTGCACAAACTTTTGAGTATATTACTTACTACGCATATGCCATTTCTCGGTTGGAAAAGAATGGTCTATTTGGCATGCAGCAACCATTAGAAGAAGATCTTCATATTTATGCCAGCAATAAACTTTTGCGAAATTATCTCTCCACTAAAAAACCAGAATTTTTTAATAGCCTTCCGCTCGGAATAAAAGACTATTTGAATCAACGAGTTACTACTCCTGCGCAATACGAAGAAATGATTGTGGAGATAGTAACCCATGCGGTAACCATCGATACTATGGTGAATCAAATTACGAAGTCGTATCTCTTTGACGTGCTGGTTATAGTTTTTGAAAGAGAGGAGGAGTTTGTAGTAAATAGAAATTCTCATAATTGGAGACAGCAGATTGTGTTGCGTATGCTTGCGAAGATTGGTCTTATAGAAGAGAAAAATGATTAGGTGCAAGCGTTTTTTTGAAACTATGGTTGGCTCATTTGGCATTATGGCAGTTGCGAATTGAGCCCGCTTGGACAATCCAAAATGAGATTTGGTATTAGTAGTTCCATGAATCTGGAACGCAGGCCACAGACATGCCGGTTAGTCGTTTTCCGATGATTTCATCCAAATGCTGATCAAAAATGTTCTCTATTTTTTTGCGATAACGCAACAACTTTTCATAATCATCATTTTTGAGAGCCGCCTTAAGTTCACGGATTGCTTCCAAAGCAACTACTTGCTCTTCGAGGCTAAGATCTTGGACTACGGATTCCCAAAATGATATCATGCGCTCCGTCTCTATTCTTACGGTTACGTGGGCACTTTCTTCGGCATCTTTGTATTTATTAGTTTCGGCAATTTGGAGTATTTGCATCATTTCATCGTTAGACAATTCATTGTTAGCTTCAACCACAACTGATTTAGAAACTTCCAAACTTTTTTCAAATGCTGATATGTGCAGTATTCCATTCACATCCACCGAAAATTCAACGCTTATTCTTGCCTTGCCGGCTGGCATCGGAGGAATATCTCCAAGCTCAAAGGATGCAATGGAGAAACAATCTTTTGCCATGGATCTTTCCCCCTGCACTACATTAAACTTTATGCCGGTCTGATTATCCTGATAGGTCGTGTATTCTCGCTTTTGCATGATGGGAATTGGACTGTTGCGGTAGATAATTCTATCAACGGTGCCGCCGATGGTTTCAATGCCTAGAGTGAGCGGCACCACATCTATTAGCAGCGAATTTATATTTCTTGAGGATATGGAATCTGCATGTATAGCTGCTCCGAGAGCCACCACCTCCTCTGGATTCAGCTCATCGAAAATTTTAAGACCAAAATGGTCTGCGATAGCTTTTTTGATCAGCGGAATTTTAGTCATGCCTCCAACAGCGACAATGCCAGCAACATCATTTATGTTAATTTTGGAGTCCATGAACACTTGATCCGCGATTTGCAAGGTTCTGCAGGAAAACCGTGTTACTATGTCTTCGAGAATCTCTCTGGACAATTGAAATCGGCAATTATTTCCCCTGTATATAAATTGCCTATGGGTTTTTTCTAAATTAATCAATTGTTCCTTCATGGATTTCGACAGCAATATGCCCAGCAGTTTTTCTTTTTCATTCAACTGGGAAATATCCAAATTATTTTGATGCAAATTATATTCCAAAATTGCGGAATCAACGTCGTCTCCGCCCAGATAGGTATCACCGCCGGTTGCTAAAACCTGAAAAACTCCTTTTGATAAACGCAATATAGAAAAATCGAAGGTTCCACCACCAAAATCGTATACGCCGAATACACCATCTTGTTTTTTGTCCAACCCAAAGGCGATGGCAGCGGCCGTTGGCTCATTTATTAGCCTCAACACTTTTATACCAGCCAAAGACGCCGCTTTTTTAGTGGCAATTCTCTGCAGATTCGAAAAATGAGCAGGAACCGTTATCACTGCAGCATCTATGGGCATTCGCAAAACTTGCTCTGCGCTTCTCTTGAGGAAAAAAAGTATATCTGCAGAAATTTCTTCCGGAGTCCTTGCAAAGAATTTACTATCGGTGCCCATAAAGCGTTTCACCGAAAACACTGTGTTAGAGGAATCAACTCTGTATATGGCTTCCCGACCTACTATGGGAAAATTTTCTCCATAATTAACAACGGAAGGTACCGTGCTTTTTACTCCATCCACAGCGATTATCTTCGAAACACCATTGTGCACGAAAGCTATCGCAGAGGCCGTAGTTCCCAAATCAATTCCTATTGTATGCATCTAACCGTACTTTTTCCAAAAATGAACCAATAAAACGCAGCAGTACGGCTCTCTTGCAAAATTCGGCAAGATTACCCTCCACCGCAGCCAAAGACTTCTCCATTCCCTTCATGCGACACACTAATTGCTGCTGAAAGTCCAATTTTTCTGACAGCGTTTTCAGGGTGCCATACTGCTCACTAATGGCGAACATTTCAGCTGCATAATGAACAGAAATATCATCTATTCGCAAGCCATGCAGAGCTAAAAAATACTCAGCCCTCTTGACGGCATTCATCAGAGTATCATAGGCAACATTAAGATCGACTGACAACCTTTCACTTCTAGGACAAGACACATCATCCACTACATTGTTTGCTGGATTACAACCTACCAAACCCAGCGTCTTCCAGCCTGCATTGGCGCCTGCCTTCAGGGAAGCAGAAGCATCCGGATGGGCAACTGACTGCTTTTCTAAATAGATATTCGTTAATCTAACCTCATCCAGAGTATAGGAAACCGGAATACCGAACAATTCATAATAATTCATGCTGGCCATTACCCATATTCCTGCATCATTGACAGGTTTTACAAATGGGCTCCCCGGATCCCTCATCAATACAGAAGGATTTACCACAGCTACAGTTTACTTTTGCGTTGGGATTCTCGAAAACGATGTGACCACCCATGGGACTTTTCACATAATCCATTCTCATGCCACCTATGAAGACACGTGCTTTGGGAGAGATGTAAATCCTAAGATTTCCGTCACTCAACACCAGATCCGTTGGGTCTGCAGCGCTTTCTTCGGTCACAAAATCCAGAGCATACATCATACCCTGACAGCCACCGGAAACTATATCCACGCGCACTCCCACAGCTCCCGCTTCCCGTTGGGATTCCCGAAGGAAACTCAAAGCCGAATCGCTAACAGTTATAACTTTCTCATCCATTTACTAACACCAACCATATTCCTAAAAATTGTTAACAAACCTACTCCCTAGCACCATGGTTATGGGATACCTATTTTTTTGACCGATAATCATCAATGGCCTTTTTGATTGCTTCCTCCGCCAAAATGGAACAATGCACCTTTACCGGAGGTAAGGATAAATAATCGGCAACTTCCTGATTTTTGATCTGCTGAGCCTCTTCCAGAGTTTTTCCCTTCACAAGGCTGGTTATCAGGGAACTCGATGCAATGGCTGCGACGCAGCCGAAAGTCTTAAATTTAGCATCGTAAATCACGCCACTGTCATCTACCTTTATCTGCAATTTTATCACATCACCACAGCTCGGAGCACCAACCACAGATGTACCGACATTCTCGTCGTTTTCATCAAAACCTCCGACATTTTGAGGATTTTCGTAGAGATCGGCAACCTGCCTAGAGTATTTCATAAATCACCCCAATCCAATCGCCGTTGAAAAAGCGATCCACTGGCATTTTACCATAAGGGACTCATGGATCTCAATCTCTCAACAACTTTTATTAACTTTTCAACAGCATATTCAACATCATCCATGGTGGTGAATCTTCCAATGCCAAATCGAATGGAAGAATGTGACAAATCTTCCTTTACGTTGATGGCTCTAAGCACATAGGATGGCTCCAGGGATTTTGATGTACATGCAGATCCAGAAGATACGCAGACTTCCGGCATGCCCATCATGATACTCTCGCCTTCAATCCCTTCGAAACTAAGATTAATACATCCGGGAATGCAGTGCTCAGAGCTGCCATTTAGTTGCACCATAGGTAATGCATCAAAAACTTTCTCGAGGAAACATTTTCTCAAACGCACCAGCCGCTCATATTCAATGGCCATTTCCAAAGCAGCTATTTCACAGGCAGCACCAAGCCCAACACATAGCGGCGTTGCCAATGTGCCGGATCGCATTCCACGCTCCTGCCCTCCGCCCCATAAAAGTGGAGATAACCTAATTCTCGGTTGCATGGTTACATATAAAGCGCCGACGCCCTTTGGCCCGTATATTTTGTGACCGGAAATACTCATGAGATCCACATGAGACGCGTCAACTTCTATCTTTCCTACTGCTTGAGCTGCATCGGAATGAAATATAACTCCATGACTGCGGCAAATTTTTCCAATTTCTTCTATGGGTTGACACACACCAATTTCATTGTTAACCCACATCACGGATGCAAAAATAGCTCTATCATTGATAGAAGAACGGAACGCATTCAAATCGATGCGTCCATCGCTAAGAACCGGCACAAACACAACATCGAACCCTTCCCGAGAAAGAGCACCAAAAGCCTCCAACACACACTTGTGTTCGATGGTAGTGGTAATGATACGATTCCCTTTTTCCCGGTAAAATCTGGCAATTCCCTGGATCGCAAGATTGTTAGACTCCGTTGCTCCGGAGGTGAATACAATTTCCCGTCTATCCCTAACTCCTATGAGAGAAGCAATTTGCTCCCGTGCATTTTCCACAGCATCATTGGCCGTAACTCCCAAAGAATGCTGGGAATGTGGATTACCATAATCATCACAAAAATACGGCAGCATACGCTCTAGGACCCGTCTGTCGCAGGGAGTAGTTGCCTGATAATCCATATATACTGTATCGTTTGCCATGCAATTACTATCATCCATATTTTTATTGTTTAATATTATTCGAAGTATAGCGTGCACATTATTGCACACATGGTTCATTGTATAAAGCGCAATATCGCGGATTGTATTAGTTCACTACCTGTGAGACGTCCTCGGAGTAGCGATTTGCCGTAATACAACTCCATGGGAGTTGAACAATCTAAGGGTGCCTGTGATCGCTACCACTCCCAAAGCTGGCAAAGAACACACTGCATTCTCAGCTGAGAATGCAGGCAGTGTTTACAAAACACCTTCCGGCATCTAATTTCTGAGGTTATTTCGCCGTTTCACATCCAATTCCACGCGAAACCCTACCACCGACGCGCCTCTGGTATTTTAACAGCCAAGTATCAGCAGCACATCGGCGCCTAAACTCTATTGCTGCTGGTAGATACTTCTTCTATTCTTAAACTTAAATATCTAGATCTCAAGTAGCCAACTAAACACTCCATCCAAAACAATCGTTCTTTATCTGAAAGTTTATAAAAATTCTCCTCTGGTGTTAGGAAAAATAACAGCAAAAATGCCCTATCATCTGCGGATTTATGATAATCGTGAAAAAGCCCATCAGGGAACAGCTTAGATATCAAAGTAAACGCACAGGGAGCTGACAATTTAAAAAGTAAAGAGCCCGACTCACTGTTCCTAAAAGATGCTATTATACAACCAAAAACTCCATCATCATTGATTCGACTCTTAACAACATCATATAAAAATCTTTCCATCTCACAGCTCTCTAATCGGCTCTTGTATGTGCTGTAATTTTCTGCAATTATCAAACTCCTAATCGCTCCCATTAAACACTCTGCAAAAAAAATACGTCCTTTTTTACTAACAGAAGAAAAAAAATTTTCTTTGGGATGCAAATGGAAAATTAAATCTCTTTCCTGTGCCCCATAGAGCCGAAACATCCCACCTTCAAATAAAGAAAACAACAATTTAGGAAAAACATCACATGACACGTTAACAGGCGCTTTCAAAGCATTATCATCTTCAAACATTTTTTTATTCTTTATCATGGCCTCATTTATTTTATCTCTAACTGTTTCATCAGACAGTTTGTTAAAAACAAATAGATTATTATCAAACAAACAAGCATCCTTTAAAAATTTCTCGTCAACATCAACATATGATGGAACTTTGTACCCTAGGTGTAAAAAATGGACTCTATGAGCACCAAGTAGGTCACGCGCAAGCGTTCCTTTAGCCTCACTGGACCATGATGATGACTCTTTTGGTACGATCCTAGTCAGAAAAGAAAAGTCACTAGCATTAAAACGATTAAGCACTCCGCGTGGATATAATTCCGTTAAGACAGGAAGAGCATACGAAGCTGGGATCTTAATCCGAGCATTTTTACTAACCTCTACTAGATACAGTCCCATCTCTAGCGGTAAACGCCGAAAATTAATCTTAGAACTTTCACGTTTACCGAAGACTTTACAGTTGGCCTCTAGGATAACAGAATGCATACATTTAGCATTGAAAGCAAACATACACCCAACAACCAAAACCAGCAGCCCACTTAAGATTTTTTTATTAAACATCTCATCCTCCTCCTTATTCAGGGTGCAATTGGAGTTCTACAGCAATGTTTATAAATACCGTAATAGCCAATATCATGCACAAATTGCAATCCTCCAACAGCAATTGGAACAATTGTTTTGGCTAAAGATATACAATAATATTCGTCAAATTTGTCAAAAAAAGACAATATACCAAAACCAAAACTAGCAAGCGTTGAATACGGGGAAAACAAAAGTCTCTGAAAACAACGAAAAAACCTTGACAGGCTCGAACAACAACCACATGTAAATCTCCCCTCATCAAATAACTCCCCATTAGGAAGTGCAGAAAAAAATCCATATTTATCTTTGCTCTCCTTATCATCGGTACAGCAACCACAAGATTCACATTCGTGTTTAATAATTGCTCTTCCAGTAGAGTATGCCGATCCTACAATAGAAAGGATCTTTGGCACCATACATCCCACTTGTACTGCGGCAAAGAAAAATACGCAAACACAAAATCTCACCATTGCATCCATCCATAACAAACGTTTGTATTTTTATAACATATCGAAGAAACATATGCAACTCTAGGTCGTAAATTATACACAATAACTTATGGGACTGTTGAAAGCCGATCAAAAAATGCCCTACTGAAGCAGTAACCCCCCTGAAACACAGATTATGAAAATTTGGATTTTTTCTGTATTAATTTCTCTCAGCAAGCGGTGAGCAGCCTCATGTTCAGGCTACGCGGAAAAGCTTTCGGATAATTTGTTCTGAATTTGGTCTTATATCTCAAAACTCATGGCGACACCTTCTCCACCACCAACGCACATGGCTGCTATACCTCTTTTGGCATTTCTTGTTTTTAGAGCATTGAGCAATGTTACAACAATGCGTGCACCACTTGCTCCAAGTGGATGTCCAATGGCGCAGGCACCTCCGAATATGTTCACGCTTTCGGGATCTATTTCTAAATCCCTCATGGTAGCCATGGTAACTACGGCAAATGCCTCATTAATTTCGAACAAATCAACATCGGCCAGCTGCCAGCCAGACTTTTTCAACAGTAATTTGATTGCTCCAACTGGAGCTGTGGTGAACAGTTGTGTATCCTGGGAAAAGGAACTTTGAGCAACGACTCTGGCAATGGGTTCCACTCCTAGAGTGTTTGCCATCGATGCTCGCATCAGCAAAATTGCCGCTGCTCCGTCTGCCACTCTGCTGGCAGAGGCAGCCGTTATGGTTCCCTCCGGGCTAAAAACTGGCCGCAGGGTCTTAATTCTTGATAAATCAAAGGAAAAAGGAATCTCGTCGGTATCCATCCAGGTAGTGTCATTCGGCAATGCCACCGGTACTATTTCCCTAGCAAATGATCCATCTTCAGTCGCTTTACGAGCCTTCAGGCATGATTTCAGCGCATACTCATCCTGCTCATCTCGACTGAAAGTGTACATCTTGGCGGTATCTTCTGCGTAGATTCCCATGACGCATTTTTCGTAGGCATCAACCAGTCCATCATGGAGTATGTGATCCACCAATATTTCCCGCAGCTCGTGGTTTGCCATTGTTTTGTCTTTGACCTTCGCCCTATCCAACAAAAACGGAGCATTGCTCATGCTCTCCATACCTCCAGCAACAACGATATCTGCCTCTCCGGCAATAATATCATTTACGCCAAGCATTATGCTGGCCATTCCGGAGCCGCATATTTTGTTGACATTCAATGATCGTACAGAGCTACTCAGGCCGGCACCGAAAATGGATTGGCGAGCCGGTGATTGCCCAAGTCCAGCCACAAGGACACATCCCATGATGACTGCGTCTACCTTATCCCTAACCTTTTCCGTAACCTTTCGAACGACGACACTGCCTAACGCAGTAGAAGGTAATGATTTTAATTTACCATTTGATTTACCAAATGGTGTCCTAAACGCAGAGACAATTACTATTGGATCCACATCATTCTCCTTAAAAAAATTAATCGATAACAGTCAGGTAACGCATTTGAAAAAACTGGGAAGAATCAACGTAAAAACGACAACTACACTGCCATGACAAAGAGCTTGCAAGGTCACAATAATGGCCAGAAATTTACCAATCCCAACAATTTCATATGAAATTTATGATAACAGCTGAAAATTTAAGAATAGATTAATAGTTCGGGAATTTTAGAAACCCATGATTAATCCTGCTGTCCAGGCACCCTGAGACCGCTGCATATACATGACTTGCTTTGAAAGTGCGTTCATTAGTGCAATGATTAGTTTGATATTTGAGTAAAAATGCGCCATTGCAAACGCACTTTTAGAACAGTTTGTGCATAATGGCTTTTTCTCACAATCGACTTCGTCAGATCCGTTGCTCAAATCCTCATGTACAAGAAGTACACTGCGGTCTTGGGCTACGTTCTTCTTCGTTCTTGCAAGAAAAACCTCATTAGGCAACGGTCTCACCCTGCCCTACGCCATTCGCTGTGCGGCTTCTCCCTGGTCCTCTCTCCGCGCTTGTCCTTGGTCAATGGTGGGAGCCATGTTGGAACTTCAGTGCCATAGAGCTATTCGGCAGATTTGCTTGGATAACCTCCATCGGAGGACCTTCCTCCATCTAGCCTTTCTTTGGCTCACCATAAAATTATTTGTGCAACATTCTATTTAAATCTTTTGCCACCAGCACTTGGTTTTATGGGGGAACCTTAGGTGTATCTTCTCACCAATCATGGGTGTCAGCAATGCAAATTTTGTCTTTTTAGCTCTATTGGATAGCCCAATGAGCGGCTCATTCCAAGCATGATAGGCCAGGGAAATTTTACATATGTGGACCGGAAGCAGCATTTTTGCCTGCATATCATTTGACGCTCGTATTACTTCATCAACGTTCATGTGGTTGTATTTCCAATTCTTATCGTATTGGCCACTATTCAGAATAACCAGATCCAGAGGACCGAATTTTTTGCCGATTTCGGTATAATGCGTGTCATAGCCGCTGTCTCCACCGACATATACCTTAAAATTTCCAGCTACTATTAGAAACGATCCCCACAGGGATTTGTTGCGAAAAATACCGCGACCAGAGAAGTGTCGGGCTGGCAGACAATGGATGGTGAGATTTTTATCGTGGGAAATTTTTTCATGCCAATGCATTTCGATGATTTGTTTGGGAGAAAATCCCCAATATTCAAAATGTTGACCAACTCCTATGGGGCATATGATTTTTTTGATTTTGTTCTTTAATGCCAACACCGATTTGTAATCCAGGTGATCCCAGTGATCATGGGTAATGATAAGGTAATCGATTTCCGGCATATCTTCGCTGCCATAAACATCAGTACCAGCAAAAGCTTTTGGGAAAAACCAAAGCGGTGATGATACCCTACTAAAAAGCGGATCCACCAGGATGCGCTGTTTTTGCAATTGAATGAAATAGGAGGAATGACCAAACCAAATAAGCACGTCCTCCCGGAGATCCAGGTTTTTGAGATCAGTTCTGACGGTTGGTAACGGATAGGACGGTTTTGTAGCGAATTCTTCCCCAAACATTCTGGAAGCAAATCTACTTCTACTGGCAAAAAACAGGAAAGCAGCGGCCAATGGATTACTGATAATCGTTTGCGTTTCGTGAAGGTTATGGAATTTCCCATTCCGATAATTTGGCAATTTTCTGATGCTATCCAGGCGCACGCCGGCGGGCAGCTGACCGAACATGGGTAATTGCAAATAGATCGTCATAGCCACCGTGCAAGCCAACGACAGTATGAATAACGCAATGCCGACATTTTTTAGACATTTCAACCAATAACCCATGAGTGTATTTCCTGTGGCGACGCAGCGCTCCAAAGCGTACTAGTATTTTTGCCCATAAAACGTTGCATTTAGCTTATTCACTACGGCAGCGACATCTGCTGCTACGAACACAGTTTTTTGCGAAGCTTTCCGGCCTGCAGTTACGGTACAGTCTGATTTTTTTATGCCAAAAAAATCGGCGACAACCCGCTCCAGCATGGCATTGGCTTCGCCATTCTGCGGTACAGCATTAACCGTTATTCTAACACGGTTACCAATAAGACTAACTACCTCATTTTTTGAAGATTTTGGAACGACCTTTACCTTTAGATATACACCATTCCTTGACTTTTCATAGCATAAATCTTCCGGCACTTTTTCCGACACTCTCTCCAAACGACCAGCTACCCAGGGAAGCCGCAGATGTTATCTTTCCATACTTCCACAACAAATTACAAAATTTCAGACCATTTCATCCATGGAGGTCAAGTCGTAATCCCTAATCAATTGGCGTACTAGCTGGGAATATCTTTTGTTTTCGCTGTAACTTTCCAGACAATTGGCCAGTGCCACACTGTCTATTTTTACTGATTTTGCCATACGTGCTCGCTCTTTGCGAAATTTCCTGTAATAGGGATTAACATTCAAGCTCTTGCTATAGGCGACAACCGACTCATACACAGTAGCAAATGAATACAGATGGGTCTTGTTTTTCATCATGCCGAAAAAGGCATTGTTGCGATGCATCACCGTATTACTGCCGAACCCACTTTCCAACGCAGCCTGTGCAACAGCCAAAGATTCCGGAATCGGTGCTACTCGTTCCAGCAATTCGCCAATGTTTGAGGATCCATAGAAGTAACAAATTTTCTTAAATCTGTCATTTTCTTGTTGCTGCAATGGCTCATTGCTTGCACGCTTTTTCTGCACAGACAACACAGTCATCCTATGTTCCCTAATACATTTGTTAGCAAATTTAACGGCTGATGCGATGGCTTTAATGAAAAACTCCCTATCCAGATGATTTGACACACTCACCTTTCTTACCGAACACAAGGCCAGACTCGGAATTTTTGTGTGATGGGAATGGTTGCTGAAATCAACGCCATCTAGGATGCTGTGGTGAACCACATCGTGCGATGTATCCATCACATGGCACCTAAACAGATCATTGCGGACTGACTCCGGCGTACACGGAGAGACAGCCGATCCATCAGCGTGTTTTATTGATGAACCAACTGTCTCAGGCCACAATGTTTGGTGGAATAAAGCAACTCCCAGGACAAAGGAAACCAGAGCTGCTCTGGAAAAGTTCAAGCCATGTGCCCGCATTCTTTCATCAAACTGCATTTATCACCAAATTATCCGAAACAAGCCGATGTAAAGTCTCTTCAACCATATTTTTTAAGGTCATCGAGGCCATTGGACAACGGGAACATGCTCCCTGTAACTTCACGGACAACACTCCATTCTCCAGTGATATCACGGAAATGTCACCACCATCCGCCTCCAGCACTGGACGTATGTGGACATCAACGACATTGACAATTTTTTCCAACATTTCTGCACTACTGTTTGAATTATTCTGCATTATAACCCCACTTTCCAACGCGGATAACGATTTCGACGCTACCGTTGCACCGAAAGCCAGCGCACGAATGACCTTTGACAACAGCATTACCGGCCAGCTTCATTCCCAAAACTCTACGAAACAGTACACCGTACCACAACTGTTTTCCATCCTAATGGTTAATGAAGCCGAATGCAATGACTAAGATCAAGAAGCTCACTTCAGCTGAGATTGAATGGAAAACGCTTTCAAATTACCCATCAAAATTAACATAAGTCCTCCGATGATATACAGGTCCGGAATTTTATCGTACAAAAAATAATCTATAATTGTTACGGGCACAAGCATGGAATAGGAAGCTGCTGCCAACCCGGAACTGGTGGATAATTTTAGAGCGTGTACAATGCAGTATTGGGCCACGGCGCCAACAATTCCTCCCAATAGCAGCGTGGCCATGTGTGCATGGTTGGCTACATGAAATGCCGATGCGCCAATGGTAAATGACATCAGTAGCAGCACTGCTTGGTGGTAAAACATGATGGTGGTTTCATCTTCTGTGCGAGACAATTTTCTAATGAGCACCTGGTTCATGGCTGAAATCATTGCTCCAATAATCGCAAATATAATTCCATACTGGAACACACCTTTTCCTGGCCTGAATGCCAGTAACATGCCAAAAAAACTACATAAAATCGCAGTTGCATTTTGCATGTTGAACTTTTCTTTCAGGATCATAATGCTGAATGGTATTACAAATACGGCGCTGGTGTAGGATACTACCACAACGTCTGTCATATTCGCATATCCGTAGGCACACATAAATGCATAGGTCCCAATGCTGGCCAACACTGCTCTAAATAGGTTTTCGGACATCTTTTTTGTTTTGAATGGATTTTTTTGCTTGGAAAGCATTATTCCTAGCAGAGGAACAAAACGCGCTAGCGTTCGGATAAATACCACCTGATTTACGTCATACATGTTCATGAAATACTTCATGACAGCGTCTGATATGGCATACAAACAGACTCCGCTGATGAAGAATAAGTAGCCAAAATTGCTCCTATCAACAAAATCCATCAGATAACAACTTTGTTGCTAGGAAACCAGGAATGACTATTCGGGAAAAAATTATTCGGCGGCAATCTCATTTTCTGAAATTTCATAGTCGTCACCACAGTCATCGGTGTCGCTCACACCGATGGACGCATCATCAACCGAAACGATGGACATATTGTTTGAAAGTTCCAACACTTTTTCACTATTGAGATCAACGGACGGGTTATAGGTATCCTCCTCCATCAACTCATCCAACTCTTCGGTAAAATCCCCGGTGGGAGAAAACGATCTAAACATGCTAATGGTGCTCTCCCTAAGACTATCTATACTGACACTGCCGGCGGCGATCTCTCGCAGGGCTATAACTGACTTTTTCTCATTTTTTTCATTGGAAACGGTCAACTTATCGCCGGCCAGCAACTGACGAGTACGTTGTGATGCCAATATGACCAAATCGAACCTGTTTTTTACATTCTGTTCGCAATCTTCTATTGTTATACGAGCCATGAAACTCCCTTCCTCTGACCGCAAAGCCAAACGCACACAAAACAATGTACTAATTTAAAACACAAGACCCATTATTATAGCAATCTACGCCATGCAAATACAATAACGTTTTTTAAATGGAATCAACACTAAGATTCGCAGATTTTTTGCAAAAAAAATCCCCGACAAGTAATTAATTTTCTAGGAGGCAGCTTTTAGGCCATTCCTATCCAGGGAAGCAATTATCGAAGAACAATCGCATTTCCCTACGGTAACTACGGATGGGGGAGATGACATGACCTTTGTGCACAATCGTTTAACATCGTCCATGCTGACCGAATCAATTTTTTTCAGGATTTCTGCTTGCTCTAGCGGCCGTCCAAATGCAATGGTTTGATTGACAATTTGCTCACAGGAAGAGGAACTACTCTCACCTGACATCAAAAGGCTGGATTTGAACTGTGCCTTGGTCCGATTAAATTCTTTTTCAGAAATATCATGCTGTATTTTCAATGCCTCAGCCATAACAACATCGGATAATTCAGACAGCTTATCAACTGATGTTGCCGCATAAATCCCAAATATTCCATTGTTTTTATAGCAGGACGAAAAAGAATAGATGGCATACACCAGCCCACGCTTTTCTCTAACTTCCTGAAATAATCTCGATGACATTCCACCACCCAGGATGGATGAAAATATCGCCATGGTATAATAATCTTTGTCAAGTACAGCGACTCCATCAAAACCAATTATAACATGCACCTGTTCCAGGTCACGAATGTCGGCGTAGGATCCTCCAACATAATTATAGCATTTATGGTGTTTTATTGTTTTTTGAGGAGAAAATTTAAAAAAATATTGAGATGCAATGCCTATGATTTCGTCGTGATCAATGTTTCCTACTGCTGCAAATACAATATTGTCCGCATTATAGTAGCGGCCCATGTAATTGCGCAAATCATCAGCTCCCAGCGAAGAAATTACGGCAACTGGTCCTAGTATGGAATAACCCATGGACTGTTTCGCAAAAGCAACGCTTTGAAAGTGATCAAAAATAATATCATCCGGAGTATCATGGGTTTGGTTAATCTCCTGTAGCACAACCTTTCTCTCAATTTCTAACTCTTCCCTAAGAAAGGTTGGATTCTGCAATATATCGGAAACTATATCGATGGCGATGCCTATATCATTGCGTAGAACTTTTACGTGAAATGCAGTAATTTCCTTCGAAGTGTATGCATTGAGATAGCCACCGACGGATTCTATCTCCTCTGCTATTTGCTGTGCTGTTCTGGAAATCGTT
This sequence comes from Holosporaceae bacterium, assembly GCA_031288225.1. GTDB lineage: Bacteria > Pseudomonadota > Alphaproteobacteria > UBA3830 > UBA3830 > BNWE01. The sequence goes on along the minus strand of JAITRU010000039.1, from coordinate 34,748 downwards.
CCCTTAAAAGCCATATGTTCCAGAAAATGCGATACGCCACAGTTGGAATCATCTTCGCAAACGCCTCCGGCTTCTATCCAATAGCCAAGGACAACACTTTCGAAACTTTCCACATTTTTTGTCACCACACGAATGCCATTTGGCAAATGTGTTAATTTTATATTATTCATCCCTTCTCCAATAAACTACATATTCTCATTTTTTTCGGATGTACACCTTCATGCTCTTTGTCGTGTATCTTGAATACTTTATTTAAAATTCCGGACTGCTTCGTTTTTTCTTCCCTTTCACCAAACACATTATCTGATCCCAACATCGATGGTGTATCTGCCGAAATATCAGCATCCAATGCCAATTGTTGATTATTTTTCGCTCCTGCTAATTTACCACTATTCCAGTGATAGTTCACATTTGCCATGTGCATACTATGAGCGAACCCCCGGCACAGCAGATCATACACGTACCTATCCCGGCTATTTGCCGTTTCTCCGCCAAACACTACGGCAATCAATCTTATGCTCTTCATTTTTGCGGCAACGGCAATATTAAACCCAGATGCACAAACAAATCCTGTTTTGATGCCATCTATGGTGATACCGCCTCTGTTCCCCAGAAGATTGTTGTGATTTTTGAAACATTTTTTGTTGTGGTAAAACCGTTTTGTAGCGAAAAAACTATAATATTCCGGATACGTTAACACTAGCTCCCGAGCTAATTTTGCCATATCAAAAACCGTACTTAGCTGTTCTGTATTTTTCCAACCGGATGCATTCATAAAAATCGTTGAATACATACGTAAACGTTTGGCTTCAGCATTCATTAGACGCACAAAACATTGCTCCGAACCTCGTCCCAAATATTCAGCCAAGGCGACGGCTGCGTCATTGGCGGACTTTGTTATGGTAGCTAAAATGGCATCGTGAACCGTAATGATGTCTCCGGCTAGCAACTTCAATGAACAAGGTTGCTGGGAGGCCGCATTCTTGGAAACAACAATTGGTGTGCGCAGAGACATTTTTCCCGACCGTAGAGCTTTAAAAACCAGCAGCAGCGTCATCATTTTTGTTAGCGAAGCAGGCTGACTTTTCAAAAAAGCATTACGTGAGTAGAAAATCTTACCGGTTTTAGCATCAACAACAATTGCCGCTGATGTCGGGAAACAATTGCTACAGGCACTGTACTCGCCGGGAAAAAATGCCAGCGCGACTGCAACAAGCGAGCGCAAGCCAAAAGATACCAACGCCGGAGCAGATTTTAATTCAGAGAAAACCACACTTTTAATGTTCATGTACCATAAACCCAAAAAAGGCAAAACCGAACGAAGGAAAACATTCGGACGTAATCACCAATTCAACGGCAACCAAAAGCAAAAACTTCCAACAAAACCATCAGTGATCCTTACACTACTTTCATCTCTAGGATGCGTTTGGCTTAAAATTAGCTTACAAAGCAGAATCTAAAAAAGAACAAGAACACAGCATCTGCGCACCAAGCACACCAAAGTACGCAACCATAAAAAATGGATTATACCCAAAAATACCGCTAGGATGTTTTTAGGCCAAACGACTGATATCTATTTTTAAACTTTGCCAACTGTCCTCCGGTATCAACCAATTGTCTGACTCCTGTCCAGGCAGGATGAGATTTGGAATCTATGTCAAGCTTCATGACGTCTCCTTCCATGCCCCATGTTGACCTTGTTTTAAATGAAAAACCATCCGTCATCACAACGGTTATCTCGTGGTAATCCGGATGTATACCTTTTTTCATGATGAACTAACTCCTTCGCTAAAAATCCAGAGCACAAACGCTAATCCAATGTATTTGCCCAATGCCAAATAAAAAACACATATATACTATGATATACTTTACAAAAAGTCTACATCCAACAGATCAATAACACCGTTGGATCTTTCTTTCAACTTGATAGAATGATATTTGGTAGAAATATTGCCTGACCAGCGAATCAGTCTATCCGCTAATATCTCACTGAAATTTCAGGCAAGAAAAAGATCCAAGGAGGAATAAGAGTCAAAAACCAAATTTGCCATTTGCGGCAGATTTAACTCTGGATCTGCTATTTAAGCGTTGCGGAATTTCTAAAAACATTAGCTTCGTTGATCATAAAAATTAGAATTCGGCAATTTTTCCATCACCGGTACATGGAGCTCTAGCAACTATGCTCTTGGGTTGCTTAACAAAAATAAGCCCAATGGCAGCTACGAAAGCTATGGATGCATTTACTATCATTGCGTGATATGCACCGGATGGTTGATCCCACAATTTCCCGGTAATAACATTGGAAATTAACATACCAAAACAACAAACGAGATTAAATATTCCGATGGAAGTGGCTTTTATTTGGGGCGGCGAGTAATCAGATACCATGGTATAAAATGTCCCCTGCGTGGCTCCATAATGAATACCGTAGACAGATACACCCACAATTACATGCCACTTTTCCGTAGCAAAGGCTAGAATTATGCAACTCACCACCATCATACAAAATCCAAATTCCAGAAATATTTTTCTGTCCATTTTATCGGACCAGGAACCAACAATTTTTGAGGTAGGGGCATTGAAAAGGTGCATAACAGCCAACACTAGCGCAACGGCACTCAGGGGAATACCTACCTCTTGAGCTCTCAACACCATAAAAGATTCGCTGTATCTAGCGCACATAAAAAGAAAGCATATGGCTAAATAGTACCAAAATTTTTGTCCCAACAATTTTATGTCGGATTTTTTTATGGGAAACCCCTTCCTATGCCTAAGGCTAACTAGGTTCTTCGGTTCGTCTATGCCGAAATAAATGAAAAGAACAGATATCAAAATTGGAATAATCGCCAGCCAATATACAAGCCGGATGCTGTCGCCGGAATTGACAAATTTACAATTGGAAAGTATAAAGTAACATGCAATTGATCCGACCATGGACCCAATGAAGGCAGCACTCTGGCGAATACCATAGCTTGCTCCCTTCAATTTCTTCGGAGAACAATCCGCAATGAGAGCATCTCTGGGAGTATCTCTGAGTCCATTGGTTATCCTCTCAAGCAATTGGGCTGCAATATAAGACTTTATGCCATGACACATGGCGAAAATTGGTTTAGCAAAAGCAGCGCAGAGGTAGCCGATTAGGATGAGTACCTTTCTTCTACCAAGCCAATCGCTAATCACTCCGGAGAATAATTTTACCAAATAAGATATTGATTCTGAAATTCCACGTATCAGTCCCAGTATTTCCTTATTACCTCCCAGAACGTTTATGATGAATTCGGGAGAAAGTGCCGTAATAATGACCGATGCGCTGTTGGAAAACAAACTGACTGCACCCAATATCCAAACGGTTTTTGGGATAGAAAAAGACTCAACTGCACAGTCTTCACTGTCACAATCTTCGCTTTTATTGGTATTCATCGCTACTTCCTGATTTATATAGAAAACGCCATTGAAAGTTATCCAAATAAACCTCAGCAAACATCGGCAACGAGCTACCACACTTAACTTGTAGTCATCAGCCCTGATGCTGCATTATTTTCGCTATTTCTACCATAATGTGCATATGTATGATAGTGGGCCGATGTACTTTTAACGCAATGTGCAGGTTTTTTTGGTAATTTCAATAATTCATGGTTTAATTTAAGCACTAATCATTGTATGGAATGCACTCAGTGGTAGCATATATCAGATAAGCAACAGCCAATATGATGCCAGGATTTGGCCACAAGCTCCTGGATTACCAAATTTTGAACATGATAATGCAGTCACGGTCTTTCTGTCTAAGATCATAATGCGCACCAATGCTGCTGCTCCCGTTAGCTTTGAGAGTGCGCACATCACCGAATGATGGATTGCCGGTATCACTGTTTCTATCTATGATGTGGGCTTCAGCCTGTGATATGATACCGCTGAAATCTCGGTTGTTACTGGTACCACCGCTTAAAATAATCCAGATGCCGGATTGTCCCGCCGCATTGGTTGAAACGGTGTAATAGCCACCAATTTTACTAATGGGAAATCCGTTGACAAGTTCCAGAGTAATTAGTTCGGAAGCAGCCAGCTGCTGCCAGAATCTGCGAGCATCTTCAAGGGAAGAAATGTTGCCGCTGCCATCGCCACTGGCAACGACAGAGTCAAAAATTTCTCCGGCATTGGTGAGATTTCCTGGCAATGCTCCGTACTTATCCAAGAAGGACTGTGTGGCGATTCGGAAGGCGTTAACCTGTTCGATGACAGATCTCAGCTGAGCAGTGCGGATAAGCTCCTTCCCTTTCAGAGCAAAACCGGCAATTATACTGATAACAACAATGGCTATGGCCACTTCTATCAATGAGAAACCTCTCCGTGATTTGCGCCACAGCCGATTTAGTAGTCTATTTCCACTCATTCACGTCATCCAATCATTTTTTACCAATTTTATCTGTACTTTTTTCACTTTTCCCAGCACCGAAGATCAGCGGACGAGAATCCTTGGCAAAGGTGTTGTACATTTTTTTATCGGCATTGTGATAGCCTCTATTTTTTTGACGTACTATTGTAGCTTTCAAAAATATTACCAATTCCGTCACGTTGGTGCCATTTTCGCGGGATCCAAAAATCCAGTCAACGGGAGTATCTGCAAAACCGGGAATGCCGGATCGATTGCGGCTCGAAGTTTCCTGCATCAACCCGCCCATAACCACAACTTGTCCGGAATTTAGCTTCAAGACTGAGTCCATTTCGCGCACATCTACGATTGGTATTTTCTGCGCCGATGAAGTCGAATTTGTGGCCATTGCTGCAGCATTACCTCCTCCCGGCGTTTGTAAATTATAGCTCTGCAGTAAGGATGGTACCTGCATATGGCCTGCAATCTTCGATATAGTTGGGCGAATATTCAACATAATGGTATTATTTTTTCTGTCAATGGAGGGTTGCACCATCATTACCAATCCTATGGGAATGGTTTTTATGTTTGCCGAAATAAAATCCATGCTGATGGGGTTCGACACGGATCCATACTGCTTTTGCAATTCCGGAATGTAAATTACCTCATTTTTTGCAACTTTCAGTATAGCTGAATGATTATTCAATATGGTGAGGCGCGGACTGGACAAGGTTTTGACGGCACCAAATTTTTCTAAAAAACCAACGATGGCACGCAAACTGTTTCTGTCAATACCCATTGTGAATAGCTCACCGGTGCCAAAGGATTTTGTAGTCGTCAGGTTACCGTCAACAATATGCCAGTCGATGCCACTTTTGTGCTCACTGCTCAAACAAACTTCCAGTATTTTTGCCTCAATTAGCACCTGAGTTTCTGAGGTTTCCCTTAGTAATTTTAGATATTTTTTGATTTTTTCATGTTTGCTTTGGGTAGTATAGGCGGCAATAATTCCTGCCTGCTGGTGCACCGTAACATACGCATCCATCGGCGCATTCGTAGCATCATCGGAGCTTTTATTATCTATTCCCACAATACATTTCAGTGTATTTTCCAATTCTCGCCAAAAGTCGTTTTTTGCTGATCCCACAACAACACTGGCAGATCCATTGTTGGAAAGCGCAGCACCGGAGCTAGAAACACCGACAGCAGACGTTTTGGCGGAAGGACCAGATTTCACCTCTGTGTCGGATATCGAGCCATTGTTAAATATATCCGTCGAAATCGACATCAAGCTTTGGGTATCTCGCTGAATATTCAGGAACGGTACATTATAAAATTTCAGCATGGAGACATCGTTTTCAATTTTTACAGAATCTCCGCTTATGAAATACCTAAGATTTGCACTGTCGCAAATGTCTTTCATGATGTCGATGAATTTTCGATTGGTAGCCATAAAGGAAACGCTGCCGCCTATATCTTCGGCAATGAACACATTGACACCGGCCAGATGAGCCATCTGGGTGAGCACCTCGCGCATTCTCATATTTTCATTGGCAGAAACGGAAATGCGTTTATGAAACTTTTCGCCTATTACCTGTTCGAAATCGCCGTCGTCCTGACCATCAGCGCTCCCATCATCGATGTTGGCGTCTGCATCATCTACCGGCAATAATAGTGTATTGAGGGAACTAGGAGTAAAAAATTTCCTATGCTGAGTTTCCATCTCCGCCATATCTGTACACCCGCCCAGCAACATTCCACAGAGGAGTAATACCAGATCCCATGTCTGGTATCCAAATGACATCCTTGATTTGCAGGCTATGCAAAGCATGTTTTGGATAATTTGCAACGAGATCTGGTATAAGATTAAATGCGTAGCCGATAGCAATATAGCCAAACACCACCACCTACCATGCCATAGCATGCGCAACAACAACTTCAGGGCCGGCAAATGCTAGCAAAATATTCATCTACTTTGCAAGCAACCATTGTGGGGATTGCCCTATAAAGATAGATACAGCTCTACAAAATTCTGATTTTTCAGTATACATAAATTGCTTTGAAAGTGCGATTGTAATGTAGTATTTTCGCTCGAATATCAGTCCGATCATCGCAAAAATGAACGCATTTTTAAAACAGTTTATGTATACTTTATTGTCGTTCTTAACTCATTTATCAAAGCTTGCTTTTTCGTCTATCCATCTAAAAAAAGTATAGCAGTAGGGACACGGTACATTCCCGTCAGCTAGACACGTATTACACAAAATATTGCTATTTGATCCAGGAATGCTGCAATTGGAGCAAGCCACTCTACATGTGCCTTGGCACCAGATGCAGTTTGGATTTTTCTGAGATACGAGAACACAAGTGTGTCTTTTTGCCTCAATTTTTTTTTCGTCGCACCTCTCTTGGGCGCCTAACGAAAATGTCGCTTCCACCGAAGAAGATAGATGGCAAAGCCAAGAAATCATCAACAATGGAAAAATGTTTTTTTTACTCATTGGCGTTATCCTGTTTTTTATTAAAAACTATACTTAGTCATACATTAGCTTCAGCGATCAATGATATATAACGACTCGCCCTAGGCTAAAATTTGTTACTTACAATTGATTGTATGAAAAAGAATCCTAACACGAAGATACATTGCATAACAAAAAAACCACATGCAAACATTCTATGGCAAAAAAGTAAATTTTTTCTTAATTATTGATGCTATTTTTAACTAAATTTTGGCTTTTAGCGATTGATCCAAATTTGCTAGGTAGTTTATCCCATAGATGATGTCTAAAATATTTCTTGCTTTTGAGAAGACATTAGCCTACGCTTAGCCAGCGCCATGAGTTTTGTAACGGTCCTGCAAACCATGAAATTTCGCTCTATGCTGTCTCCTTCGTCTAGTGGTCTAGGACGTCGCCCTCTCACGGCGATAACAGGGATTCGAATTCCCTAGGAGACGCCAACCTAGATGATGAATGATGTGATCATTGTGGCCGGTCCAACGGCGTCCGGGAAGACGCTACTGTCCCTGCATATTGCGGCATTTTTGAGAAAAAAATATGGCTTGGATTCCGAAATTATCAACGCCGATAGCATACAGTTGTACAAGGATTTGAAAGTCCTTACGGCGCATCCGTCTCTCACGGATATGGGAGATGTGGCACATAATTTGTTCGGAATATTAGGTCCCAACGATTCATCCAATGTTGTCCTTTGGCTGCAAAAAGCCCAGGCTGTCATTGAAAATTTACGAGCAAAAAACAAAATTGCAATTATCTGCGGCGGAACTGGATTTTACATCCGAGCAATCACAGATGGAATTGCTCCCATTCCAAAAATTCCCCAAAACATTCGGCAGCAGGTCCGGAAAGAATTTAACACCCTGGGCAAAAATCAATTTTTGGAAAAATTATTGGCTTTGGACTATAGCTTTGACCAACGACACAAAAATGATGTCCAGCGTATTTTGCGTGCCTATGAAGTGGCATATTTCACTGGGAAACCATTGTCGGAATGGTGGCGATCAGCCGGGAATAGTCATCAATCCTATCACGCAACAACATTTTTATTGTCTCCGGATCGCAGCAAATTGCATGAACTGTGTTATCGGAGGGTACAAAAAATGATGCGCGATGGGGCTCCGGATGAGTTAATGGATTTTATGCGCAGATATCCCGACTATGGTGGTCCTCTCAGCTGCGCAATCGGCTATGCCGATTTGAAATGTTTTGTGAAGAATGAATTATCGGAAACCGAATGCATCGGTAGTATTTTTATTAAAACTCGCCAATATATTAAACAGCAATGCACATGGTTTCGCTATAAATTGCCTGAAGCATTTGTATTAAATGGCAGTGGCTATGACAGTGATGTCATAATCAATGTTGACGATATTATTACTAGTACATATTGAAAGATGAAAAAATATAAAAAAACACTGCCATAAATCCAAAAAAAAACTACTGAAAAGTGCAAAAAATATGAATAGCTATTCCAAAAATTGATCTGTCATTTTTTTTAAAGCGCTGAACAATAGAGCATCTCTGTCAAATGCCGAATATTATTTGGGCTTTGTATTAATTGTTTTTTTATGGCATTGCAACCTGTAAGAATTGTGGTGTATAATCCGACCAGTTTTTTTAAGGAGGATAATTATGAAAAAAAAATTGCTACATGTATTTACCGGAACACTGTTCTTGCTAGGTAATGATGCCTATGGAATAAAAAAGTCAACTACTAATGATGAGCCAAAGTTGGAAAAGCAGCAATTAGTGTCTGTTGTAGATGGGAATTCGCATAAATCGCATGGGAAATCAAAAAAGAAGTCTCTTAGTAACTGCTCCGCCACGAATAATATGCTCATTGATAGCATTAATAATATATCAAAGCACGAACCGAGTGACACTATTGATAAATCGCGGAAGAAGCCATCAAAAAAAGCTAAGGAATCAAAAAGTGAGCCTCTTAATGATATGCTTACGAGTGACACTATTGATAAATCGCAGGAGAAGCCATTAAAAGTTAAGGAATCAAAAAATGATCTTGGTAGCTATTCCGCCACGAATGATATGCTTTTCGACGTTATTAATGAACAAAAGGATAAAAAACACAAGAAAAAAGCCGAATCCGATAGTGCTAGTATGATCGCTGAACGGCTCAAGCAACTGAAGGAAACTATGCGCGAACAAGCTAAAATAGCTGAAGAAAAGAAAATGAAGCAGAAAAAACTTCTAGAAGAACTAGAAAGAATGAAGCTAGAAGAAGAAAAAGTGGCAAATGAGCTGGAAAATAAGCGAAAAATGAAGAAAGAAGAAGAAGCAAGGTGTCAGTTAGAGAATAAATCAAAAGTTTTGGAAAAAACATTACAAAAAAGAAATGAAGTGGAAGAGAGTAATTCTAAGCTTAACCAAAAAAAGCAGAAAAAAGAATATCGTCTGCAGCAAGAACTTAAGAGTTTAGAAGAGAGCGTACAGAAATCGAAAAAAGATGCTGAACTTGAGGATCAAAAAGCGAAAGAAATTGAGGAAGAAGTAAAGAAAAAAAGGGAAAAAGTAGAAGAAATTGCTAAAGAAAAAGAAACAATTGATAATATAGAAAAAGACAAAGTCAGCGAACTTATAAAAGAAACGAAAGAAAAAGAAAAAGAAACAAAAGAACTAGAGCAAGTTATAAAGAACGAAAAGAAGAAAAAGAAAAAATTATCCGCCGAAGTGGAAGAAATAAAGGAAAAATTCAAGAATCTTGGAATCAAGGATTCATCATCCTCTGGCAATAGTGAAGAAGAAGAAGATAGTAATGGAGAAGAAAGTAGTAGTAATGAAAATGAAGAAGAAGAGGAAGAGGAAAGTACTAAAGAAGAAGAGGAAAGTAGTAATGAAGAAGAAGTAAAAGAAGAGGAAAGTACTAAAGAAGAGGAAACTAAAGAAGAAGTAGAGGAAAGTACTAAAGAAGAAGTAGAGGAAAGTACTAAAGAAGAGGAAACTAAAGAAGAAGTAGAGGAAAGTACTAAAGAAGAAAAAGTAGAGGAAAGTACTAAAGAAGAGGAAACTAAAGAAGAAGAAGTAAAAGAAGAGGAAACTAAAGAAGAAGTAAAAGAAGAGGAAGTAAAAAAAGTAGTAGAAACGAATGAGAACAATAATGATGTTTCAGAAGAAGATGATAATAAAAAAAAAATAGAAGAAACGGAGAAGAAATAAAATCCTCCCTACAGGATGATATCGACTGCGACAAGGAGAAAAATTGGTCTTTGTCGCAGTCCAAAAGTAGCAGAGATACGGGTTCTTCACCGTTCTTTTTTGACTTGTCCATCAGGGGTTTGCGCAATGTCTGTAATCCTGGAAACAGCATAACGACTTTCTGCAACAATTTGGAATATTCGCGTTCTAATAAGTTGAAAAGCTTAGGGTTTGAGATAGGTTCTTCTCCTAGGCAGAGACTGTCATCATCAACGTGTACTAGTTCTACTCAAAGAACGATACTATCTTCGAATGGTGGGTCTCCCAAATGCCAATTCTCGGCCATTAATACTCCGTTAATGGTGAAGCGTTTCGGACCAAAACCATCTTCATCAGTGGTAAGTTCTAAAACTTATTTTAGTGGCAAATCTGCAGGTCAAAAGAAACTACCCCATACATTGAGTCCTTCAACAAGAACTGTAATAAATATTGATAACTCATTTCAGTGTGGAAAAATTATTTCAGTATCCAGCGTGGGAAAATTAGTCAGCAAGGTAGATCAAATAAAAGATAAGCATGAAAAAGCAAACATAGTTACGCTATTAAGCGAAAAGGAAAAAAAAGTAAGATGCAATAGGAACAAAAAAGAGATTTTTGAACATGATAAAACAGTGAGAGAAGAAAATCTTATTTCCGAAAATGTCAAACGATTTTGCAAGGAATGTAAGAATGAATCGATGATTTATACACCATCTACACAAAAAAAAACCTCCAACAAATGAGGATGCAAAAGGAAAAAGATAAACATCAAAAAAGGGAAGGAGAAGAAAAGAGAAAGCGAGCAGCCGAAGAAGCAAAAAAAGAGGCGGATGATTCCAGGAAAAAATACGAGACCAACATGGCAAATAAATTGATGCAGTTTGGCCAGGGGTATGATGAAGCGAAACGTAATGCTGCCGTGCTGGCGAATCTATCGTACACCATTATGTCCGGTAAGTTCGAATCACTGAAGAAAAAATGAGAAGAAGGCCGAAAATTATGTATACATAACCTGCTTTGAAAGTGCATTCGTTAGCGCAATGAGCAGCCTTATATCCTAGTGAAAATTCGACATTACAAATGCACTTTCAAAGCAGGTTATGATATAATACCAAATCTCATTTTGGATTGTCCAAATGGTTTCTAGAACACGCTCTATGGCAGCCGCTGCCAGGCAGGCAATAGCTAATCGATGATGGGATTTGGTATAATCTCATTTTCTTCGGGCATCTGAAAATTCAAGTATTCTCTACCAAGACCTAATCGCTTGTCATAAAACCTGTGCATAAGCTTGGGAAAAAGTGCGTAGCAAATATGAATGGTAGCATTGCTGAAAAATTACGCATTTGGAATGCCATATTTCCGTAACCACAACACTACAACTTTTAAAAAAGATCTGAGTAGTAGTAGTAATTCACGGACTTTCATCCGGCAATTTCAACTATCAAAGACAGACGATTTATTCACCTTTGTTAATAACTTGTTAACACTTTTATCCACATTCATCCAATGAGATGCAAAATTATTTTTGCTTCCATTAATAATAGGTTAATAAAATACAGAAACGCAAAAAAAAGTTATGCACAAAATTTCGAAGCCTACATCAACAACAAATATTAATATACTAGTATATTGTGGTATGGAACGTATTTTTGTATTCTACGGAACAGAACGAAAAAGCGGGGTGTGGCGCAGTCTGGTAGCGCGCTTGCTTTGGGAGCAAGATGTCGGAGGTTCAAATCCTCTTACCCCGACCACTTTTTCCATTACCAATATTGTAAACTAAGTAGAAATGAGCATAAAGATTATAGCCGGTCAATACGGCGGCATACCAATCGCTATTCCAAAGTCGGCTCGTCCAACCCTTTCAAGATATAGGCAAGCACTTTTTGATATTTTAGCAGCATCTGAACTAGATTTTTTTTACAACAAAACTGTTTTGGATTGTTTCGCTGGCTCGGGAGCTTTGGGAATTGAAGCCATATCAAGAGGTGCTACTCATGCCTATTTGGTGGATAGAAACAAAGATGCCATCTCTACCATCATGTCCAATATCAGTAAACTAAAAATAGCGGACAGATGCACATTAATTCGATCTGATATTATGCAACTATCACATTGTTACGACAAATGTGGCTTGCTAAATGAAAAAAAGGACAATAACACAAATTATGACGAAAATGACGGCATATGCTCCTATGGAAAATTTACGCCCAACACAAAAACTCCAAACCACTGTGACGTGGCATTTCTTGATCCGCCGTACTTTGATAAAAGTATACCCATTGAACAGGTTGTTGATCACCTTGGCCAATTTAGGTGGATTTCGAAAAAAACCATTGTGGTGGTGGAGCAATCGTCACTAATCACAGATTCAATTCAGAATCTTAATGTGTTAATTCTAAAAAAAACCGGTAATTCTAGATTTATAATAGGAACACCAAAGTAAAGGGAATGGATCTTCCGTGATTTTTAGAGCATGCATTTTCATATATGCAAGTTCAGCATGATACACGCAAGCTGCGTCTACTTGGTATTATGATTCAGTGTTGCTAGTATGCTTGACGAAATTTTGTCGTCCTTATCCTTACTGCCGCGGGATGAACCAAATTCAAAGCTGTAGGCATCCTTGAGGCAGGAGCCAAATATACCGGATACGGTGGATATGATGCCGACAACCTCTCCGGGCAATTCACCTTGGTATAGAGAAAGCATCAGCATACATACAATTAGTCCTGCAGCGGCTCCGAGGATCATGATATTTAGTCTTTTGTTGCGGCCATAGGCGTTGATGGTCTGAATGGTGTTGGGATTGCCGAAGACACCGCCGCCAGGGATGCTGCTGTTGCCGGAACCATTTCTGGCATTATCGCCATCATTGCAGATTCCAGCACTGCAGAAATTATGATTGGCGGTATGAACATTGTTGTCGTCAATTTTTCCGCTACAACCATTGTTTTGTGCATCAGCATCTTTGTCATCTGTTCCTTTGGCATTTTTTTCTAGATCATTACTGCTTTTAGGTTGATTGTCAGGCAATTTCTTCTGTATTAACGGAGATTCGGCAGTCAGCACAATACGCTGCACCTCTCCGGTCTCTCCGGGAGCAACCATGGTTGATTGTGATAATTCCTGGTATCGGCAATTTTCCGTCCACTCATTGGTGGTACCGGCATCATCATTGTGCATCGTAGATATTTCTCCATGAACATCGTCGATAACCTCATTGGTGGAGGAAGATGATCGTAGAGACTTTCCAACTTCCTGTAATACATTTACCATTTCACCTTTTAGTGTATTGATGGAATTCAATACTATTTTTTCTATAAAATCTTTCATTTCGTTTTTTCCTTTCACTTAGTTTTTAAGCACATAAAAGTAATGAGATCCGAAAATTCTTTTCGGGATCAAATAAACAGCCCAGTACGGCCTGATGCTGCGTTCGTGGTAATGGTCGCATCCATCTGTGATATCAGGCCATTTTTCAGATAGAACATTTTCTGCCGTTTCCAAGCATTTACCAAAGATGTGAGCTTCTTCCGAGGTAATCCGCATCATTTTTTTGTAGTTCGGATCGCTCTTGCTCCAGCAGGAAAATTGATAGGGAGCAACACAAACTTCTGCTATGGAATTTGCAAAATTTTTTCTTTTTCTATTTACAACGACATTGGCAACGGCAATTAGGGATACTATGCCAAATTTGTGTAGTTCTCCACGAGCTTCGCCATAAATGGTTTTTGCAAGTGTTTGCAGGTCATTTTGTGAATAATTCATTGGTACTGTTCCTTTCAGAAGGTTGTTGGAAGAATTTTTGGACATCGCTAATGAATGTGATTTTTTGGGGATATTTTTGCTTCCCCGTGGATCAGGATCATATCCTTTCTATGATTCCACTAATCCATGGGAATAAAATTGATCCTCATTAAATTGGTATTGGAAATGTGGAGCAAACCATTGCTGCCATAGGTACAACTTTTAGCAGAATAGTTGTTGTTAAGTTGCATTTTACAGCCATTGTTTTTTATTTCCTCATAGAGAGTCATTTTTTGCGACGGTGTAAATGTATGCATAAAAATTGCTTTGGCGTCATTCAGCATATTTGTTTTGTTATCGGGATCGATGCCAATTTTTTTCAATCCACTCAATTTTGACAAATATATGCAGGAGGCATGACCTTCGGATGTGGAATGAAAAACGCAGGATTCTATGTTTTGGGGATGAGCACCATATTCATAATGACCTCCATAGGCATAGAAACGATATTGTGCTCGGCCTGATACGCCTTCGGTTTGTAAAAATTTATTGGTTCCCCGTGTATATTTTTCGACAATGCTGCTGGACTCAGTAGTCTGGAATTTTTTCTCGAACAGTACAGTGTTGTTGTTTTTGGAAGAAGTTGCGGAAACCGGAGTCCCATTACCAAAAATCAGTGAATATTCGTTGAAGGATTCGCCCATAAAAAATTGACTCCTTCCATTGCAGAAATACTCTCCAGCTTTTTCAAAAAGAACCACGAGTTTCGAACAAAACAACCTACTATTTTTGAACGTCGAGCATGAATCAATGCGTGGGTTGTTGTAGATACTGTTTTTCCCTAAGCTGCCGTTGTCCTCAAAACGCTCCAGTACCGCCTGCTGCTTGATTTTTATCGGGTGCATACTGGCATCCAGAATAATTGATGCCGGCCATTCCTCAACCAGTTTTATGGGACAAATGCTGCCGTCGTCATGCGTTTCCAGGGTGACGGTGGTTTCCATATTTTCCTCTGTGTCTGGCACATCGCAAAAATCCCGCACATATCCATCCGATAAAAATCGGATACCTCTTACAATGGACATTCGTTCCTCCTTTTAAAAACAATTGGCCAACTAATTTTTGCTTGATTTTTTTAGCTTCTCACCGAGAAAGAGAAAATTCTGGCAAATCAATTTCCTCAGCAATTTCTCTGGTTGTACTAAATGGATGCAGAGCAACCTTAATTTTCGTGCCATGAGCTTTCAGCTGATTTTCCAGTTCCTTTATGGATTTTGCCGATAGCTGAGCCATCATATCTTCCTGTTCCTCAGGAGAATTCACGACTTCGACATTTCTTACAATATCCTCGGCCCTAGGCAGGTTTTCCTCCGGTGCAATTTGTAGAGTATTTACATAATCATTCAGCAAAGTCAGATAATTTTCTGCAAGTTCATATGGACAACAGGCAATGGAAATGTTCAGGATTCTTCCATTGGCATTGGCTATCAAATTGGTTTTGATAATTTTTCCAGAAACTTTGCCTCCCTGAAATCTGTTATCCACAATGGTTATCTGATCGTTTATGGTGGCAAACAGAAACGTACCTGCATCAACACTGAGATTAATCTCAATGTACCTGGATGAGTAGGTTATCAGGGCAATGGCCTTCTGTATTGCATACTTTATGGCATTTTTCCCACGATTGGTTGCAAAAAACGAACTCGCAGCGTCATCCTGCAGCGCGTCAGGAATTTTTTCCTTTAGTTTCCACTTGGTTTCCTCAAATTGTTCCAATGATAAATGCGATCGAGTACATTCCCAGACAAATCCATTCCGGATTATCTTTGCGCCAATTTCATAGCGCATATGACAGTACCAAAATGGATATCTCTTTGCCAATTGGATGCGATTCAATCGCAAATACAAGGTTTTTTCTCTACCACATTGCACATGTTCATTGGTAATCTTTACCCGAACGGTTTCATGGCGCTTCTGCTGATAATTCCATCCAATAAGCATTTTCCCGTGAAAATAAAAGCGGCGAAATTGCACTCTTTTCCTACCTCCGGACAACGATGATGATGAAGAAGAAGATGAAGGCGATGTTGCCGATGGTGATCGGGAAGATGTTGATGTGGCTATTCCTGACTTTGGTCCATCGTTTCCATCGTCGATTAAAAATTCCTGGGAAACGGCAGGACATTTTTGCACATAGGTAGCGGTATGCGGTGGAGTCATCTCATTTACCCTACAATGAATGAGGTGATAGGAGCTACGGGAAGGAAAGCTACAGAGTTTTTCTAATCCCGCTTTTATGTTAGTGAATGAATTGATATAGCCGGTTTTAAAATTTGATGCAATTATTGGATACAAATCAACATAGCCATAGATCCGCTGGATCCAGCTGGCCTCCAGTACAACATTCACGTTTTTGTAGGGTTCGCGTGCCAACCTCACTTTCAGGGAATCTTGCAGGATTTGGTCACCGCTGATGGTGATCTTTTGCTCTCCATGGGCTATGTTAGACAAGGACAACAGTCCGGTTCGCATAGACCAGTGAAACATTTTTACATCATTTTCTAAAAAAATTGTTGGATTGCTCAGATCCTTTTGGGAGAAGAACAAGTCGTCAAAGGGAATGTGGTGCCCGTGAGTGGTATGCATATCAATTTGCTGATATTGTTGTAGATTATTGTCGATGAAGGTCTTCAGCTGCTGCCGGTAATTTTCCGGCTCAGCTATTAGTTCCAGTTGTATTACACCGTCTGAAAACCCGACGGGAAATGCAACCAATCTACCGGAAAAGAGCAAATCAATGCGTGGATTATCCTCGTCCCGTTGCACCCCTATTTGCGCGTATTGTTTTTGTAGTAATTTTTCGGAATTTTGAGCGCAAATCAGTACTTTTGCAGAAGCAAAACTACCTTCGTATTGGCTAATTTTCAGCGAAATCATATTTTCGTCTCCATGCCATGATTCCTTGGTTTCAAAAAAAGAATCACTCCAATCGAATAATAATTTCATATACTATCCTCTCCTGTTGTTAATTGTTGTGGTATGTTAATCGCGAACTGTAATGACTTTTGGCTGAGCCAATGCGCCTTCCGCATCAAAAAAGAAAGGAAAAAATCGTGTCAAGTTTTTGCGGAAATCACAACCACACTGACCGTTGCCGCGGCGTGTCATTTTTGCTGCTGACGATGCTGATTAGCTCTGCCAATGATGCCATCGCCAAACTTATGGGACAGCGATTGGATTCACTGCAAATCATTTTTTTCAGATTTTTTTTCAGTTTCGTTACCTTGATCCCGTTTATGTTCAAGATGAAGGCAAAAGTATTTGAAACGGTCAATCTCAAATTTAATTTTATCCGTGGTATACTGGGAGTAATAAGTTTTTATCTATATACATATGCTCTTAGTAAGATATCTCTGGTAGAAGTTGTGACTATCATGTGGACTATTCCACTATTTACTATGATCTTGTCGATATTTTTTTTGCAGGAACGAGTAACGGTAGCTCGATGGGCCGCAACATTGTTTGGATTTGTTGGACTTGTCTTCCTTGTATGCCACGATTCTGATTTAAACACACTATCCTTCAAATGGATTTATCTTGTGCCATGTATATCGGCATTTTTGTTTGCAATTCAGGATATCATGATAAAAAGAATGATAGTTACCAGCGAAAACAGCGTGACCATGCTGCTCTACTTTGCCATTGTGGCCAGTATCCTTACACTGGTTCCGGCAACAATGGTGTGGCAGACACCCAGCATGCGTGAACTATTTCTGCTATCGCTGCTGGGTTTGTTTGCAAATTTAATACAATACTTTTTAATGAAAGCATTTGATGCTACAAATCTTTCCGTTCTTGCTCCTTACCGATACATTGAATTTTTTATCTCCAGCATTGCTGGATACATATTCTTTTCGGAAATTCCTGGCATCAACGTCACGGTAGGTGCCATGATACTCATTCCCAGTACACTCTATGTTGCTATGGCATTTCGCCGAAGGTGATGCTTCACACATATTATACCAAATCCCATGTCTGGTATCCAAATGACATCCTTGATTTGCAGGCTATGCAAAGCATGTTTTGGATAATTTGCAACGAGATCTGGTATTATAGATCATCAGGGCTTGTTAAGCGCGTTACAGTCTGTGATGTAGAAATATTCTCTAGACCACGTCGGAATGATATTGAAGAGGCACGATCTAATAAGTTCTCATTATCCAGTAGAGTTTCTATTTCTTCTTTTGATAGCATGCAAGAAAAGCGGTATCCTACATCATAATCACGTTTTCCAATCAATTCACTGTTCACAAAAAATGTAATCATTTTCAAAATGATTTCTTTGAATGGGTAGTATTGATATTTATCAATTTTTTGCGAGACTAGCAGGTCTTTACTTTTTCGCAAGTACCCAATAAGATCATGAAAATGTTTGATATTATCATCTCTTGATTTTAAGTGTTTAGCCATACAATCACATATAGCGCTTGGATAAAAACAAAACGCGTTCAAAATATTAATCATTTCTAGTAGCTGCATATCAGGTTTCTTAGTAATATATTGAATGATCGCTGATTGTTCATTTTTGTATTCTTCTTGGTTGGGAAGACTGTACTTATACGGAGTAAGTTCAAATTCAACTGGTGGAGTAATCCGAAGTTCATGCATGGTATTACCACCGTACAATCCATCGTAAGAAAGATTCATGCCATCTGTTTTACCAAAAACCATGCATAGACAAAGCGACGCCAGTGCTCCAAACATATTTTTTTTCATGTTAATCTCCATTTATAAAAAATATACATCACGTTACTATCAACAAATTCAGTTTTTTTTACGTTC
Source organism: Holosporaceae bacterium (assembly GCA_031288225.1). GTDB lineage: Bacteria > Pseudomonadota > Alphaproteobacteria > UBA3830 > UBA3830 > BNWE01. The sequence continues at coordinate 16,073 of JAITRU010000039.1, read as the reverse complement.
CAAATCTATGATGTATTATAATGGGCAAAAAAGCGTTGTCAATATATTTTTTTTTAGGTGGCAGCAAATTGTCAGCAATGTCGATTGAAATTTACAGCTTTTCTGGAAATTTAGAGATTCTGCCCGATGTCGCCTATCCCTGGAGAGGTAATCCATGTTTTTTTGCTAAATATTATATCCACCAATTGCTGACAAATATGCAGACGCAAACGAGAAAAAACATACAGAAACACGGTGTTCTGGTACAAGAAAAAACAACAACAGCACAAACCAACGCCAAAACCCACTCGCAGTGAACCCAAGACGACCAGTTTAAGCAGCATCGATGCCATAATACTACATAAAAAGCATTTTGTCAATAGATGATATAAGGTTTTCTGGTCCACTACATACGAGATCAATCCCCATCGCCGAGTATCCAGATGGAAATCGTCGCGGAGTAACAAAATTGTGGAATGTGTTTGGATAGTTTGTAACGTTTTTTACTTGGTCTTCGCCGTTTTTTGCTTTTGGAACGTTAATGCTTGTCCATGTCTGCTGGCTGATGGTTTGCTAACTACCGTCGTTAGTTTTTGAAATATGGTAGACTGCCTGCGCTCTTTCTTGTCCTTTACCGATTGCTGCGATGAAATATTCATATCCGTGCTGCCTTCCACATGCCTAAGCTTTTCATATATGAATTTGATTTTGTGAGTTGGCATGGCTTTGCTAAGCGATGGCATCAGATTTTTAATGGCGTTGGACATGATGGTGGATATGCGTGAATTGCTGATGGTGTCGTACTGGTGACTTTTTACGCCAACAATGGACATCATAAGGCATACGCCAAAGGGAATGGCTAGTCCGCGAATGAGGCCCACCAATGCTCCTGCTGATTTGTCCAGATCTGACAAAAAAGTCTTGTGTATACAGTTAGAAATATATGCAATGCAAACGAATAGGCCAATTAACCCAACCAGATAGGATGAAAATGCTGCGATGGTGCTGGCCAAGTATTCATCCATGATGTAGTTGAGCATGAAAGTTTTCATGTATGGTGTCAGGAAAGCACCTAAAAATCCGGCTCCAAACAGCGCGCAGGTGCTCAAAAAAACCCGCGTAAATCCTTTCCTGAAGCCAAGAATTGTGGAAATTAGCATAATTGCTATATAGACATAGTCCAACCAATTAAAAAATGAAATATTATTCATGGCATTCTCTTTGTTCCATCTAAACCTAAAATCGCTGCAACTTGTGGCAAAGTTTTTACGGTAATCAGTTGTACCTGCGGTGATTTAGGCAGCTGAGAGGAAAATGGCAGTATAATGCTTTTAAATCCTAACTTTTCAGCTTCCTTTATCCGCTCCGTGCAGCGCGAAACGGAGCGAATCTCTCCGGTTAGTCCTATTTCTCCAAATGCGCAAATCTCACGATTCACAACGCAGTTGCTTTTTGCCGACAATAGACTGACGGCAACGGCAAGGTCTCCAGCTGGCTCAGAAATCCTCAATCCACCGGCAATGCTAAGATACACATCTTTGTCCGAAAATGATATTCTGCACTTCGATTCAATTACTGCCAATATGGTGAATAACCGGTTGATATCCCACCCAACTACGGTTCTGCGCGGCGATGTAAAGTAGCTTCTTGATACAAGTGCTTGCACTTCAACCAGTAGCGGTCGAGTTCCTTCGATACCGGAAAAAACTGTAGTTCCGGCTACATCATAATCTCTTTGGGTCATGAACAGAACAGATGGATTACTCACGCTCATCAATCCCTGCTGCTGCATTTCGAAAATTCCCAGCTCATCGCAGGGACCGTATCTGTTTTTTACGCATCGCAAAATGCGGTAGGAATTACCCCTTTCTCCTTCAAAATATAGTACCGTGTCCACCATATGTTCCAGTGTTTTGGGGCCGGCTATGGCTCCATCCTTGGTAACATGTCCCACCAAAAAGACTGTTGCTCCCGTTGTTTTTGCAAAATTTATCAACTCACAAGTGCTGGCACGCACCTGCGTAATGGTACCAGGAATTGATTCCACCGATGACGTCTGCAGTGTTTGTACCGAATCAACTACCAAAAAATCTACACTGCGTCCATGCATGGATTTTAACATAATATCAACGTTGATTTCACAGGCCAATTGAATATCTGAATCATTAACTTCCAACCGTGCTGCTCGCAAAAATATCTGCTCCGAAGACTCTTCGCCGGAAATATAAACACATTCGTAATCCTGGGACAAAGCAGACAGAACCTGTAACAGCAAAGTAGATTTGCCGATGCCAGGATCTCCTCCAATGAGGATCACCGACCCTGGAACCATTCCACCTCCCAAAACCCGATCAAATTCGTCAATACCACTGAATTTTCGTTCTATTTCGATTGGGCCGCTGGAAATTGTTTTAAACTCAATGGATTTCGTTCCAGAGATGGATGTGCCGCCGATTTTTATGTCTTCGCTAATGGAATTCCATTGGCCGCAATCCTCGCAGCGTCCGAGCCATTTTGGATATTTTGCTCCACATTCGCTGCAGTGGTACGACTTATCATTACTTTTGGACATACCGCAGTGATCCTCTTCCGTAATCATTTCACAGTAGATATTATACACAACATGGTTTGAAAGTACTTCTCAATTTTTTTCGCATTTGAGACTATTGCGAATTAAGCAGCCAAAGGTAAGGATATATAACGAAGCCGGAGCGGATCGCGTTTCTGGGGTAGGTGTATCGCCGATTTTGTACTTCCTGATATGTGCGATTCTAATTGTTAAGCGGTTGGCTTGGTGATGATAATTCGAAATTCCGCAAATTTTGTCTCAATGGAATTGACGGATATTTGTCCGTCGTGATCTTCGATCACCTCTTTGGCTGTAGATAATCCTAGACCAGGCCCAGTTCCCTCCGGCTTGGTGGTAAAAAATGGATTAAATATTTTATCAATGATGTCAGCTTTTATTCCATTTCCATCATCATGTATGATTATTTCCACTGTACTAAAGAGGTTTTCGGTTGTTATGGCTATCTTAGCATCAGATGGGTTATCGAACTTTTTGCCGATGGAATATATCGCATTGTCGAGGATATTGTATATAGCTTTGCTAAGGGACGGGATCGAAAGATTGATGTGGGGGATGGCATTGTCAAAGGTTGTGGTAACTTGTGGAAGATTAGTGATGCCGTTTGCTTTGTATGAGGATATAAGCATAGTTATGGTTTGCGCAATGACTTTGTTAATATTTCCCGGATGCTTTTTTCCATCCGATGTATTGGATTGAGTCAGCATGAATCTTAGTATATTATCGGCATTTTTCCCATACTCCGAGATTTTTTTTACATTCGAACCAAATTTATTCATCGATCCAAGCAGGTATTCATATACATCACTGCTAATTTTGTCCTTGGCTATTTCAATGTTTTTAATAAGTTCATCGCATATTTCAGAACTGACCTCCGAGAAATTTATGATAAAATTGAGTGGATTTTTTAATTCCTGGGAAATAGAGCTGACCAATACTCCGATGGAGGCCATTTTTTCCTGTGCTACTATTTGTTTTTGTCCAAGATCTATCTTGGCGAGATAGGCAATTTCCTTATCATGAGCTTCTTTTTTCGCGATGCAATTGGACAATCTTGCCTTCAAAATCGTCTGATTCAGAGGCTTGACCATGTAATCTTCGGCTCCTGCCTCTATGCAACGTACCACTAATTCCACGTCATCATCGCTGGATATCATGATGACGGGGATATTTTTATGAGCGCTGTTTGCCTTAAGTTTCAAAAGAAAATCATAGCTGCTGATACCATTTAAAAACATATTCATGAAGATAGCATCCACGGAACTATCTGCCAAAATAGACATTGCTTGCTCTTCGTTGCTGGATGGCATTACCTCATAGCCGTAGACTGCTAACCTTCTCTTGAGCAGATTTCTGGCATTTTCGTTGTCATCTACAATCAGCAGTTTCGCTGGTTTTTGAGAAACAATTGCTTCAGTTTCTAAAGTTGAATCTTCTTCCATCTACCCACCAATTCATTGTCATACAAATTATCGGATGTGTATGTTAAAATTTAATTTATGGGAGACATCTTTCATCATATGCTGAGTGACCATATTTTTTATTTCGCTTTTACTCAGCCAAAGCGATTTTAGGTAGTTTAGTTGTATGATGAGCCTGTCAAAGGTTGGCTCAGCTTCAAAATACATTAGATTGCAATTGGAATCTTTTATCGCTAAGATCTCCTATGCATTTCAGGGAAATTTTGCTGTTATATGTGTGAAATGCCGCAATGTTTTTGACCACTCGGTGGTAGGAAATGGAGGAAAAATGCGTATCTCGGGAAGAAATAATGATGAACTAAGAAAAATCGAGGTTGTTCCAAATTATATATGCCATGCCGAAGGTAGTTGCCTCATTTCTTTTGGTAATACGAAAGTATTATGTGTTGCTACCTTCGAAGACCGCGTTCCAATGTTTCTACGTGGCACCGGAAGAGGCTGGATAACAGCGGAATACGCGCTACTGCCACGTTCTACTAACGTCAGGACCGAAAGAGAATCCATCAGTGGTCGTCAATCCGGCAGAACACATGAGGTGCAGCGGATGATAGGTCGATCCTTGAGATCCGCGGTGGATTTGGAAATTCTTGGAGAACGGCAAATTAGAGTCGACTGTGATGTTATACAGGCAGACGGGGGAACCAGAACTGCATCCATCTGCGGAGCTTGTATAGCGATGGGATTGGCCATAAAAAGCATGAAACTGAAGCGGAATCCATTCATTCACCTCATTGGAGGTATTTCCTGCGGTGTAATCGATGAAGAAATTCTGTTGGACCTGGATTATATAGAAGATTCGCGGGCAGATGTGGATGCTAATTTTGTCATGATTGATACAGGAAATCTTGTGGAAATACAAGCAACCGGTGAGCGGAATGTTTTTCAGGAACAGCAACTGCTGGATATGATTAATATGGCTAGGGCTGGCATCAATCAAATTTTTGAAATTCAGAAGCAAATTTTACTATAGTTTTATGTAGTCCTGGTGGTCATTTTATCAACAGCACCTGTTTCCTGCGGATATATCCGACGGTAATTAGACAAACGAATGCACTAAGCGACATGTATAATCCCGGACCTACGAGTAGATCCAGATGTCCCACTAAAAATTCGTTTATCATTAGTGTACTTCCTCCGAATATAGCAGTACTTACGGACCAGGCCAGACTGCTGCCACTGTATTTCGTACCGGTTTTGAATTGCTTTAGGAGTATAGTAAACGCAGTGGCAGAGACAATGGCGTCCAGAACACCGTATATCAATTGGCCCAATACGGTGTAGGCGAAATTACCGCTGATGGCCATAGACATTATCAAAGGGCTCAAGACTAAAGCAAGAAATAATCCAGTAAAGCACAATTTGTACCCATTAGATCTATCTGCCAAACAAGCAAAGACTGGAATTAATATGGTGTCCAACACGATCCCAATGGTAATTGCCGTCGCCGCCTGCTCTGCCGGCAGACCGCCGACACTCACTGCCATGGCTCTATAATATACATTTCCGGTGTAAACAAAAACCGAAACAAATATGGAAAAAGCAGCGGTGCAGGCTAAGCCGTCTTTATTATGGTGCCAGGCTGCAGATATCGGAACATCAAACAGTTCGTTATTTTCTTTGGCTCGGCAGAAGTCATCGGTTTCCTTCATGTCTCGGCGCAAATACACGGCGGCCAGCGCAATGGCGGAGCTCAGCAAAAATGGGACTCTCCACAGGAAGCTGTTGTTAAAGAAAGATACAATGGTAGCGGCTAAGCTGCCGAGAGCCATGCCAGCCGAAGCCGCAAAAGTAGTCCAGGAGCCAGCTAAAAATGGATGACGTTTGTCATATTCTGTGAGTAGCACTGTGGCGCCGTTAAATTCTCCGCCGACCGCAATTCCTTGAATCATTCTCAAAATAATCAGAAGAAATGAGGAGACGCTGCCAACGGAGTCATAGGTCGGTAATATTCCTATGCCGCAGGTCGCCAACGCCATTAGCAAAAGTGAAGCTATCATGGGTGTTTTGCGTCCGTATTTGTCGCCGATGTGTCCGAAAATAATTGCTCCGACCGGACGCATGATATAGCTGGCAGCGAACACTCCATAAATTTTTAGACGGGCGAAGGTTACGTCATCGGCGGAAAAAAATAAACTCGACAGGTAATCCGCCATGTAGGCGAAAAATGTGAATTCCGCCCATTCCAGCATAGTGCCGAAACTTACGATGACAATGCTTTTTTTTAGGCTCACGGGGATTCTCCTTAAATTTTTTTTGAAATTACATCTGCGGGTTTTCTATGCGAAGATTTAGTTTATTGAATAGCTTTCGATCGGCATTGTCTTTTATATTATCGACGGTTAGCAGTTTTTCGCTGGAAAACAATGCGTTGGCCCCGGCGAAAATGCACAGGGCCTGGGTGGATTCGGACAGCGTGTTACGTCCGGCAGCGATTTTCACGTAGGACGTCGGCATCAGAATGCGCGCCAGCGCGATCATTCTTACGAAGTCGAAGTCGTCGATGGGGTTTGAATCATCGACGCGTGTACCGGAAATTTTCACCAGTTTATTTAGGGGCACACACCGGGGCTGAATTTCTAGATTCGCGAGCAAAACCAGCATCTTAATTCTGTCTTCATTGGTTTCTCCCATGCCTACAATGCCTCCGGAGCACACGCTGATGCCAGACTTCTGCACAATCTCTATGGTTTTTATGCGATCCTCAATGGTTCTGGTAGAAACGATGTGCGAATAAAATTCCGGAGAAGTATCTACGTTGTGATTATAGTAGTTTAGTCCGGATTTTTTTAGTTTGGTGGCCTGGGCTTCCGTCAAAAATCCAAGTGTAACGCAGGTTTCCAGACCGATGGCATTTACAGACCTTACCATCTCGCATATTTTTTCGAATTCCTCCCCGGAGGATAAGCAGCGGCCGGATGCGCTCATGCAGAATCGACTGGCGCCACGCTCCTTGGCTTTGCGAGCTGTTTCCAGCACCGTTTCCAGGTCTAACATGGGCTGCTTGGGCATTTTGATACCGTTTCTGGTGGATTGAGCGCAATAGGCGCAATCTTCGGAGCAGCCACCGGTTTTCACGCTCAAAATATCGCTGATTTGCACCGACTGTTCATCAAAATTTTTTCTGTGAATTTCGTGGGCCGTTCTTAATAATTTAAAAAACGGGTAATTAAAAACATCCAATGCTTTTTCCAAAGTATATTTCATGATGGTTCGTGGAGACATTACATTGGCCATATTGAGTTCCCGTCGGATTGTCATACTTAAAAGCACAGCGCGATTATAATGCAGAACTACGCATGCGGCAATGTAGCTAAAATTTGTTGAGCAATCGGCCAAAAAAAATGCTAGACTGGCGCATGCTGATTGGAGCTTTTTCCAATAAAATGAATGAGAGTAGATAGTATGTATGATTCTGTTTCAGGTTTCGATTTTATTAAGAATGGTGGCTATAAGAATGCCATTGCCATCATTGTCGATGGAATTGCTATGGATCTGTCGGCCACGTTTCCTGTAACTGCTTCGGTGGAGATCATAGCCAAGGATCATCCAGAGGCCATGAATATCATGCGGCACACCACCTCTCACATTATGGCCCACGCCATAAAGGAGTTGTATCCCAATGTCAAAATCGCCATTGGCCCAACCATAGAAAATGGATTTTACTATGATGTGCTCTGCGATCATCAGATAAAGCCGGATGATTTTGGCACCATAGAAGATAAAATGCGGGAAATAATTTGCGCCAATTATAAAATTACCCGGGAAATTCTACCAACTCCCGTTGCCATTGAGATGTTTATGGCGCAGGATGAAATGTTTAAGGTAGAGCTTATCAGGGAGCTAAATGTGCCAGAGGTTACCATCTATAAACACGAGGATAGATTTATGGATCTTTGTCGCGGGCCTCATTTGCCAAGAACCGGAGTGGCATCGAAGCATTTTCGTCTCATGAAGGTGGCCGGCGCGTATTGGCGAGGCGATTCTCAGCGGGAAATGCTCCAGAGAATATATGCTACTAGTTGGTTTTCCAGAGAAAATTTGGATCAATACATTGTAAATCTTGAGGAAGCGGAAAAAAGAGATCATAGAAAAATTGGCAAAGATATGGATTTATTCCATATACAGGAAGAGGCTGCCGGGTCGATTTTTTGGCATCCGAATGGATATGTCATCTACCGGACGCTGCGAAATTTTCTGCGAAAGTTTATTCAAAGGGACGGCTATGTGGAAGTTGGTACTCCCCAGATGATCGACAGGTCCCTTTGGGAGGCGTCTGGTCACTGGGATAAATTTCGTCAAAATATGTTTGTGGCAGAATCTGTGGATGACAAAGTTTTAGCTATAAAGCCAATGAATTGTCCCGGCCATATTCAGATTTTCAACCAAAGCGTCAAGAGCTATCGAGATTTGCCATTGCGCATGGCGGAATTTGGGATTTGCCATCGCAACGAGCCATCTGGAGCTTTGTATGGTACCATGAGGGTGAGAGCTTTTACACAGGATGATGGACATATTTTCTGTACACCAGATCAGATTAATACTGAGACTAAGCGTTTTTGCAATCTCCTGACCAGTGTGTACAACAAGTTAGGATTTGAAGAATTTACTGTAAAATTTTCCGATAGGCCGCCGGTTAGAGCTGGAACGGATGCAGTTTGGGATAAGTCCGAGAGTTTGCTTAAGCAAGCCACCACGGAAGCCGGATTGGAATTTACTGTAAATAGCGGAGAGGGAGCTTTCTATGGTCCAAAGCTGGAGTTTGTGCTTAGGGATAAGCTAGGTCGCGATTGGCAGTGTGGAACTTTGCAGGTGGATTTCGTTCTACCTGAGCGTCTAGATGCTTGGTATATGGGAGATGATGGTGAAAAACACCACCCGATTTTGCTACATCGGGCTGTCCTTGGGTCCATGGAAAGATTCATTGGTATTCTGCTGGAAAACTATGCAGGAAAATTACCGCTGTGGTTAAGTCCTGTGCAGGTGGTGGTGGCCGACATTACCAATGATTTTGATAGATACGCTGGTGTTTTCCATGATAAACTACTAGACAACGATATTAGAGCAAAATTGGATACTAGAGCCGAAAAGATTTCCTATAAAATTAGAAATCACGTAATGTCTAAGGTTCCGCTGATTGCTATCATTGGAGCTGAAGAGGTGAGGGATAACACAATTACTCTACGACGTTTGGATGGTACTCAGGAAATTTTTGGAATAAACGATGCTGTAATTGCCATAAAAGAAATGTGCCGAGCGCCAATGCCTTGATGTTATGATTCCGTGCTAAGCTTTTTATTGTGTGCCTATGTGATGTTGGTGTGTTTTGTTTTATCTGTCGGTTATTGGAGAAAATATCCTTGATAAATCTGAGATCACAGACCATTTCCGGATCAGAAGTTTTACCGCTGATAGACGGAGGCAAGGGGATATCTATTTCTAACGGAGAAACCTGTGGAGCCTGGGCTGCCGCAGGAGCTGTTGGTACATTCTCTGCCGTTAATGCTGATTCCTACGATGAAAATGGGAATGTGGTGCCACAAATATATCATGCCAAATTGAGGACAGAACGGCGGAATGAGTTAATACGTTACGCCATCGCTGGCGGAATTGCTCAGGCCAAAATAGCCCGAGAAAGATCAGGTGGCAAAGGGCGTATCCACATGAATGCGCTATGGGAAATGGGAGCCTGCGAAGAAATAATCGAAGGAATTTTGCAGGAAGTTGGTGGTTACGTGCACGGGGTGGTATGCGGAGCAGGAATGCCCTATAACCTTGCAGAATTGGCCTCAAAATTTAGTACGTATTACTATCCAATAGTGTCCTCTGCCAGGGCATTTTCTGCTCTGTTTCGGAGATCGTTCAAAAAATATACGGAATTTCTTGGGGGAGTTGTGTACGAGGATCCTTGGTTGGCCGGAGGTCATAATGGCTTATCCAATGCAGAGAATCCACTAACACCAGCAAACAATTACCTGCGGATTGTTGCCATTCGTAAATTGATGAATGAGTTCAATCTTCAACATTTACCCATCATAATCGCAGGAGGTGTGTGGTGGCTGTCGGAATGGGAGGATTATCTTGATAATAAGGAAATTATGCCAATTGCTTTCCAGTTTGGTACTCGTTCCATCATTACCACTGAAAATCCTGTGGCAAAAGCATGGCACTCGAAGTTAATGTCTCTGAAGAAGGGAGATGTGAAACTAACGAGTCTCAGCCCAACCGGTTTTTACTCGTCCGCAGTATATAACAAAATGCTTGGTGATTTGCTGGAGAGACAGAATCGCCAGGTGGCCATCGTTGAAGAATCATCGTTTATCATTAATTTCCTTGGGCGTGGAATTAATGTTGATCCATCGCGTAGAGATGATGTAAAAGCCTGGATGCAGGAGGGATTTACCGAAGCCATGATCACTCCGGATGGGACGTTGGTTTTTGTTACTCCGGAGCAGGCAAAGCAGATCGTTTCGGATCAAAAAAGTTGCGTTTGTTGTCTGAGTGTTTGTCGTTTCAGCAGCTGGTGCCAGCACAGGGGATCCACCGGGAAGATTCCGGATCCACGCACGTTTTGCATTCAGAAAACGCTGCAAGCCATAGCTCACGGCGGGGATGTAGAAAATAACTTGATATTTGCTGGGCATGAGGCCTATAGATTTGGAGAAGATCCATTCTATGCCAATGGTTTCATCCCAACGACAAGCCAACTTGTTGATCGTATAATCGCTGGATATTAGCTGATGGATAATACAAACGACAAAGGTATCATTGGCATGGAAAACTCTAGACAAAAGCTAAAGCAGAGAGTGTTGGCTCTGATAACTTTTATGGTGGCGTTCATCACTATTTTAGCTTTTTTTCTTTTTTTGATGCTAGTGTGCACATTTAAATCGAAAATTTCCGATGTATTTACAACAGAGCGTATATCTTCGTTGAACCCTAGGCCTAGAGAATTTACACGTGACGTTGTGGTTAGCCTTATGTTCATCGGTTCTTCTGGCGGTGTTGCAACTCTTACGGAAAATATTTTACAGGGTATGATAGTGAGGCGTACTAACTGGCGATTCATTCTCCTGATTCGCAAGGATGTAACTAATCCTATTTTCAAAAGACTAGCTACATTCAAAAATGTAAAGATGATTGAAGTTGACGTTTCATGCTATAACTACGGACTTGATGAATTTTTGCATAGTATGTTTCAAAAAATCAACAATAAGCGCATCAAAGATCGTTTGATTCAGTTGGTTTTTTACGATCAACTTTTTTTGGATCATAAGTGTGATGTTTTTTGGGATCCCGAAGCAGGGCTTGGGTGGTTCAACGATTTCTTTGCTGTGGCAAAGATTTCCTCCATACACGATCTGGCATATCATGATACTAATTGTTTTCCGCCGGAAAAAGCCAAGTGGGCTGAGTTTAGAACTAATGCACTTGTTAAGAATTCAAAGAAAATAATAACAGTTTCTGATTTTTCAAGAAAAAGAGTTGTTGATGTGTTCAAATTAGATCCAAATTCAGTTAGAGCAATCCCTATTCAGATGGCTAATAGATTAAATGGAGGCATAAAGTTAACTTCTCGTGAAATCAAGGCTATTCTAAGCAAATATCATCTAACTCCGCAAAATTATTTCATATACTTATCGCACTACTGGCCAAATAAAAATCACAAAAGATTATTGCTGGCTTTTGAAAAATATGTGAAAGGCACAAAATCTGATCTTAAGCTGATTTTAGTTGGTGCCGGTAGTAGTACCATAGATAGTTATAGAAAGATGGTGCGGGAAAAACAAATGGAGGATAGGGTAATATTTTCCGGGTTTATGTCAAAGGAAAATTTGCAGGTTGTACTGGCCAACGCTCTGGCATTTATTCACCCGTCCATCTACGAAGGATTTGGCATGCCAATAATCGAGGCTATGGCAGCCGGTGTTCCGGTTGCCTGCAGCACGGCGGGAAGTTTGCCGGAAGTAGCTGGAAATGCAGCGCTTTTCTTCAATCCTATCAACGTTGATGAAATCGAAAAAGCCATAGCGACGATGGTTAGTGATGGTAATCTGCGCAAAACTTTGGTGGAACGAGGGTATCGCCAGGCAGAAAAATTCGCCAACAACAGTGCCATGATTGACCGGTACATTCAGGTTTTTGAAGAAGTAATGTCTGAGTCTGATCGTGCAAAACAAGGCGAATGAGTACGTATGTAAAGTGTTGAATGCGAAATATGAAAAAATCACACAGAAATCTAACGGATGTGTTTGGGAATTCATGAAAAACCCATGGGATCTGTTCGTTCACTGTTGGATATGTGGCTAAAATGTTCTACAATCCTAGTGTTTTGCAGTTTTACGAGAAAATGGAGTTTGTACAGTGAAAAATGAGAAGGGTAATCCTATATTTATCGAGATAGACGAAGAGTTGAAACGCGACAAGCTGTTAGCGTTCGCCACTAGGCATAGTCACGTGATACTGGGAATCATCGTCTCTATCGCCGTTGGCATAGCAATTTACCTGTCGCTGCGTGTTCGTAATCAAACCAAGGGGGAGGATATAACATCGGCTCTGGTAAATATTATGCAAAACAGCAGAGTAAAGCATGATGTGCTGCTGTCAGGTTTGTTAGAAGATGCTCCGGCAGAACTAAAGCCAATACTTCAGATCATAAAATCTGGAGAACTTATGATGAGACATGAATTCGCCAAGGAAAATTTGAAACCGCTGTTGGAGTTATCCCATAAACATGGAGTTCACCAGGTTTGGAAAGATGTTGCCCTAATAATTTACGCCTCATATCCCACGAATACTCCGGAAAATTTGATCAAAATTCTAAAGCCATTAACGGAGGAAAACCGGCCATTTAAGCTTATGGCGTTGGAGCTGATGGCCATGATTCATGAAAACGATGGCCAGCATGGCGAAGCCATAAAATTACTGGATAAAGTTGCAGCTCATACCGAAGTTTCTGCAAGTCAAAAGAGCAGAGTATCAATGCTGTCGAGTTATATTGGTGCCAAGGCAGCATCGGGAAATGATAAGGGAGGAGAAAACAAAAAATGAGTAGAAGGCATGTTTCCCTGTTATTTGGTTTTTGTTTTGCGTTCTCCTTTTTTCTGTTGATGGCTGGATGTTCGGAAGATAAGATTAAACTCAATGGCAAGCGTGAACATTTGTTAGTTTCTGAAGCATCTGTTGCAAATGCGGACGACCTGGATTCCATTCCTGTGGCGGTGAGTTCATTGTTGCTGGCGAATTCAAATTATCCCCAGCCGCATTTTAATGCGTCTCACTGTTATGATCCTCTCAAATTTTCCATGAAATTAGGCCGTTTATGGTCAAGTGATTTGGATTACGGATCATGTGTATCAATAAAAGCTACAGCTGCTCCGGTGGTTGCTGGAGGCATGGTATTCTGCCTGGATGCCGGTGGTCTTTTGTATGCTCTTGATAAAACAACGGGAAAACGTATATGGACCATGAGCACGACAATTCGAGAAAAAGATGGACAAATCGGTGGGGCCATTGCCCATGATCAGGGGAAATTAATTGTTACTTCTAGCTTTGCCGAATGTTTCTGTCTGGATGCCGGAACTGGAAAAATTCTCTGGAGATTGAAACTTCCAGCCCCGTCGAAGGGAGATGGCATAACTGTCCATCGTGGAAAGGCCTTTATCCTATGTCAGAATTGCAGTTTGCAGGCGGTGGATATCAATAGCGGGAAAATTTCCTGGGCTCATTCTGGCGTTCTCGTGGATTCGACATTCATCGGCAGTGCCAGCGTGGCCATTTCTGATGATATCGTCTTCGTTGCCTATCCATTTGGGGAAATTTTTGCGCTGGCGGTGGATAGCGGCAATGTAATTTGGAACACAACTTTTCCAAAATATTTTGCGGCAAATGCAGCCAGGGCTTTTATGCATCCTAGAGCATGTCCCGTGGTCTGCGATGGCATTGTATATTTTGCATCCAATGGACAAACGGTTGCCCATGAAACCAAGACTGGGTATTTGCTTTGGAGCTGCAATTATGGCGGAATTCACACTCCCATTCTCAGTGGAAATAGCATGTTTTTACTAAATGCTAACGGTGAGCTTTTGTGTTTGAACAACAAAACGGGAAAACTGCGCTGGAGCAGGAAATTAATACTGGATGATTCCGGAAAAGTTTCCGATTGGTATGGACAGCTGCTTATAAAAGACAATATTTTCGTGATATCTCAGGAAGGTAATGTGTTTTTCGTATCAGTCCATGACGGGAAAATCAAAAAAACGGCAAAGATAACAGATGAAGGAATAGCAGCAAATCCGGTAATTTCTGATGCCATCATGTATCTTCTGCTGGATTGTGGTACGATTGTGGCTTATAGATGAAAGTTGCGATCATTGGTAGACCCAATGTTGGGAAATCAACATTATTCAATAGATTAGCTCGACAAAAGCTGGCCATTGTAGGAGCTGTGCCTGGTATAACTCGAGACAGAAAAAACATTACTGCAGATCTTTATGGCATCCATTTCGAATTATTTGATACGCCCGGTGTGGATCCATTTTCGTGCAATGCATTGGCCTTGCTAATGAATGGACAATCGGCTGCAGCTATGCGGGAATCAGATGTTGTTTTCCTTGTTATAGATGCCATTGATGATATTACCGAGTATGACAGAGCAGTTGCCGGTTGGGTAAGATCTATCCTGAAAAAAATAGGGAATCGGAAGATTATCCTCATAAAAAACAAGTCCGAAGGCAAGCGAGCCGTTGTAGGTAATCCAACGTCCCTGGGATTTGGCGAAGGAATCTACGTTTCGGCAGAGCATAATCTCGGTTTCGATGAGATATATGCGGCTCTGGCCAGAGAAGAAAAAATTCCAGGCAAAGAATGTGAAGAACAATCAGCCTGTGCAGCTGCTGCCACAATCACGCCGACAATGGATAATCGCCTCAAAATTGCCATTATTGGACGTCCAAATGTTGGAAAATCATCGTTGATCAACGCAATAATTGGAGAAGAGCGACTGCTGACCGGTGAGCAGGCTGGTATCACGCGGGATGCCATAGGGCTACATTGGCATTTTAAAAACCAAATGATATATCTCATAGACACTGCCGGCCAAAGAAAAAAATCAAAAATAAACGATGCGCTGGAGTCAATTGCTGTGTTGGATGCCTGGCGCTACGTAAAACAGGCTAATATCGTGGTGGTGCTGATGGATATAAATGCTCCATTGGAAAAACAGGATGTTACAATGGCCACACGGGTTTTTGATGAGGGCAAAATTATAATATTTGCCTTGAATAAGAGCGATACAGTCCATAATCCAGACGAAATTCTGCAGTTAGTACAGAAACGTATCCCAAAGGAATTTGCTCAGGTGCCGGATGCGCCATGTTTACTAGTATCAGCCAAAGAAAAAAAAGGACTGGCACGCATATTCAATGTATCCTTGGATTTGTACGGTGCGTGGAATAAAAGGATATCAACGGGAGTATTAAATCGTTGGCTCCAGACAGCCATTGCTAAAAATCCGCCCCCATTGGCCGGTGGCATGCCCATTCGCTTGAAATATGTATCACAAACCAACTGCAAACCACCTACCTTTACTATATTTGCTAATAGAGTTGAACATTTGCCCAAAAGCTATGAGAGATATCTGCTTAATCATTTAAGGAACTCATTGAATTTTAAGGGGATTCCAATGAGGCTATTTGTTCGCCAAAGAAAAAATCCGCACGCAGAGTAGGGTTTGCGAATCAGGGTTTTTCATCGGCGAGCGATGATATTGACTTTCCGATAAACCCAAGTGCTCGAGTTTTTCATTCGTTTACTCATTTGTCAAAAATTTAATATAGGGGCCTGTTGCGAACGGCGTGAAGAATTGCTATACATAAATTGTTTTGAAAGTGCGTTTATACTCAATCACGCTGAGAAAGCGAACTTATACCAAATCTCATTTTAGATTGTCCAAACGGCTTCTAGAATACGCTCTATGGCAGCTGCTGCCAGGCAGGCAATAGCTAATCGATGATGGGATTTGGTATTAT
>JAITRU010000017.1 GCA_031288225.1 Holosporaceae bacterium | reverse complement strand
TTAATCGCAGACTTAATCCGATAAAAAAGCGGAGCCGTATTCCTGTTGTCCAGCAATGGCAAACAACACCTCACCGCCAAGGGACAGCAATCTTCGTCGCCATTTGGAATGGTATGGGTGCGAATATAGTCATTGACAACGTTGGCAAGATATTCAACGAGATGCTGGTAGTCCTGGCGTTGTGCAATTTTCTCATCAATGAGGCTTACAGCCGCGTCTAACTCAGCCCGCTGCTGATCTAGAGGAACCGGAATATGCGAAGCCCTGGAGCTACGGTCCGAAGGCAATGGACCCACGCTATCAACAGGATCAATAGCATCACACGTAGTTGAGACAATGCACATAAAAACTAAAAACATTATTCTATCGAGCATAACCATCTTTCTCCCCAAAATTGTCATGGACAAACACCTGTCTACAGTGTACAACATCCCGATTTAGCTAGCAATAGCTATAGTGAAATATAGGCAAATTTTCGTAACGACATGCTCTGGATTAATATTTTTATCAAAAACCTCTATGTAAAATTGACTAAATTCGCTGAAATATACTAAAATGCAAATAATCTAACCTATTATTCGCTCTTGGTTCAAGAGTAGATTAGATTGATTTTCTGGCGAGATAAGCTAGGATATATCAATGAAAAAAAGCATAGTGATGATGTTTTTGCTAATGGGAGAGCGCATGTGAATGGGATAGAGAATTTCTGGGGAGTAGCCAAAAGCAGACTCATAAAGCTCCGTGGAATACAAAAAGAAAAATTCTACCTACACTTGAAAGAGACCGAATGGCGTTTTAATCATAGGCATGAAGATATTTATAAATTATTGTTAAGTAGGCTAAGAAAATCCACTCTTGAACCTCGCTCTTTATTGATAAAGGCCAGAAGACATACCAGGATATATATCGGAATATATATCTAAAAGTTTAAAAGCATAGCTAAGTGCATTAATATTGTTATCATTTTTAGCAGCCAATAAAGCCATACTAAAATGATTTGCTAACTGACCCAGCGCGGTATTTCTTGCAAGCAGAGGCTGTGCTGTGCCAATATTTTCAAGTAGGCTACTCAAGCTATCAGCTGTTGCTGCCGCTATTTTAGCTCTTTCTGGAAATAACTCTTTAAATTTGTAATTTCCTTCTGTTAGCATGAAGAGACTATCAGTGCGGAACGGCTCTTCATCTAGATTAATCAGCTTCAATTTTTTAGACGTAGGTTTGTGCTCATTAGTATTTCTGAGTGTTAAAGCTGGCACTCGGATTCGAATGAGCCCTGGGACCATTCCACAGCATTGAAGTCTTGGACAATGATACACATATTTTAGCTTCCATTGATATTGTCCAGTATGTATCGGTAACAGAGAAGCTGAAATTTGCGTTTCAGTTTTAACAGATGATACCATGGTTAATGAGGAAGTTTTTGGCGACCATTCGGCTATATTAGGAAGAACTAATGTTGACGATTTTTCGGTTGCATTAGGAAGAAATAATACTGCAGTACAATCCACCGGAGACGCCAATGGCCTGTTGCACATTTGGGTGGATAAAACCAACAAATTGTTAGGATGCGTCTCATACTTGCTTCCCATCCATTCGGCTACACGATCATCGCAGCTTTGGCACATGTCTCTCTGGGTGAAGAAATATTCGTTACCATTGCTGAGTATGTTCTTACGATGCTGATACCAATAGATGTACAGTGCTTCACTGTGAAACATATCGCTAATGTATCTCGTCGCTTTATCGTATGGTATGCGTTCACTGCGTTTTATATGCTCTTCCTCAGAAACATCGTCGTCTTCAACAAAACCTCCCAGTGGACTTATTGCAGGTTTTGTTATTTTGGAAACAAATTCGTCTATACACGCATTATCATTTATTTTTTTCTCTGAAAAATAGTAGAAGAGCCAGTTTTTAACAAGCTCAATATCCTTTCGGTTTTGATCCTTGCGTGATTTCAAATTCAAACTTATTAAGTCATATATTAATCCTCGAATTTTTTTAAGGCACTCCTTGCTGTTTTCTCGACAGTTTTCAATTTCCGCGTTAATTCCACCTAAGATTTTTTCTTTTTCAGAGGTAGAAACCGTTGCCATTATCTTGAGAGGAGGTAGTGGAGTGTTTTTGGACTTTAGTCCACCAGTATTTTGCTCACTAGTGTTAATATATCCCCTGATTTGTTCTGCCAGGCTCTTGCATTTGCTGTCTGCATTAACACTAATGCGCAAATACCGTTCTTCAATTCTTTCCCTAGCAACTTCTTTCTTGGCAACCTGCCCACCAGTAATTTCTCTCTTAGCAATCTGCTCCCAATTATTCACAAGGTCACGCAACTCAATTAATATGCCGTGACAAACTAGATTATCACGCATCTGGTCGGCTGATGGAGACAGCGGCGGAAGAATCATTGGTTGTTTTCTGGAGACAGCCGAAGAATCAATACGCTGTTTTGCCGCCATTGACTGTGTGTGCAAAGAAGGAGAATAAATAGGAATAGATGCTGCCTGTGTAGTCAGTGCCGTTTTCTTCGACAAAAGCGGTGGCACATATGTAAATGAAGTCGCAGCTTGAATTGGTTTGTGGGCTCCTGCATTCATGAATGCTACGTCCAACATGTCTAGCACTTTCGCATCAAGACCTATTTCCAATTGTTTTTTTTCCTCGGATGTATATAAAACGCCTATACCAGTACAGATAATGACGGGCTTAGTTACTTTTGTGGTTGAAGAGCAAGTGCCTGTCACGACAACATTTCTTCCATAAAAACTTCTTCCAATGAGTTTCCTAAGCATGCCGCTTGATTTTATCACAAGTGGTGTAAATGAATTTTCCAAGGATTGATCATTCTCTTGGGTATCAGTACCTAGACTCACAGAAACAGAATTTGCATACATCAAAAATCTGCATAATTTCAAAAAATCAGCAGGCACCACAAACTCGCAGTTCTGCGGTTTTTGCGAACTCTCATTCGCCTGGACATCGGGTGACACAGAAAGCCGCAAATCAGCAATCGTACCACCGACGCCTTGAATTGCCATGGCATACCAACTGGTAGCCACAAATGTAAGAACCAAAATCAATCTGTACATATCAATTTTCCGTAGCTCACCTTAATTTCCGAAGCTCATGGGTTGTTGTTTATCAGTTTTTACAATTACTTTTCCCCTCATCTCCGTAGTAGGCCCCATGTTCACATTGTTATTTTCCAACTAACTGTGATCAGCCACCGCCATCCCTTTTTTCACCTTTTTCTGTTTTTCCGCTGGATCTAGCGGTTCTCCGCTATTAATCGCAGACTTAATCCGATAAAAAAGCGGAGCCGTATTCCTGTTGTCCAGCAATGGCAAACAACACCTCACCGCCAAGGGACAGCAAT
>JAITRU010000012.1 GCA_031288225.1 Holosporaceae bacterium | reverse complement strand
CAAATTTCAAGCGATATCTCAGGAAAACCATCGCTGCTTGCCCCTCCCTTTGGGACGCCATCGTCAACTTCTTCAAAATTCATATAAATTGTACCACTTTTAGGCCAGTATGACTATATTTGCTAAACTCTGGGATACATAAAATAAAGGATCATAGCATGAAGAGTTTTTTGAAATTAGCGGCCGAGAGTTGGCAAGAGACAGCAACTTGTTGAAAATAAACGAAATAATCGACTGACAGCAGCTGCGGTTAGCGTTGAAGAAGATATACCCAATCACCGTAAGAAATTGGATTTTATTGGTTAATCTTTATTGTGATTGCAGCATTTTTCATCTGAAATCTCACTGTGATTGGGTATATACTCAATCACGCTGAGAAAGCGAACTTATACCAAATCCCATTTTGGATTGTCCAAATGGCTTCGAGAACACGCTCTATGGCAGCCGCTGCCAGGCGGGCAATAGCTAATCGATGATGGGATTTGGTATTATACCATTCCTCGGAACAAATTATCCGAAAGCTTTTCCGCATAGCCTGAACATGAGGCAGCTCACCACTTGCTGAGAGAAATTAATAATGAGGAATGGTATTACTACCTGAAAAACACCAAAAAAATTACAGGCTTAAATGCGAAAATTCTATTCAAAATATCCAACTCTTCCCTGTTTTTCTTTGGATACTCAAAAAAACACACAAAAAATCTTTATGCAGCGGTCTCCATCTATCATCAGAAACCCCGCGATGAACCGCGCATGCACGCATTCTCAGATGATGTTGCCTATAATCCCAACAACAATTCATTTGGCTACGAGAGAAGCCGCTTTTATAAGCTCAATTACTTTCTTTCTTGTATTTGGGTTGGATATTTTGTTGAATGCCCGCATAAGATCAGATGTTTCCTTGTTACTAAAACTACCATCATCATATTTGGGGAAACTGCCATCGTTTAAACGATTATCATCAAAACCACTGACGAAATACAACATATCCACATTTAGTAGACAACCGATGCGGTAAAGCGCACTGGCACTGATGCGATTTACGCCTTTTTCATATTTTTGAACCTGCTGAAACGTCACTCCCAGATGTGCCCCCAACTTTTCCTGACTCATACCAAGCGCCGTACGCCGCAATTTCACACGCTTCCCTATGTATGCGTCCAAGTTCTTGTCGTCGGACTTGGATTGCAAAATCATATAATCAAACATCGTAAACACCAAAAAAACACAAAAACACTAAAATGGAAAACAACCATTACTACTCTACATAGTAGTATCTGTTTTTTTGTTTTTCAATAGCAAATGTAAATTTTTGAATAAAATAATAAATATTTTTATAAAATATTATATAATTTGCATCAAATTTAACTTGGTTGTGTTATTTATTTTACGTTGTAGAAGCCACACATACCAATCTCTCTTTATTTTTACGATAATTTTGTCTATTATGGCTAAGGTAATGGCTAAGGTACAGGTTTGTAAAATATGAAGTTAAAGATGCCGTACTCGAAGGAATTTAGAGAAGTGGTGATGGAATATGTAGACGGTTTTCACAGCCAGGCATATGTGGCTAAGCTGTTCAAAATCAGCGCGAAGACGGTTTGGAATTGGGTTAATCAGCGGAAAGAAGTTGGTCATTTGCATCCTAAAAAATCATCGGAACGATCTCCAAGGAAGCTGGAAAAAAGAGGCATTTTTAGATGGTTCAAGAGTAGATTATACCAAATCCCATCATCGATTAGCTATTGCCTGCCTGGCAGCGGCTGCCATAGAGCGTGTTCTCGAAGCCATTTGGACAATCCAAAATGAGATTTGGTATTAGATTGATTTTCTGGCCAGATAAGCTAGAATATATCAATAAAAGTAAAGATATGGAATGTTAACATATTTCGGAAACTAAATTTCATGATGTTTTGCGCCTATTTTGCGAAGATTTGAATGCTATTCAGATTTCCAATATTGTCAAAATCAACAGAAACACGGCAAATCACATTTTACAACTTTTGCGAGCAAGAATTACTGAATTTGCAGAGGAAGAATCGTGTTGAGACCGTTGCATAATGGGGTTTTTTTTGCAAGAACGAGGAAGAACGTAGCGCAAGACCGCAGTATACTTCTTGTACATGAGGATCTTCTTATACCAGATCCCATGTCTGGTATCCAAATGACATCCTTGATTTGCAGGCTATGCAAAGCATGTTTTGGATAATTTGCAACGAGATCTGGTATTATACCATTCCTCAGAACAAATTATCTGAAAGCTTTTCTAGATAGCCTGAATACAAGGCCTCCTGGCGCTTGCAGCGAAAAATTAATAATGAGTAATGGTATTAGCAATGGATCTGACGAAGTCGATTGTGAAAAAAAGCCATTATGCGACGGTCTCTAATTGTATGGTCCCATATTGTGGAGGGTTGGGATTATTATAAAAGGATTGGGATTATTTTTCCAAGAATTTATGACGAATTCATATGGAGTCATGCCTTTTAGAGTTTTTAATCGTTTAGCAAAATTGTGGGCTTGTATGAAAGTTTGCAG
>JAITRU010000023.1 GCA_031288225.1 Holosporaceae bacterium | reverse complement strand
CTCATGTTCAGGCTATGCGGAAAAGCTTTCGGATAATTTGTTTCGAGGAATGGTACAAGCACTCGACAGGAATTTCCTGTTGTTCAGCGCTTCAAAAAAAGCGATAGGTCAATTTGTTTCTGAATTTGGTATTAGCTAAGTTTGCTATGTGTAATAAAAACGCCATACGTGTTGCAGGGAACAGCATTGTTAAAAAAAAAGTGAGATGTCTTCCGGAAACACCCAGTGGCGGATCCAACGCTTCACTTTATAATCCAGCTCAAAAGATTCGACGCCGACTTTTTTGTCATCACTTTTAAGCAGCAGTTTATTGTGCCCGTTCCATCTGAAAAATGAATTTCCGGCTTGGGGAACGACGAATCTTGCTGATGAAAATGCGGAACTCATCAATTTTTCATCCAGCATAGGTGAGCCGAAACAATTTCCAGTGAGGCCGATTTTTGTTGCTATGTAGCATTCGTCAAAAAAAACGGTTTCTATGATTACTGTTCCAGAGGATTTGTTCAAACACAGCAGCAACACTCTCTCGGAATGATTCTTTGTCGGCAAAACGTATATATCCGGAATTTCAATATCTGCTACGGCGGATACTCCATAGGTCTGCAGATGAAGCGCTACGGCGATGGCCGGAGAAAACGAGTTTTTATCAACAGCTTCCGAGATTAGCAAATTATAAAAATCTTTGCATTGGGAAATATGAAAAATAAGAAACCTTATGTATGCCGCTTCGATTAAACGACCGGCCGAAAGTTGTTCTCCGTCGGCAAGGTTACGTGTTTTTAGAAAATGCAGTTCCTGCAGAAATTCATTTTGAAGATACTCGAAATTTTGGATCACATCCACTTGGGGATATTTTAAACACCGAATTACTTCGGTAGGAGCACTCTTCATGATCCGCAGCAAATCTTTGTGGACTTTTACGCATTTCATAAATAGATTCATTTTGTTTGGAAGACTGTTGTAAAGCAATTTCTTGTTGTACACAGAAAATATTTCCTGCATCAATTCTTCTGGCATTTGAGTCTCAGATCCTTTTTCCAACAGTTCTATAAGATGAACGTGAGTTTCACGGGCAAAAAAGTTTTTCTTGGGCTCCAAAGAACTGTCGCTTGAACACGCAACTATCAGCAAAAATGTAAAAATAAATTTCATGATTTTACTCTGCAAATTAATCCCTGGTTCAGGAGCGGATTAGAGATGAGATTTTCTCAGCCTATTTAACGACAATTTGTAAATGTTTTCACGTCTACGATCGAAGCGTCGTTCAGTTTCCTCCAAGGGTAGGTAGAATTTTTCTTTTCGTATTCCCCGGAGCTTCACGAGTCTGCTTTTAGCTACCTCTAGGAATTCTCTACTCCATTCATATAAGCTCTCCCATTAGCAAAAACATCATTACTATGCTCTAGGCGATAAAATTTCCTATATCCTTCATTTACAAGACTACCTATCCTAGGCTTTCCACTCGTCGCTGTAAATCCCTATTGCAAACGCACTTTCAAAGCAGGTTATGTATATATACTCAATCACCGTAAGAAATTGGATTTTTATGCGCGAAAAACCAGCAAATTTCCGCTACATAAGTTCGCTTTCTCAGCGTGATTGGGTATATATTATAGTTCTTGCCGCTTGCATAGCCATTAGTTGACCAAAACCAAGCCGCTGAATTTTCTATCTCCGAAACATTTTTCCTCATTCACTACTAGGAATCCACATAGAATCGTTTGGATAGAGTCTCGCGGGACAATCTCCACCGGAGGACCTGTCTCCATCTCTTCCTTGCCCTACTTTGGCATACCAGAAAATATTTCCTGATCTCATCGACTAATCCAAAAATTTTCGACGATATTGTGTTATCATTTTCCGAGCATGTTGGGGTAACTTTATGAAAGATATAGCATTTCCTTTTCGCATGGCTTCCTGTTGCAATTCAACTGCCTTTGGTTATGATTTTGGGAACAACGGTTTGCTTGAGAAGCTTTCAGTTGACTACGGCAGTGTTCCTGGTTTTTGTAATTTTTGTAACAAAAGAAAAATCGAATTTTTGGCAGGAAGATATTGTTCTGTAAAATCGATAGGCGACCTTATCGAAAATACATGCAACGAAGTTATCGGCATAAATGCGGATAGAACTCCCCGCTGGCCCCGGGGAATCGTAGGCTCGATTACGCACACAAAAGGTTTCGCAAGTGCAGCTGTTGCTTTCCAAAAAAATGTTCTAGGAGTAGGAATTGATGTCGAAATTATTTTGAGCGAAGAAAAAGCAAAAAATTTGAAAGATGGAATTTTGAACAAAGTCGAACGGGATAATTTTTTATACACAAAATCCGAAATAACATTTAATACATTGTGTACCATAGTTTTTTCGGCAAAGGAAAGCATATTCAAATGTATTTATCCATTAATACGCCGCTATTTCGATATTAGTGAAGTTGAAATTTTTGCTATAGATCTTTCCATAAATCAATTTAAATTCAGGTTGCCAAAGGAAATGAAGAACGTTTTTACTAGCCCCGACTGTGTCGGATGTGTTTCTATCGACGGGCAATATGTTTACACAGCCGTAGAATTGTTGAAGAATTAGGGTGGAAGCATCCTCTTAGATTAAGCACGGGAATGGTTGCAGGACATAGCGAAAAGCAACTTAACCTTGTTTGCCCATGGGAAAATGGGATGGCAATCGCTGGATGAGTATCCACAAACCGTTTTAAAAGTGCGTTTGTCAGATTTTCACTCGAATATCAGGCAAATCGTTGGCAGGCGAACGCACTTACAAAGTGTGTCATGTATAAAAAATGATGGGTCAATTTGTTTCTGAATTTGGAATGATGGCACAGAATTAAAAATTTAAATAAAAATATCGACAAATTTGCTTGACAAAGTCTTTCAAAAGAATTATACTCAAAAAGTTATATTTATGTGTTTATGTATCTGTTTGGGATTGACCGAATGGTATCATTTCTTGGAAATGATAGGAGAAATTCGAATGGCATCGGAATGTATCGCCTGTGCATAGGGATGCAATGCTCGGATTTTTTGCGCAGCAGATTTTTTCCAAAATGACATTTATTCGGTTGTCTCTGTTTATATTATGCATTAGAAGCAAGGAGAAGATGCTATGAAAAAGATAATAAAAAATGTGGTGTGCCTGGCGGCAGGAGTATGTTGTATTTCGGACGTGGTAGGTCTTCCTACGGGTTCGTATAACAATCAGTATTCCTTCTTTCAAAAAGGGGGAAATAATTCCAGGTTTGGGAATAATAATCGTGGTGCCATTAATGAGCCTTTTATTAATAATGATACTAGTAGCATTTTTGCTAACCCGGCCCCGTTCAGCCGAAAAAATAAACAATCTGGTGTCGTTTGTCAGCAAATAGCAGGGAGTATTGCTGAAGTAGGACAATTAGTCAAGAAAAGCATTCTCAGTCTGGATGACATAGGCGAAGTTGGGCGCCTAGAGGAATTATGCCAGAATACGTTTGCTGAGGTATCGCGTATGTTAAAAGTCCAAAAAAATAAAATACAACAACAGAGCGTTGAAGCTGATTATGAATCTGATGAATTTGATGAAGATGATGATGATAGCTTTTCTGGGGGAAGAGCACAGCAGAGATATGTTCCACCATATAATTTAGGTGGTAATGTAAAGAAGAATACGTTTGGGCAAGTACCTATGGGTATGGGTATGCAAGGAGGACTGCCAAGCCAAAATAATGGGTGGGGTAAATTATCCAACCTTAATAGTGTGAAGAAGAAGAATAATATGCTTTCATTGCTTTCTCAAAGACAGCAAAAAAACCCAATGGGGAAT
>JAITRU010000038.1 GCA_031288225.1 Holosporaceae bacterium | reverse complement strand
CTGAGCCACGGCGGCGTTTAGTACTACGATTTAGGGGCCAATAAAAACCTCACTCACCGAAAGTATGGCAGATTCGGACTACACCTACGGTACGAAACGCCGAAGATCTAGATCTCCGAAACCTGAAAACACCGTGAATGCAAAACGAACCTGCTATATACTCAATCACAGTGAGATTTCAGACAAAAAATGCTGTAATCACAATAAAGACTCACCAATAAAATCCAATTTCCTACGGTGATTGAGTATATTAAAAAAACATAAGACCATCGCCGTTGAATGAATACGTCCGCTACATTGGCGGTAGTTTCAGGCTATCGGGAAGTAATCCGCCCATTTCCTGTGTTATTTTAGACTCCAATTTATTTTTCGCATCTCCATATGCCGCCGTGATGAGATCACATAGAATCTCCACTTCATCTGGTAGCATCAATTTTGGATCAATGAAAACTTTTTTAAAATCATGTTTTCCGTTTATGGTAATGGCGACCATACCACCTCCAGCGGATCCGGTTACTTCAATTTCATTTAATTTACTCTGCGTTTCCACAAGCCTTGCCTGCATCTGCTGTGCCTGTTTCAACAATTCATTTAAGTCATTCATTTACATTACTCCTAACGCCTTTGACCATCGTTTTCTCTAAAAATCCAGCCCCCACGAACAATGTTGGGCACGACGTTAGCCCAGACACAGTACATTACTTTGCGCATTCCATATGTATCGCTCAATATCCTACAGCAACGAAGCCCCCGGAAACAGGTCAATAACCTCCGTCACCAACTCACCGGACCCCAGGCCACTGTTCCCATTGGCACTTTCCGGCTGCTTAGCGCTACTTTCCAGCGAAACGGCACCTCCATCGCCACTGGCATCAACATTCCTGGGCACATCTTCGGCATTGCATTTCTTCTGCATATCGCCGATGATAGCCTCCATGCTTGGCAAACGCGAAGCATGGGCTATGCGTATTATTGCCATCTCAAGCACAATACCCGGATGATCGCAAAAATTCAACTCCTCTAGGGCCTTTAATAGCATCTGCCACAGGTGGCTAAGTGCTGGCAGTGAAACCTGCGACTCCAACTTACTTAATCTGTGAATTACGGATTCATCCAAGATATTATCTCCATGATCAACGCCGGTTTTACCAAGCGAAAGAACATGGATATAGTCCAGAAGGGCGTTGATGATGGCCTCGCCGGATATATTATTATTACCTTTGATAATTTCCCGATATTTGGAAACTGCAGCCTTCACATTGGAGGATAAAATGCATTGTAGCAACTCTATCAAATCTGCATCTTCCGAAAAACCAAGTAAATCTTTTACGTCCTGCAGGTTTATCCTGTTTTCGTCTCCCAAATTAATAGCCTGATCCAAAATAGATAAACCGTCACGGATTGATCCATCTGCTGCTTTGGCCATGAAGGAAACAGCATCTGCATCCACACTAATGTTCTCCTGATTGCAAATGGAGGACAGGTATTGGGCAATCAGATCCTGGCCAACTCTCTTCAAATCAAATCGCAGCACGCGGGATAATATGGTCTCTGGAATTTTGTGGATTTCCGTTGTTGCCATCAGGAATTTTGCATGCTCCGGCGGTTCTTCCAATGTCTTAAGCAAAGCATTAAACGCGCTCTTGGAAAGCATATGAACTTCATCTATTAGGAATATCTTGAATTGCCCGGTGGTGGGTCCATAGCGGCAAGATTCAATAATTTCGCGTACATCATCTACCCCCGTGTGACTGGCGGCATCTATTTCGATAACATCAATCTGATTACCAAGCAAAAAACCAAGACATGAATCGCACTTCCCGCATGGTTCTGGATTACGCTGTGCACACCGGAGTGCTTTGGCCAGAATTCTCGCAATGGTCGTCTTTCCAACCCCCCTTGTCCCAGCGAAAAGCATGGCAGATCCAAGGCGATTTTTCAAAATTCCCTGAGCTAGGATGCGAACGCTAATATCCTGGCCAACCACCTGCGAAAATTTTTGTGGCCGATATTTTGTGGCAAGCGGAACATAATGGCTCATTGCGTATCTTCTTGTAATTGCAACGCGTTAATTGCATTTTTTTGTAAAAAGCGGGAGTTGTAACCCAAAACACCAAGGACAACCGACCCACCCGGTGTTCACTACGACTGCTTTCTTCCGAACCTGATCGACTTCATGATCTTGAATGTCCAGTTATCCCTAGTGGATTATAGCAAAACAATTCGGGCATTCAAGAAAATTATGTATAAATTCACTGCATGTGAGACCGCCCCGGAGTTACGGTTTGCCGCCATATACTCCCCCAGGGCTTCCTCCACCCTACATCTTATACCAAATCCCATCATCGATTAACTATTGCCCGCCTGGCAGCGGCTGCCATAGAGCGTGTTCTCGAAGCCATTTGGACAATCCAAAATGAGATTTGGTATTATTTCTGAATTTGCTATGACATCGCATCTGCGAGTATGGGAAATTTTTTTTGGTTCAAGACTAGATTAGATTGATTTTCTGGCCAGATAAGCTAGGATATATCAATGAAAAATAAGTATATAAAATGTTCGCATATTTCGGAGGCTAAATTTCGTGATATTTT
>JAITRU010000041.1 GCA_031288225.1 Holosporaceae bacterium | reverse complement strand
ATTTCAAGCGATATCTCAGGAAAACCATCGCTGCTTGCCCCTCCCTTTGGGACGCCATCGTCAACTTCTTCAAAATTCATATAAATTGTACCACTTTTAGGCCAGCATGACTATATACTTGGGATTATTTCAGGGAGAACAAATTTGGCTGAGTTGCGGGGACAATTGGAGCGCATTACCTACGAAAATGAGGAAAATGGGTATTTGGTAGCCAAAATCAAAGTTCCCGGGCAGATTGAGTTGGTTACGATAGTAGGCAACATAACATCTCCAACTATTGGGGAAACTCTTTGCATGCAGGGTGAATGGTTGATGCATCCGAAATTTGGAAAACAGTTTAAAATTGAAACATGTCACTGTTCTGTTCCTGACAATTGCCATGGTATAGAAAAATATATCGGATCCGGTTTAATAAAAGGTATTGGTCCGCTGATGGCCAAGAGGATTGTCGGGATTTTTAAGGAAAATACACTGGATATCATCGACACAGACATAGCTCAACTTGCCACGGTACCAGGCATTGGTAAGCAGCGCATCGAGATGATCGCTGCGGCATGGCAGCAGCAAAAGGAAATCAGATCAGTGATGATTTTCCTCCAATCCTACGGGGTTGGTTCCTCCTATGCAGTAAAAATTTTCAAAAGATATGGAAATAAATCCATCGAGGTTATTTCTACTAATCCATATAGATTGGCCAATGACATTTCCGGTATTGGATTTCTCACGGCGGATAAAATTGCCAAAAGGATGGGATTTGATGAAAATTCTGTACCGAGAGCCGAGGCTGGCATTATATTTTCCCTTAATCAGTTATCCCTTGAAGGACATGTCTATTGTCCTCTGGATGAATTATTGGTCGTGGCAGGCAAATTGCTCAACGTTGGTGTTGGCATCCTGCACAGTGCTATCCAAAACATGGTAACAGCCCGCCATATTATTCTGGAACAGCTGTTGGACGATAATCTTAATCCTCGAGAATGCGTATTTTTGCTTGGTTATCATTTCTCCGAAGTGCAGGTGGCAAAAATGTTGCTTTCTATCCATGAAACCCCCGGGATGTCAACTGAAAAAACCGTGAATGTCAGCGCCTCCATTGAGTATGCCCAGAAGCAATTGTCAATCCGGCTAGTGTCGAAGCAAATAGATGCCATAAAAGCCAGTCTGGAAAATAAAATACTCGTGATTACCGGAGGGCCCGGTACCGGTAAGACGACGATTACAAAATCCATTTTACAAATACACGCAGCAATGTCTAGGCGAGTACTGTTAGCCGCACCGACGGGACGTGCCGCAAAACGCATGGCAGAAACAACTGGATTTCCAGCGAAAACCATTCATCGATTGCTGGAATTCAGCCACATAAATGGAGGATTTCAAAAAAATGAAAACAACCAGCTAAATTGTGATCTGCTGATAATTGACGAAGCCTCCATGGTTGATTTACTGCTAATGTACCATTTACTCAAAGCTGTGCCTTGCAGTGCAACCATCATTATGATTGGCGATATTAATCAATTGCCATCGGTGGGAGCCGGATGCGTTCTCAAGGACATAATAGGATCTGGGAAATTTTGTGTTGTGGAATTGAATGAAATTTTTCGACAGGCAAAACAATCAACTATCGTGGTGAATGCCCATAGAATTATTAATGGAGCAATGCCGGCGTGCACCAATGCAGAACGCGATAATTGTTTCTTTTTATTTGAGGATAACCAAGAAAAAGTCCTGGAAAAAATTATCGACATGGTTGGGCGACGCATTCCGGCGAAATTTAATTATGATCCTATGGTGGACATTCAGGTATTGACTCCAATGAATAGGGGCAACACTGGCACCGATGCCATAAATTATGCACTGCAGGATGCCATTAACCCAAATGGATTTGAAATCCTACGCGGAGAAAAGAGATTTCGGGTTGGAGATAGAATTATGCAGATCCGAAATAACTACGACAAAGATACGTTCAATGGAGACATTGGACGCATAACTAATATAGATGTTGAAGATCAGACAATAACAGTGCAAATGGACGGCAGAAGTATTCCCTATGATTTTTCGGAAATCGATGAAATTGTGCTGGCCTATGCCATATCAATCCATAAATCTCAGGGATCCGAATATCCGGCGGTGGTAATTCCGTTGGTTATGTCTCACTATGTGATGCTTCAGAGGAATTTAATCTACACAGCCATAACGCGGGGAAGGAATCTCGTGGTACTGGTAGGTAGTAGGAAAGCTCTGGGTATTGCGGTAAAAAACAACAAAATAATGCAGAGAAATACATGGCTGCATATGCGATTGAGACAATATTTTTAATTTCTTCTTGACAAAAAGCCAAATTCATTGTACAATTAATTGTTCACAATAAAGGAGAATTCTATGAAGAAAAATATTTCCAGCTGGGGTTGGGATTTTTCGCGTTATACTCGGCAAATATGTCTTTCTGTGCAGGATAAGATTTTTAACAAAGTCAGAATGAGACTGTTGCCTGATGAGGTTTTTCTTGCAAGAACGAGGAAGAACGTAGTGCAAGACCGCCATGTACTTCTTGTACATGAGGATCTGAGCAACGGATTTGACGAAGTCGATGGGGAGAAAAAGTCATCAGGCAACGGTCTCGGAATAACTTTTCGTTTTGCAAAAATTATGGCCGTTCTGTGTTGCATTATTGGCGTAAATCATGTTGCTGTAGGCGTAAATTCCAGCCCTATCCTGTCTCCGCTAATTGAAGGAGTTTTTGAGGCAATGAATATAGAACAATTGAAAGGGCCGGTAAAAGCGATGAGAGAAGCAGTTAATGGAAATTCTCAAGCAAAAATTAAGGCTACCTTGAACGCTGCAGAAGCTATTTCTAATTATTTAATAGTTACTGTACCGAAATATATCAAGCAGACTGCTTCGGTGAAATATTACTACGATCAGCACCGCACTTTGTTTGTACTGTTGCGAACCCTTTTGGATGACATATATTTTGTCCAAGACTTTACAATGAATCGAACCCATTATCGAAAAGCTGCCCTGGAGATTGATAAGAAGATAGTGAATATCCTTGACCAATATATACCCCTAGATCGTGGGATGCGGGTGGATTCTATCTATCATCCACATCCATCCAACAATATTCGCAGCATTGATGACTTTATGGCCCCTAGCACAATTGAAGAATATAATGGAAAAGAAAAAAAGTCTACGGCATTTTATCTTTGGCACAAAACCGCCATAGAAGATATGTGTAAAAATAATTTTGCTTCCCCTAAATGCCTAGTAGGGATATTTAATCAAGACTTTTATTACTACGGAGGATCGTTAAATAATTCAAAAGCCGAAAATATCTATGAAAATAACAGAAAAAAGTTCTACAATGAAGTATTCTCAACCGAAGATAGGGAGCTTATTGAGAAATGTCATCCATGGGAAAATAGGGAAGAAATTGAGGTTGATGATATAGCGTCACCGAGTTCGTTCCCGCGCTCGTCGTCGAGTTCGTTCCCAAGTTCGTTCCCGAGCTCATCGTCATCGAGTAGTTCGTTCCCAAGCTCGTTCCCGAGCTCATCGTCATCGAGTAGTTCGTTCCCATGCTCGTTCCCAAGCTC
>JAITRU010000050.1 GCA_031288225.1 Holosporaceae bacterium | reverse complement strand
ATTTCCATTCATATTACAAAAGGTTAGCACATCTTGCCGATATTCAACGCTATGGTACATAATTACTCTCCTGATAAACCAATAGCATCGTAACACATTTTTCCCGACGCGACTATAATACTAAAATTTCGCAGTTGTTATCTGGGAATTTTCGCACTAAGAAATGTAGAATATCGAAACGGTAAACTAAGGCGATTGGAAATGGGCAAATGAAAAATTTAAGGGCAATATTAACTGATGATGTTCAGTTTATCCTGGCAACGTTGAACGATGCCGGCCATGAAACAAGAATCGTAGGCGGAGCTGTAAGAAATTTTCTTATGGGAGAGCCTATATCTGATATAGATATGGCTACAACAGCGATTCCCCAAAGAGTTATGGAAGTATGCACCAATGCCGGCATGTTGGTCATTCCAATCGGCGTTGAACACGGAACTGTGACAGTCATGCGTGAAGGAAAGGGGTATGAGATCACAACTTTGCGCCGTGATACGCAAACATTTGGCAGAAAAGCTTCGGTAACTTTTTCCGACTCTTTCGAAGAAGATTCTCAACGAAGAGATTTCTCCATCAATGCATTATATCTAGATAGCGTCGGGAAATTATATGACTATCACAGCGGGTTGGCCGACATAGAGCAGCGCAATATACGCTTCATTGGAGATCCGGCTCAGCGAATTCGGGAGGATTATCTAAGAATCCTGCGTTATTTTAGGTTTTTAGCACTCTATGGATACTACAGGGCCAATGAAGAATACTTGAATACTATTGCCACTCTCACGCCGGGCATGTCCATGCTATCCACAGCTAGGATTATGAATGAATTATTGAAAATTTTTGAAATTAGCGATTCCTACAAAATTATTCTTCCCATGAAAAATGTGTTTGAGCAATTATTTCTGCTGGATAAAGATCCCCTGACCACATGCCAGGAACTCGGAATTTTCGGGAGCATGTCTCCCGCAGATAAATTTTGCATGCTTCTGCTGTTTTCCCGCTCCGACGTGCACAGCTTAGTTGAGAAGTATCATTTTCCCAGAGAGATAGCCAAACAAATCCTGCAATCATCAAACATCGGACAAATCAAAATTGAGCATCTGGATGCGGCTGCAGATCTTCTCGTAGCCCTGCAAAAGAAATCAAAACAAATTACCGCCAAGCAACGGCGAAATTTTTATATTCAATATTCCCTGGTTGACCTGTATCTGCACCGGGCAATTACAGATATTGGAATGGTAAAATCGCTGCTGCATGAACTGCAGGACTTTAGTAATTCCGGATGTGCCGATTTTAAATTTCGGCCACATTTACTAGCCGATCTTCACCTGACACCACAGCAAATAAAAGCAGTCATGGCGGCGACCAGAACATTTTGGTCGGAATCGGATGTAAACATTTCCGAAGCCGATTGCCTGATATTTGCAAAGAATTATGCTTTAAGGGTTGCTCAAACGATGAAGTGTTAATAGTATATGCGAAGTACTGTTCTTGGTTAAAGTAATAAGTAACTGAAGTGACTTCGTGCGTGGACTGTTAGATACTCGCCGATGTCTTGGTTGATTGTTTCGATACATACAGGGAAAAAACATGTTAGCTGCCATAAGAAAATATTCCAATTCTCCAATTGCAAAGACTTTGTTATTTATTTTAGCAATCGCCTTTGTGTCTTCTTTTGGTTTGTTTCAGGTTGTCCGAAAATTGCTAGGCAAGGACTACGCAATAAAGGTAGGAAGTAGAAAAATATCTCCGGAAATGCTTCGCTGTGAAAAAAACAGAATCATCAATCGCCAAAAGGGGTTGTCGGAGAGTGCCAATGAAACAACCGATAAAAATTTCGTGCTGCAGAAAATAATTTATGAAAGTATTGTCGACCTCGCCGCCGAGGACTTTGGTTTTATAATATCCGACACAACGATAAAACAGTACATTAGTGATCTCTATATGTTCCGAGATAAAAATGGTGTATTCAATGCCAGTCTCTTTCGGGCATTTTTGCGAAAAATCCATGTTCCTGAAAATTTATTTATGGAATTCCTAAAAAATGACATAAAGATATCATTAATGAAGTTACCACTTTCCTATATATCAGTCATAAACGCCTTGTATCCATATGCCTGCGCCCAGCTGGAAAATAGAACTCTCACCGTTGTTGAAATTGATCCATCCTCCCTCGCAATTACCCAGGTGCCAATTGACAGTGAACTGGAAAGTTTTTATAGCAACCACAAAGAAAAATTTATGATTGAGGAAACTAGATCCTTCACGTTGCTGGAATTGAAAGAATCTTTGGTAAAGGACAAGATAGTGGTGCCGGA
The DNA here is from genome assembly GCA_031288225.1 of Holosporaceae bacterium. Classification (GTDB taxonomy): domain Bacteria; phylum Pseudomonadota; class Alphaproteobacteria; order UBA3830; family UBA3830; genus BNWE01. The sequence continues at coordinate 43,051 of JAITRU010000050.1, read as the reverse complement.
ACAGGAGATAAAGGATGTTTACGAAACTTCATCCAAAAGGGACAACAAATCATATGAGGAATCAAGGATAGAAATCGTAGAGGAACTTAGGCAGGAAAAGTTGCCGAGTGCCATCAATGACATCACTCGCCAGATAGAAGATGATTTAATGTCCGGGATGCCATTGCCGGATGTTGCCAGTAAATTTAATCTCACCATTACTAAAATAGAAAATGTCGTATCCAATCCAACGGCCAATGATCAAAGCAAATTCGCTGGGATTAATTACAAAGAAGACGCGCTGGCCGTTGCGTTTTCCATGGATGATGGAACTGATAGCTCCTTCTCAGAAGCACTGGACGCTAGTGGTAAAAGGGTTCAATGGGTAATACACCTGGATAGCATTGTTCCGAAACATGTGGAGCAATTCAATGTGGCAAAAGAAAAAGTTATGAGCCAATGGATCAAACAAAAACAGCGAGAAAAAGCCATCGATGTTGCCAAAGAGCTGCAGAAGAAGGCATCCCTAACATCGCTGGAACGAGTCGCTCAGCAAACCGGCTGCTATGTTACTCCAAAATTTGATCGTCGCGGGAAACGTGCCGATCAAGAGGAACAAAAAGACAAAGACAACGGAAAAGAAGTTGCTAAAAATATGGAGGAAAGCGATAAAGCTGCTAGCAACAATACCGCAAAAAATGCCGCAGTGGCCAATGAGCATAAAGTAAAAGAAGATGTGAAGGATAAATTCAGTGATATAATAAGCGAACTATATCAAGATGCATTTAAAATGCAGCTTAGTGATATTAAATACAAAAAAATAGGTGGTAAATTTGTGGTATATCAAATCAAAGAAATCGTACCTGCGATTAGTATAAGTGAGAAAGAAAATAGTCAATACCAGGCTAAATTAACGCAGGAGTTAGTGGCCGACTTACAGCAGCAATTGGTCAATTACCTATCCAAAACTGACTACCCTATAAAAACAAATGAAAATGTACTCCAGGACGCTCTGGCGGGAAATGCCAACGAAAATGTACCCTCGGTTCCCATGGACATATTTTAGCCTGTTTATTTCCGGGGATAATAAACCACAGCATAAAAAATGAATAACGAACATATGGAAGCAACGATCCCTGAATAGTACCAAATTCCACCAGCAATTGGCTATCGCCCACCTGGCAGCGGCTGTCACAGAGTGCATCCTAAAAATCATTTGTATAATCAGAAATGAAACTTCACATCAATGTATTTTTTGTTGGCTGTTGTATTAAAAATAGTTTCATGTTACTTAACTAATGGAATGGCAGCTTTGAAAAAAAATGATACATTTTTGCAATGGCCCATATTTCCAAGATGATCTGTTCTAACCGCGGAAGGAACGTCCAATTCAATGCATGGCATGTGGTTATATTAGGGATTGGTAATCAAAGAACGGTATATCGGGAGAGGTATGCATCATGAGTTTGATAAAAAGTGTGTTTACGGTTGGTGGATGGACTTTGGCTTATCGCATTAGCAGTCTTATCCGTGACAGCGTTCAGTCTCGGTTACTGGGAGCTGGAATGTACGCTGATGTTTTTTCACTTGCATTTAAATTCGCAAACATTCTGAGAAAATTGTTTGCCGAAGGGTCCTTCAATGCATCCTTCTTGCCAATATTTGCCAATGTCCTGAAGGAAAAAGGGCATATCGAAGCTCAGAAGCTCGCATCTCAGGTCTTAACTTGGCTAGTGTTTGCAGTATCGTTTCTTATGGTTATCTGTTTGATCTGCTATCGCCAAATTATGCAGGGATTTGCCCCTGGTGTAGATGTGGCGTCGGATAAATTTGAACACCTGGTCCAAATAGGCAGAATTTGTTCTCCATACATTGCAGCGTCATTCCTAGCAGCCTTGTTTGCGGGAATCCTTAATACTCTCAATAAATTTGCGTTGCCGGCGGCAGCTCAGCTGACATTAAACTTTTGTGTCATAATTGCCATATTTTTGGGAGCATTCTGGTTTCCCAGTGTTGCCTATACCATGGCATGGGCAACATTTTTTGGAGGAGTTATACAAGTTGTAATTTTGTGGAGTAATGTGAGGTACTGCGGGTTTAAAGTTTGGTTTGATGTCTCTCCAATGATGAATGAGGTGAAGAGTTTTTTCAAAAAATTGGTATCCGGCGCAATTGGAGCTGGTGTATGGCAATTGAATGTTGTGATAGACCTGATTGTGTTGTCATTTTTGCCCACGGGGTCCATTTCATACTTCTACTACACTGATCACGTTAATCAGCTTCCCATCGGGATTTTGGGAATAGCCTTTAGCACTGCACTGCTTCCTCCTATTACAAGGGCAATTGCCGCGAAAAACAATGAGATGGCACAAAAGCAGATGAATTTTGGTTTGTTGTTTGCGTTTATCTTCACATTGCCGTCCGCGATCATGCTTATATCTCTGAGTGAGCCCATCACCGGCGCCCTTTATGGTGGTGGGAATTTTGGTCCCGAACAGGTTGCAATCGCCGCTCCAACGTTGGCGGCCTTTGCCATTGGGCTTCCGGCCTATATGGCGACTAAAGTGTTTAGTACAACGTTTTTCGCTCACAAAAATACGCGAACTCCTTTGATTGGAGGTATAATTTCCATCATTACCAATCTATTGTTCATAGGGGTATTTATGCCTACTCTGAAACATACTGGCATCGCCCTTGCAACCTCCCTTTCTTCCTGGTGCAATGTTGTTTATCTGTTGTTTTGTCTTCGCAAGCTTGGCACGATGAATGTGGATATGGGAACGGCAAAGGAATGTGGAAGGCAGTTCATCGCTTCCGTAATTATGATGATGGCCATTATTGGAATGAACGTGTTTGCCGAGTATCACTACCACAATGGCGCCTTGGAAAGGAATATAACTCTACTCATCGTTATTTCCGTTGGTCTTCTCGTGTTTTATGTGATTGGGCGGATTTTCGGTATATTTAAGTTTTTTGGCGTATTTGAAACCATTGATAAAAAAGATGAAAAATTGTCCCAGGAAAAAGTGCTATGATGATTGTCATGGAAAAGTGTAAAAAGTGTCTGTCTTGTATTAATGTTTGCCCAGTACAGGCGATTAGGGAAAAGGATGGTGTTCTGGAAATCGACCGCGATATATGTTTGCAATGCGGGTGCTGTAAATCTTGTTGCGCTTCTGATGCTATCGTGCATGATTAGTGTTTTGTTTTGTATAAATATTACTGATATTGAATTGTATGTTGGAACATGCTTGGGTCGGTGTTGGTGAGGTAATTTTTTATGATATATTTTTTGCTTAGTATCCATTTTGTCCTTGCAATTGCAATTGTTGGCATTGTGTTGCTGCAGAAGCACGATTCCGATGGTGCATTGGGATCCAGTGGTGGAGGTGCAGCTAGTGGCGTGTTTTCGGTGCGAGGACAAGCGAATTTTTTGACTCGCTCTACGGCTATTATGATGTCGCTCTTTGTGGTCAATTGCCTTGTGATGGCAAAAATTCTAAAACACACCGTTGCACCAAAAGAGTCACTCATAGACGCAGTTGCCAGGGAAAGTGCCAATAATCCTAACATTGCCTCGGAAAAGAATTCGATAGCAGGGAAAGTTCCGGCCACCAAAAACGCCGCTGGTGCAAGTACTGCTGGCGGTAAAACTGCCGGGAAAAAATCAACGACAAAGGATAATTCTGGATCAAAAGATGCAAGAGTTGGAGCAGCTATGCCCGTAGGTAAGATCGCTGATAAGTCCAGAAGTCCAGCAGCAACTGCCTCCGATGCTGCTGCGGCAAATGGCACAGCCGCTGGAGGTGTGACGGAGAATTGGAAGAATAAGGATACTGCCCAGAGTGGAAAGACTTTTGATAAGGGGAAAAAATAGTTTCATGCATATGGTGTTTTTAATGGCTAAGACCTACATAAAGGCCGTGCCATGGTAGGCAAAGTCATTAAAATCGGAAATATTTCAATATCAAGCCAGATGCCGTTTGTGTTGATAGCTGGTCCGTGTGTTATAGAAAATCGTGATATGGCACTTCGGATTGCTGATCATTTGGTGAAGGTAACCACCAACCTTGGAATTCCGTTTATATTCAAAGCATCCTTTGATAAGGCTAACAGAACCAGCATCTCTTCCAAAAGAGGCATTTTGTTCGATGAAGCGATGGAAATTTTCTCGGAAATACGCAGCTCCAGTGGCTGCTGCACCCTTACTGATGTGCACGAAACGCACCAGTGCATACCGGTGTCTGCCGTAGTTGATGTGTTACAAATTCCAGCATTTCTGTGCCGCCAGACAGATCTTTTGGTAGCCGCTGCAAAGACCGGCAATCCTATCAATATAAAGAAAGGGCAATTTCTGTCTCCCTGGGATATTAAAAATGTTCTACAAAAAGTGCTAGACGCTGGCAATGACAATGTCATGCTTTGTGAAAGAGGAGCTTGCTTTGGATACAATCGCCTGGTGTCTGATATGCGTTCCATCAAAATTATGGCAGATACCGGATATCCGGTAATATTTGATGCGACGCATTCGGTGCAGGAGCCTGGAAGTTTGGGCAATGCAAGCGGTGGCAATAGAAAATATGTGGAAATCCTTGCCAGAGCCGCAGCAGCCGTTGGAGTTGCCGGAATATTCATTGAAACACACTTTGATCCTGAGAATGCCTTCTCGGACGGTCCCAACATGATTCCGTTGCATTTCCTGCGAGATTTCCTAGTTACTCTGCAGCAATTTGATGAATTAGCTAAAAAATCAAAATATTTGGATATGTCACATTAGATGCTGTTCTTTTCTTCTCCTTCCATTAATAAAAATATAGGATTAATAGCTTCTAATATGATATGGGTGTGTATTGTGTGGTACTTCGCATTCCATGTCATCAGCGGTGCTCGTGGAGCTTTGTCCTGGAGTAAACTACGGATTGAAATTGTTAACCTGGAAAGGGAACTCAAAATTTTGAGAGAAGAAAATGCTTTTCTGGAAAATAAAATAAGTCTCCTGCGCAATGACAATATTGACCTCGATCTTCTGGAAGAAGTTGCACGTAGTGTATTGGGATTGTCCTACGAAAATGACCTGATTGTAATGTTACCGAGAGGAGAGTAAGTATGTTCATAACATTATGAATAAATATTGTCTGTTCCATGGATAAATGTTGTTAATTTTTACGAAAAAATTAATGATTTGTAGTCGTTGATGTATATCATGTGATTTATTGGAGATAAATTTGAAAGATAATAAATTTACTGAAGAGAAATATAAAATCAATGGAGCAATAACTGCTCCTGAGGTTCGTTTGATTGACCAAGATGGTCATCTTGCAGGCATAGTTAGCCTAAAAGAAGCCATTAACATGGCAGCGGAAGCGGATTTGGACTTGGTGGAGATCTCTCCTCAAACAATACCGCCGGTGTGCAAAATAATAAATTATGGGAAGCTAAAATACGAACTTCAAAAGAAAAAATCTGAAGCAAAGAAAAAACAAAAGACCATAGAAGTGAAAGAAATGAAGTTTACTTCCACCATTGCTTCTCACGATTACCAGGTAAAGCTCAACAGTATTTGTCGATTTCTCAAGGATGGCAATAAAGTGAAAGTTACTCTGCGACTTCGGGGAAGGGAAATATCGCACCAGGACATTGGTATCAGAGTTCTGAACCGCCTCGTGGATGATCTCAAGGACATAGCAAAATGTGAGGGAACTCCACAAATGGAAGGGAAACAATTGATGTTGATGCTACTGCCATTGATCACAAAATAAACACAGGTGATACGATTGCATGAGAAAATTTTCTGAGGACAGAATTCATCGCAGCGGAGTAGTTGGAGAAAAAATTTTCAGATGTACCATCGAAAGTTTTTCCATAGGAGCGGCATTCGAAATAGTGGATGTGCTTTCGGAAAAAAATTATATGTCTGTTTCCTGTGCCGAAGCAAAGGAAACAAACTGGTTTGTGGAAATCTTGGACCTGAAACCCATCAGTGAAGTTGAAATTGCGGCAGCTCTTGGTAGTTACAGCTATTCATCGCTTTCGGTGGATATATTGGATGATATTGATTGGCTTAGGAGATGTTTCGAAAATTTCCGCCCAATTTCAATTGGTAAATTTTATTCGTACGGTCCCCATGTGAGAGGAGAGGTTATTCCATTCGATAAAATCAGCATAGAAATTGCCGCTGCAACCGCTTTTGGAACAGGAGAGCATCCAACAACCAACAGATGCTTGCTGGCTTGCCAAATGTTTTTCGACTGTAAAAAGCATTTGCATTCGCTGGATATTGGATGTGGATCTGGTATTTTGAGTATAGCTATGGCAAAATTGGGAGCCAGAAGTGTCGTTGCCTGTGATAGCGATGCGGAAGCTGTACGCACGGCGAAAGAAAACGTTGCACTGAATCGGGTCGCCCATAGGGTATCAGTTTTTCAAAACGAAAAATATGAATTTGCAGCTCAAAATACCGGATCTCAAACCCATACTCATTGCTGCGGTCAAAGAAAATCGTATAATTTTATAGTGGCAAATATTTTATCGGAACCACTCATGGATATGGCCAGTGTAATTATTGATTCACTATCTCCTAATGGATTACTAGTGCTATCTGGATTCAATTCCGATGACCACAGCGTAAAAAACAAATATTCCATGAAACTAGCACAAAAATACGCCTACGATTATCAAAATTGGACGACGCTGGTATTTGAAAAAAAATGAGGATATAAAAGTAAATAAAAAAACAAGAACAAGAACAAAAAAATGCACAGCACGCAAATAAAGCTGTCAGGAAAGTCCAATGATAAGTTTTTCCAGAGCAGACGACAGTGTTTTTGGTCGCTGGTGGTGGTCGGTGGATCGAGTGATGTTGCTGGCATTCCTGACCATGATTGCCTTTGGCATTTTAATGTCAATGGCAGCAACGCCCATGGTAGCAAACAAAATCGGCATTGATCGTTTTTATTTTCTTAGGCGACACCTCATTTATATTGTGCCATCACTGGCTATTATATTTATAATTTCTACCCTTGATGACAGCGGCATAAAAAAAATATCAGTGATAATCTTTTTCCTGTCCATGATGCTGACTGCAGCGACTATACTCTATAGCCCTGGCATTAAGGGAGCAAAGCGTTGGTTGTCTGTTTTTGGATTTTCCATCCAGCCATCCGAATTTACAAAGCCAGCAATGGCGATTATTACTGCGTGGCTGATCTCCAAACAGAATAAATTTCCAAATTTCAAGGGAAAACTCATTGCCACTGTCATGGTGGCCATGTTTGTGGCCTTATTGGTATTACAGCCGGACATAGGCATGATAGTTGTGACCATTGCCATATGGTTCTGTCAATTATTTTTGGGTGGAATTCCCATAATCTTTGTTCTGATAATGGTCATTGGTAGCGCATGTGTTATGGTGCTTGGCTACGGCATGCTGCCCCATGTAGCTAACCGCATAGACAGATTTTTAAACCCTGATATAGGAGATCATTATCAAATCAACAGATCTCTCGAGGCGTTTTCGCACGGAGGATTGTTCGGAGTTGGCCCCGGTGAGGGCATCATAAAAAAACACCTACCGGATGCTCATTCGGATTTTGTGTTTGCTGTATTGGGGGAAGAGTTTGGATTTTTCGTTTGCATATTTGTAGTATTGCTGATTGCCTTCATCGTTGTGTACGGTATGTTCAAAGCCATAAAAGAAAATAGTTTGTTTTCCATAATTGCATCGGTTGGGCTACTATCTCAGTTCGGTTTACAGTCCTTTATCAACATAGCTTCCACATTGCACATTCTCCCAACCAAAGGCATGACATTGCCATTCATAAGCTATGGAGGATCCTCTATGATTGCTCTCAGTATATCCGTGGGTATGATTCTTGCCCTGGCTAGACACAAACCCATAAGTTACGAGGAACACTAGCTCTGGAGTCCCATGTTGGGATGGAAGAATTTAAGTTAAAGAGGTTCGGTGAGTTTTTCCAAGAGGCTATGGTGGATTCAGTTTATACTTACAGTGAGAAATGCTGAAGACCTAGATCCCAAAGACCTAAAAATACCGTACCGTAATGCAAAACGGGTCTACTATAAAGCCCCCCGGGAGCATGGGTCATCAAATCTTGCTCAAAACACAAAATCCAATTCAGTGCGCCTATACTTCTTCCAGTACAATTTTCCAACTGCCGTTCATACCCCATTCGTCGGTTTCGATGGAAAAATCCATCACATACATGTTAAGCCATGGGCGAAAGCAAACGAAGATTCTCTCATCATAAATTCTGTATACTCTCACTTCATCGCCGTCAGATATCTCGAATCCGACGTGATTTCCAAAATTATCTACCACACTAACGGATTTGTCGACGGGAGGACGGATCAGCTTCAGGGAGCTACCGCCAGCTTCGATGCACTGCCAGAGATTCTGTATGCATCCCACCATTATTTGGGATCCAACCCAAATTTTGTCCACCACCGGGGAATTTATATCTTTGCAAGAAATAATACTGCCGTAGCGCTTGCGTTTACTGGATTCCAGAAACATGAGATTTCCGTTTATGGATTTCCTAAATTCGCCGCTGGACATGGGAAACAATTCCTGCCGGCAGTTTCTGGCACTTTCCGGAGGTAACCCGCTTACTCCAAGGATTAAATCTGATTCGTACATATTAGCACATCCATTCAGGCATCGTTGTTGGCGTAGTTCTGGACATATGCTCCATGTGTTCCTCCAGATTGTCCAGTATATCACCTTCGTTGCTATTATCTTTCTTATCTAAATTCATCATATCCTCTCCTTTGTAATTATTCATTCCCACCACAACCAGTATTATCATAATTATTACTACAGGAAGGCGTTAATCGTAGCATGGCCACACAATTTAATGTAAGGATATTTTTTTTGCATTCAACGGAAGTTATTTTGATTCGAGCTGCTCCAATCTGCAATTCTTCATGATTTAGCGTTAACTCTTCACTGATTATTTTGTTTATGGTCTTTAACACTTTGAAACACTCCCCAGCGCAGGTTCCATCATCAACAATGGTCATGGAAAACTCTGTTCTTGATAACATTCGTTTCTCCGTTCGAATGTTTTTTAATTCAAATACCAAATATGGAGTTTTACGCTGATTGTCAGGTGGATGCGACGGATATATATCTAAACCAATTCCCTGTTTTATTGCATTGATAATTCCAAAATCCCATGGAAACATTATAGTTCTCCTTTGCTAGTAATTGAAAGTAAAAAAAATATTTTAATAAAAAAATAACCAAAATCGTTTTTGCAATGAATTAAAAATTAACCGGTTAGCTTAGCGTGAAATATGATAGATTCGCTTTGAAAATCTTGAATCGGCGGTTGTGTTGGCACAAAAATTTTGCCACTAACCTTTACGCGAAAATTCGCTGGAAAATCTCGCTTCCATTTGATCATAAAAAGATACACCGTGGTGCACGGTGACATGTATTTTATGGAAATCGAAGCCCATAGTTCGCGCCATAGGGAATACTCCGAAACCCATGTATTATCTGTGGATAGCGTGGTGGTTTTTGCTTCTATCTGAACTTTTGTATTGAATAATTTACTAGGCATCATGGTTTTCTCCTATGAAACTCGCAAAGTTAAGAATGGATTGAGTAACTGCCGGATAGCATCAGTCACGAATTTATCTGATTTGTAGGAATAGCGCTCATTATAGGCATTTGCCACCATCATGAGATTTGCCAATTTCAGCGTATAGGGAATATTCGCTGAAGTTTCAGCCATGCCAGCCTCAAATACCACCGCAACATCTGCATCATCTTTTTTAAGAAAAATATCATTCCGCTCCATAAACACACAGAATCTGGATTGCTGCTTTTCCAGCGTATATTTTTCTTCCCCAAGCTTAGAATCGTTCACACTTACGCTCACTATTTTAAGAACCGGAGGTTTTGGCAATGGTATGCCAATCATATTACTGGATATGCACGGATGATGTAGACCATCACAGCAGAGACTGCGCAGGACACCAACTCTAACAATGTAGGACCAGGTTTGCTTGACTATGGACTTTTGCACAATTGCTTCCATCGCTTCCCGAGTAGTAGCTATGAGAGCCCAAAGCAATTCATCGTCAAAATCGTGATCAATATGCAGATAATTTTTTATTTCCTGCAATGAGACAATCTCAAAGGATGGTTTTTCAATTGATAATATATGCATAGACATTTTTCCTTTCTTATTATTATTTGTCTTTTGGTTTTGGCAGGTGCGCGCATGTCGCCGGATTTTGGATTGTTGCAGTGAATTTTTAGGGAAATTTTTTGATGAGTTTTACGCCGAAATCCGACGGCACATTCGTGTTTTTTAGAAAAGAAAAATCATGGAATCACTTTTTTCAAACATCCATAATATTCTTAATTCAGCATGGTTATATCTGGCACACCATTGCCTAGGCTGCAAATTTCAGCAATTTAATGGCATCAAAATCTACCACAGCACCGCCGGTGCGTTTGCTGGCGTAGAATTCCACAAATGGTTTCGCAGTATATGGATCACGCATAATTTTTAAACCTTGGCGATCCACTATCTGATATCCAGCATAAAAATCACCAAAGGCTAAAGATGTGGATGCTTTTCCAGTCTCTAGCGGTGGCATATCATCGTCTATTATGACCGGATATCCCAGCAGTGTTGATGGAGATGCCGCCGCAATAGCCGGCTGCCAGATGGAGGAGCCATCTTCTGTTCTAAATTTTCTTATCTTGGCCAGCGCAGATCGTGACATCACCCACTTGGCATTCTTCACATACATTGGTCTGAGAGAACAGGACATATCAATGAGAATATCCATGGCATTATTTGTGTTTTCGGGAAAATTACCATCCACTCCGGTTGAAAAATGCTGCAATTTGCCGAATTCACGCTCGCTGCAGGCTTTAGATTCATAGGCCAGGAATCCCTTTGGACGATTATTGTCATTGCCGCTCACGAATGCAGCATTCTCAAGGGCAGAAATTTTTTCGGCAATTTTTTCTATTAACCACTCTTCAGCGTTAATCTGTGCATCATCCAGCAATCGTTGGCTAGCCTTTGGTTTTGCAAAAATTTCGTGTACCGGAATTTGGATCTTTTTTATTTCCGGAGAATTCGTTTCCGCTAAATTACCGTGGTCTGCGGCGACCCAGCTGGCATCGGCATCCTTTGAATCCACAAGTAGGTCAATGGCATTGGTGGATATGCGTACCACCTTGGCAATGGACCTGATAGGTGATAAAAATTCCAGCCGATTGTAGATCAATTTTGAAATGGCGTGGGGTACAAGATACGCTCCCTCCTCGCCCCGTCGTTCACTTAGAGATTTGTGGAAAATTTCCTCGGATCCATTGCGAATATAGTCCATAAATGTTGATTTTTGGCAGGAATCTCCCTGCAAATTCTCTGATAATGGCAAGGATTTGCGGCCAAAATTTTCCATCGATCGCAGCGCTCTATCATCCTCGTATTTTACCATATTTGCTTTCATTTCATTCAATTCCTTGCCGTTGTTTTTCATAAATTCATCAAGATTTTTGTCGAGTTCCGAAATTGCATCATTTATTTCTTTGTTCATCATTTTTCCTTTCATGGTATTTTTTAAGTTTTTGGGAAATTGACTTTAATTGGGAAACAATAAAATACGATGATGCATCCACGTTTCCCATTTCCGATTTCACATTTTCGATCACCGCTAACTCGCAGGCCGGAAACGTGACTATCGATACTTCCAATAGCTCAATATCAGTCAAATATTGAACATTGTCGTTGAAGTAACTGTCTTTAATTTTATAGCCAATAGATAATCCATTTATGGCTTTGTTTTTGAGAAGAGAATAAATTTCCACCGCCTTTGGCACGTCCAGCAGAAGACGACTTTTAATAAATAGGCCATAGTTGTCTTCAAAAACATCATCCACGACTCCAATTGGAAAAGCTATGTCGTGCTGCCAAAGCAATTTTGGAATTTTCCTGCGCTTTTTAAAATTTTCCAGAGCATTTCTGAAGGCTCCCTTCACCACCACGTCTCCGTGGCAATCCACCACATCAAATACGCTGGCGTAGCCGGATATTTCACCGTTCTCACCAACGGATTTTAGGTGCATATTGGAGCTGGTGTGATTCAATTTTTGGTGTAGTTTTTTGTTTTTCATATTTCTTTTTTTCTCCTTGGATTATTGCTGGTAGCTGGTTTAATTGAATCGAAGCATTTGTGATTGAGCCATTATACATGGCCTGATTTGAAAGTACATTTGTTGGCGCAATGATTAGTCTGATATTTGAGTGAAAATGCGACATTGCAAACGCACTTTCAAAACAGCTCATATATAAAAAGCTGTGAAACTGATTCCCTTACACTGATCACCGAGTAGCTGCTGTTACCTGGGAGCCAGGATAAAAAAACTAGAAATTGGTGACATGGAGCGTAAATCTATTTCGCGGTAATCTTTATGAACATCGCCTTGACTGGGAACTTCACCATCATTACTGCTACTGGATGAATTATTTCCCGACATAAACTCCTTCGGCACACCAGAGACTATTACCGTGAACGCGAAGTTGCATCTAACAACCAGAGGCCATTCTGTCGCTGCCACAAACCAGTCTTTGGCATAGGAACTATGATCTTATAGCATGAATACAAGAAATATGTCAACGGATAAAAATAAAATTTATTGCAATTTTATAAAAGCCACCACTGTTTGTTGATACTCACACTCGAACGAGCGGGATGCGTACTAGTATAAAATACGCAACCCGTGTGCGACTATCGCTCTACAAACCAACAATGCTCACTTACTAATTGTTTGGATTGGTGTTTAACGGATTTATGTCACCATCGGCTGATGATGCCGAATCGCCATTAACTAAATCTGAGCCGCTGCTCGCAGTAGGCTGGTTCACTACAGCATCAACAGTTGCCGTCTCTAATCCAACGTCCAGGGAAGATGCTTCGCTATGACCATCAGATCCAGTCACAAGACTGTCAATTACCATAGTTCCCGCAGGTTTTTCTTCCTTTGATGGCGAGGTTGCATCTTTTTCTACATTTTGCTCTTGCTGTATGTCATCGATCTTGTTCAAAACAGCAGCTAATTTGTCAACCATTTGTATAAGAGAGCAATAATCACATAGCTTCTCATACTTAACACTGTTTATGAGCTCCGGTGCTGTATAACTATTGGTATTTGACTTAACATCATATATACGGCCCCCTAACAAACTGCCGCTGTTATCTAACTGTTTATTAATTGTTAGCGTGCTGTTACCAATCAAATTATCCATTACACTATCAAAGTGGTCGCACATGTTATAAATTAGCACACATTTTTCTTTTTGCAATTGCAATAATAGAAGGATTTCATTCTTAATATCCAAAAGACTACTAACAACTTCACCTTTCCACACTTGATAACTTAACTTTGGCTGGCTATCATCCTCGCTATCATCTTGACTATCATCAACATGATTGGCAGTGTATAAGTAAACAGCATTGTTTGGAAATCCAAAACTGTTCTTCTTATTTCCCGTAAGGTTATCCGCTTTCTTCTTACTATTTGAAGATGGACATTGTAAATATAGTATATAAACATTAAATCCACTATAACTCCACTCTTTCTTCTCCAATATTTCAGATAATAATTCCGATTTAAGGCAAAATGGCAGGACATTGGGAATATTTGGCACAAATATTTTATCTAACACTCCAGAATATGATTCTGGTAATTTTGGCGGGCTAGATAGGTTGCTACGTTTCTGCCTCTGGGATACGATAAACGTTGCCGTCCCAACTTCATCCCCATTCATATTTAGATCATGCATGGCCATGATATCCAGTTGTAGGAAAAAAATGGGAACAAAATTCTCACTAGTGACTTCACTGGTAATATGTCCATTTTCTTTTCCCAAACCAATTAGTTGCTCGTAAGTATATTTTATAATACCAGAACGCTCTACTGGTTTATCCTCGTAGAAAATCCTATCAACGAACCTATGCGGCAGCGTGCTTAATAGACTATAACTAAAACAATTGACAAAGAACTCGAACCATTGTTTTCCAATACTCGCCAATTGCTCTGGAGGCAATTTGCGCAAGGAATAGTTGTTTTTCCAATAATCCGACAAACATTTCGCAGTCATAAAAAACTGGTAGATCTTGCTTTTTTGGGGTACCTTCAGAAATATAAACATTCCATCATGACACATAAACGGCATCATGGGAAAGCATAAAAAGTCCCGTTGCCGATGTTCTTCGGCCACAAAGTCAAACAATTTATTGGAATCGTCATCAATGCCACTACCCTTTACAACAACCGCCACTCCATTGGATATCGTAGGTGACAATGAAATTTTACTATCGAAGCCTACATTCGAATCTAAATATACAACCCTCATCGACTTGTAGGGCAGCAAAGCGTTCTGGTTGCCGATGGCATCTAGCACAAAAAAAACCGAAAGTGGAATGCTATTATCGCCACTGCCATAAATCTCAAGCACCCAGGGCGGCATTGTACTAATCTTACCCTTTTTCTTGAGGTAGAGGGCCTTCTCTAGATTACCCTTGTTTTCGCACTCTTTAATTTCTTCCTCTTTTCTCTTCTTTTCTTCGTCTTCTTTTTTTTTCTCTTGTTTTTTCAGTTCCAGTTCTTCCTCTTTTTTCTTCTTTTCTTCCTCTTTTCTTTCCTTTTCTTTCTTTTTTCTCTCCTTTTCTTCCTCTTTTTGCTTCTTTTCTTCCTCTTTTTGCTTCTTTTCTTCCTCTTTTTTCCTCTTTTTTTCCTCTTCTTTCTTTTTTTCTTCCTCTTTTCGCTTCTTTTCTTCCTCTTCTTTCTTTTTTTCAACTTCTAGCTTTTTTAGCTCACTTTTTTCTATTACTTCTTCTTCCTCTTCCTCTTCTCCCTCTTTTTCAAGTACGTTACTGCTATCATTTTTTATTTTAACGCGCTTCCTGGGCAGAGTTGAGCTGGATGGCAATGCATTAGGTATAAATGTTACTCGCATATGAATATTCGGATTATCTTTGTTATCTTTGTGCACATTTTCTACAACTACATTGGTTCCCGATATATTTTTTTCTTTAAAATCACTGCGCAAGGCAAGCAAAAAATCATTTGTCACTTTTTTTTTCTCTAGGCCGATTATTTCTATGATAACTGTTTGAATATTTTCATTTAACGACAAAGTACCGGTAATTAATGTGTCGAATGGGACAATGAACTTTTTGGCCAAATTACACATATCGTTGCGTTTTTCTGGCAAGGAGGGCACTTCTACCGAAAAGAGCGTTGCTTCATTCCCTACCATACGAGACCGCATCGTTATTTGTGATCCCATCAGGGATTCTATTGATAACAGTGCAAATGCAGTAAACATTTTTTTGCTGATACTTTTTTTCATAATCTACCTCCAAAAAAAAAACTATGAATCTAGTAGCACACCAGCGCAAAGTACGTCAATAGAACAGCTTATCGCATTTCCTCGCAAAAATATCTGCATATTGATATCAGACGACAAATATGCGATATAATATTCTACACATTTGATTGATAATCAGGCATATTATTCACTGTTTTTTTCAATTCTGTATTTTGTCCGTCGTGGGAGAAAATCCCAGCAATGATCTTTTTTCGGCGTCATCTAAAAAATCCGCCTGAGATATTCTGTTCCAAATAATCTCCCTGCGCAACGTTAGAGCATGTACATCATCAAGATTAAATGCAAGCTCCACCTGCCTACTGATTTTTTGCGATAGCCAAGCACTAAATTCCAGCCGAATGGACTCTGCCAGCGGCAGTATCGTATCTTCCCACAGATGCAATCGTGCTTCCCTATAGCTGGTGAAAGTGGAATCTCCGGGTATTCCCACCAACATTGGTGGAACACCAAAAGCCATGGCTATTTCGCGGGAAGTTATGTTTTTTCCCGTTTCAAAATCCAAATCCTTTGGAGATAAGCCCATTTCCTTCCATTCAAAATTACCTTCCAGCACTAAAACCTTTCCGGCATTTTTTGAGCCGATGTAAGAATTGCGAATATCTTCTCGCAGTTGTTCCCGCTGTTCCTGAGTAAGATTTTCCATCCCGCCCTTTACCATCAAGCAACCGGATGGACGCCCACCATTTTGTAATATGGCAAGATTATGTTTGGACATGGCATTGTGCTGATCTATGGCAGACATGGCTGCTTGCATCGGACCAAAGCCGTACCAGTCATTTAATGGATTAAAAAACTTTAGATGCAGTACATCTTCTTTGGCGAGGGAAAATTTTGTGACATCTACGGCATAGACGTAGGATTTAACGCCGGTTTTTGTAGCATCGGGAATAATCTGCATGCGATCGGGCCGCAAACAATTCAATGTTGCTAATTCTTCGTGAAATGCGCCACATTTCCTTCGATTATCCATATCATCATCCGACAAACTGCAGTAATGCACAAAAGCATTCCCGGCAATGAGCAAATAATTTACGATGTTCTCAAAAAAAGTACCGCGTCCCTGTCGAGGAGTTGGGTTTTTCAGCAGATTCGTAGCGATGCTGTTCTCTGTTCCATCATCACAATTCACAACGGATATGGGGATAGAGGCGACGCCTTTGGCTATTAAGTTTACAGACCGAAATGCCACAACATTTTTTTGAAATCCCTCTTCGGACAAAGCATCATAGCGACACTGCGTCCAACGTGGATCGTTGATGTGGTGATAGAAAAAAAATGAGTCACTTTTGTCTCTTCCTTTTTTTCTATCCATCTTATCTGTGAGATTTTTTAGTAAATTCAGCATTTCTTACTCCTTGGTTTGTTTTGCTAGGGGGATTGCGATGGTTGCTCGATGAGGGCAATAAACAGAACATCAATTAATTTATTTTACAGTGGAAGAGGAAACGCGATCCTGCGACTAGTGACAACGAACGCCCCAGAACGCAACAATGTGATCCAAGATCACACTGGACATTCCCGAGCATCCCTCGCTACCATCGTCGACGGTGCAACACTGCCGCAGACTCCACCGCTAACTCATAATAGTCGATCACGGTGAACAGCCGCACTCTAACACATTTCCCGCATGAATGCAAGTGTTTTTTTTTGTTGATAACAAAAAAAATCAATACTTCATAGTTAATGTTTTTTTTCTTCAAAATATATGTATCTGCACTATTTGATACACAACATATTTTGTTAACTGTAAATTATTGTGCTAGGATGCTCGCATTGTCCACCGCCGAAGTGCGGTGAATGGTTTTAGGCATAGTGGATATGGAATATGCTCGATATAAAATGGATTAGTAAAAATGCCGCTGCGTTTGACGCCGCCTTGGCCAGCCGCAACCTGGAGCCGATGGCGTCTTCCCTAGCAAATATGGACATCAAAAAACGGGAATCTATGCTGAAGCTGCAGCAAATGCAGTCCCGTAGAAATGAATTAGCAACGGCCATCGGCCTGGCCAAAAAAAATAATGAAAATACTTCTGAGCTGGAAGAGCAGGCCAATGACATTAAGAGTCAGATTCGTGGCCTAGAACAGGATGAACAATACTGGAGCAACAAGCTGCATGATGCTTTGTCCATCATACCAAACATACCTCTGGCCGATGTTCCCATTGGAAAAGATGAAACGGCTAATCTGTGCGTACGCGCCGTCGGCTCCCTTCCAGTTTTTAAGTTCCAGCCTAAACCTCATTACGAAATAGGCGAGAATCTAGGTATGTTAGATTTCGCTACGGCCGCAAAAATTTCTGGCAGCCGGTTTGTTTTTTTACGGGACCAACTCGCCCATCTGGAACGAGCACTAAAGTCATTCATGCTGGATAATCACACAAAAAATTTCGGATACGAAGAAATTTCAGTTCCGCATCTGGTGAACTGCGACGCCATGTATGGCACTGGCCAATTGCCGAAATTTTCAGACGATTCTTTTAAAACTACGGATGGCAAGTGGCTTATCCCCACATCAGAGGTCCCTCTCACCAACATAGTTTGCAATTCCTCCATCGATGCATCGCTGTTACCACTGAGATTTACGGCCTACTCCCAATGTTTTCGATCAGAAGCTGGGGCAGCCGGACGGGACACCAGAGGCATGATCAGAAATCATCAATTCAGTAAAGTTGAGCTGGTGAGCATAGTACACCCTGCCGATGGATTAGCCGAACTGGAACGCATGACCAGCGCTGCCGAAACCATACTCCAACGTCTAGGATTTGCCTACAGGGTCATGCTGTTGTCTACCGGCGATATGGGCTTTAGTGCTTCTAAAACCTATGACATTGAAGTATGGATTCCCAGCGAGAGTACCTATCGAGAAATTTCCAGCTGCTCACTTTGCACTGATTTTCAGGCAAGACGCATGGGCGCCAGGTACAAAAGTTCCAACGAAAGTGGCTTTGTATATACGCTAAATGGCTCCGGCTTAGCCATTGGTCGCACAATTGTGGCGATGTTAGAGAATTATCAACTTTCCAATGGTAATGTCATCATTCCAGAAGCTCTTGTGCCATATATGGATGGTGTAAAAGAATTAACTAGGAATGAACGATAAGGAATATACACATGCTGAGCAAACAACAGTCGATGTCAAAGTTGAGGATTCTCATCACCAATGATGATAATGTTCATTCGAGTGGCATAAAAGCATTGGAGCGCATTGCCAATAGCATCTCGCCGGATGTCTGGGTTGTTGCTCCGGAGGTTGGGCAGAGTGGTAAAAGTTTTTCCGTTACCTTTGATGATATATTGCGAATTCGGGAATTATCTCCCCGAAAATTTTCAGTTTCCGGGACTCCCGCCGACTGCGTTTTCGTAGCCATTGGAGAAATTCTCAGAGATAAAAAACCTGATCTGGTGCTATCGGGCATAAATCATGGATCCAACATAGCAGATTTTATCGGACTATCTGGCACGGTTGGCGCAATATTTGCTGCTGCATCCCGAAATATAATGGGCATTGCCGTAAGTCAGCATTGCTCAAAAACAGATATCGCAAAATTCCCCGTGGCAGACCTATTCCTTCCTTCCATAATAAAGAAGATAATGTCATGCAAGTGGCCAGATCACGTTTGCATGAATGTTAACTTACCTGATGTTCCGCTTGGAGAAGTGCATGGTATTAGGGTTGCAAGGCAGGGAGAAGCTGATATAGAATGGGAGGTGCATAAGAAGTTAGACCCAATGGGCGAACCATACTATTGGTTGCGTGCGGTCTATGAAAATATAAGGGGAGAGGGCGCCGATGCTCTACTAATAACAGAGGAAAAGAGTGTGGCCATTACTCCACTGCTGTGTAGGCATGAGTTTTATGGGTGTTTTGATAAGCTGGAGGAATTGTTTTCGACCAATGCGTAGCTTGTTTCGTGGTTTTTCGGTTAGCATGCTGATGATTCTAGTTTGTGGCTGTAGCAGAGATCAACCATCTCCGGTGCTGTTGCGGATAGATGATAGTAACAATGTCACCGTTGCTCATTATTCCGCACTTGCATCGGGCATTTCTTCGAATAGACATGTATCCACCCATCGTGTTGCAGAGGATGAGACGTTGTTTGATGTGGCTTATCGGTACAATATTGATCCCATAAATTTAGCAAAAATCAACGGAATCAAGCATCCTTACATAGTAAAAGAGGGAAGGATTCTCCGGTTGCCATCCACAAATTTTGTGCCCGGCGATGTTTACGCGGACGGAGAGTCCGTTATTTTGAGTGATTACGCCTCATCCGCGCCCGATAATGAACGCCCGGAGCGAAAAGGAAACGAAATTCCTGAATTCGCCGATGAATCATCCAATAAATCTCGCCACAGCCACACCACTTTCCAGGATGAATTTAGCAAGAAATTTGAGAAAATTATAGCTCTAGATTCTCCCAAAGACGCGTCCAAATTACGGAGGAAAATTGGAGGTAACTCTGATGGTATTTTGGAAAAATCAACAAAATCCTCCCCGGGTACTAGCTTCGACGAGCAAGCAACTATGCTTTCTACACCAAAAATTACACAAACGGTTAACGGTAAGCTAGCATCAGGTAGCGGTGTCGGCGTACATCGAGAATCATCATCAAAACTGGCGGCCGTTGGGGAAAAGGCAAAGGAAGAAGGCACCAGACCTGATCAACCCCAAAGGTTGCAAAAACCGGTAACCGGTACCATTGTCTCTAATTTTGGAGATAATAACAATGGTGTACCCAATGATGGCATCAACATCAAGGCAAAGTTGGGGTCTAGTGTCCATGCCGCTGCCAAGGGAACTGTAATCTATGTTGGAAATAATTTAGAGGAGGATTTTGGTAATCTCGTTATCGTACAACATGATAATGGGCTCATAACATCCTATGCTCACCTGAAGGATATTTGTGTAAAGAAAGACAGCCGGATTGACACCAACACAAAAATAGGAACAGTGGGGAAAACCGGTGATGTATCAGAACCCCAGTTGCATTTTGAGGTAATGGAAGGCAAAAAACCCGTCGATCCCAAAAAGTACATTAAATGAAATCTACAATGGTAAAATGAATCAGAAGCAATATTCAGGGCTGTCTTTGTTGCACGTAAAGAAATCTTTATGGTACATTGGAGCAAAATTAGAGAGGAAAGAGACAATAACATGAATACTGAACAATCGGCTGCGCCCATGACCACGACAACGACGGCGGCAGGAGATGGGGGTTCTTCGGCAACCGCTGCTCCTACTGATGTTAGTACCACATCTCCAGCTGCGGCATCTGTTGTTGGTTCGTCAACTACTCCAACTGCGCAGGTTACTGCGTCTGCCAACGTTCCCACTGCCGCGAGTATTCCGGCGGAGACGCTGGCAAGTACCAATGGTTCAGTTGCCTACAAACCAGCAAAATTTCTGGAATCTATGGTGCCAATTTTTCTCATAATTGTCATGTTCTATTTTCTCGTAATGCGACCACAGCAAAAGCGCGAAGCAAAAAACCGAGAATTGAGAAGTTCCGTCAAAAAAGGCGACAAAATAATAACCACCGGTGGAATTATAGGCACTATTCATAAAATCATAAGTGACAAAGAAATTTCTCTAGAAATAGCGGAAAATATTCGTATGAGAATTCTAAGAGCTTCCCTGGCGGAGGTATTGGTAAAGGGGAACGACCTGGGAAATCCGATTCCCAACGAAGTCGACGATGAAACGAGTTCCATTTCCAGAACCAAGACCAAGAAGGCGGCAACGAGCACCATAGTAAATGAAAATTCCGCCAAGAAAATTGCTCCGCATAAATGACATAGGCTTAGGAAAAAAACGACATAGAACAATGGAGTAGCAGATGAATTTTTCAAAATGGAAGGAAATATTAATTGCGGTTGTTTGCGTTTTTGGTGTTTTGTTCGCCTTGCCGAATATGTTATCCCATAACATGTCCAGCAAGCTTCCGAGTTGGATGCCAAATCAGAGGGTCTATTTGGGGTTGGACCTGCGGGGTGGAGCTCATCTTCTACTGGAAGTTGACATGGATACGGTGGTTAGTGATTATTTGAACCAAATTCTCGATGAGGCCAGGAGCGCTTTGAGAAAAGAGTCCATCCCCTACGGGAGTAATTTCCCCAAAGGCATTGCTAGAGGCAAGCAGATGGTTGAATTTGATTTGAAAGATACATCAAAAGTTGGAAAAGCCAGAACTATTCTCGGGGACATCGATCCAAATTGTACTGTGGAGATTAAGGGGGTTCATGTGAAAATAACTCCGACGGCAGAAGCTTTGCAGAGACGCAAGTCCGATGCCGTAGATCGTTCCATCGAAATTGTACGCAAGAGGGTTGATGAAACCGGCACGAGGGAAACAAACATACAAAAGCAGGGAGATGATCGTATTTTACTACAAATTCCTGGTTTGCAAGATCCATCCCATGTAAAAGAAATGCTTGGACGTACCGCAAAAATGACATTCCGACTTGTGGATGAGACAGCTCCCGAGGTTAGCATATCTGATACCAAGGCAATCGCCCCACTAGGCAGCATGTATCTCAAATCAAAGGATGATGGAAAAATGCTCGCGGTTAAGAAGCAAGTAGCGGTTGGGGGAGAAGCACTCATCGATGCTCGGCTGGCACATGATGATTTTAATCGTCCGGCAGTGTCGTTTAGATTTAACAAATTTGGTGCAAAAAAATTTGCGGACATCACCATGGAAAATCGGGATAAAAGATTTGCCATTATCCTCGATAATCAAATAATAAGCGCGCCAAAAATAAATGATCCCATACCAAATGGATCTGGCATAATTACCAGTGATCATTTTACCGTCGAAGAGGCCCAGGATTTGGCATTGTTGATGAGAGCTGGTGCTCTACCGGCCCCGTTGAATATCATTGAGGAAAAAACGGTTGGTCCGGATCTTGGATCAGATTCCATTCGCTCGGGCATTTTTGCAACTTTGCTATCTTGTGTCTTTGTGTTGATTTTTATGTTCATGTGGTATTCATCCTTTGGAATGATCGCCAATGTTGCTGTTATGTTCAATTTGCTCCTGTTGATAGCGGGATTATCCTGTTTGCAAGCGACACTTACTCTACCAGGAATAGCTGGCATAGCGCTTACCATTGGTATGGCAGTGGATGCTAATGTCCTCATTAACGAAAGAATCAAAGAACATCTTCGAAAGGGAGCAAAATTTGTAAAGGCCATCGAAGAAGGGTATGCATTGGCCATGACATCCATTGTGGATTCTAACCTGAATACCATTATCGGCATGGCATGCCTGTACTATGTTGGAACCGGACCCGTGAAGGGGTTTGCCATCACCACCATTCTTGGAACCGTAATTTCATTTTTCACGTCTACGACCTTTACCAGATACATAATCTCATGGTTACTCCGGCTGAAGTATCGTGTTACTATCCCAATGTAATAGAAAGGACCAGGTAATAATGAAGCCATATGAATTAATACCCCATGATACCAATATAGATTTTACGGCGCATAGGATGAAAGTGTTTATATTTTCCATTCTATTGACTTTTGTCAGCATTGGCGCATTCATTTTCCATGGCCTGAACTTTGGAATAGATTTCAAAGGTGGATTCGTGATGGAAATCAGGACACAAGAAGATGCAGATATCAGTGGTATTCGCAGTAAACTTAATACCATTGATATAGGTGAGGTATATTTACAGGAATTTGGGTCAAAGAAAGATGTGCTCGTTAGAGTTCCTAACCACGGAGCAACGCAGAAAGAACAGAACGCCGCACTGGAAAAAGTTAAGGCCACACTCGGTGATAATGTGGAGTATCGAAAAATAGAAAAAATTGGCCCCAAGGTTGGTGGTGAGCTTGTGCACAATGCAATATTAGCCGTCATCATCTCTTTATTCGCAATCCTAATATATGTTTGGATGCGATTTGAGTGGCAATTCGCCGTATGCGGTGTTGTGGCACTGGCCCACGATTGCATCACACTGCTAGGCTTTTATGCCATGTTCCACTATTTTGAATTCAGCGTAAACGCCATTGTAGCGCTCCTAATGACCGCCTGCTACTCGATTCATGATACGGTTGTGGTGTTTGACCGTATTCGAGAGAACATACATGCTCATCGTCAGTCGTCAATTGTTGATCTTCTAAACAAATCCATCAATGAAACATTATCCAGGACCCTGCTAACTTCATTTACAACGGTATTGTCACTGCTGGCACTATGCCTGTTTGGCGGCAAGGTAATATTCGATTTTTGTTTTCCAATTTTAATTGGCCTAATTGTTGGGACATTTTCGTCCATCTGTCTTGCAGCTCCATTGTTGCTATTTACCGGTCTTAGAGTCGACGGTAAAGACATAGCGGTTGGATTGTAAAAATAGCAGGCTGGAGAAGGAACATAGAAAAAGCAAAGCCAGTGATAGTCGCAATAGATGGCCCTGCTGGCAGCGGAAAGGGCACCATTGCCTCCATGTTGGCGGAGTACTTTGGTTTTAAATATGTGGATAGCGGGTTACTCTATAGAAAAGTCGCAGCCGCAAGTATCTGGGCCCCATCAGTGGATTTGCAAGATGCGATTTACAGCATGGATTTTTCAAAAGATGTGCTGAGATCAGAAGAAGTTGGAGCGAGAGCTTCTGAGATTGCTGGTGTGCCGCAAATTAGATCTCTAGTTACGGAATTAAGCAGAAGATGCGCCCAAAACATCGGTCCCTACGCCGGCGTTGTTATGGATGGCCGTGACATTGGCACGGTGGTTTTTCCAGGTGCCACATGCAAAATTTATCTAACAGCCAGCCCAGAAGTCCGAGCAAAGCGCCGACTCGCCTATATAAATCGCCACGGTTCTGGTACAGCTACATACGAGGAAGTATATGAAAACATCCTTGAGAGAGACAGCCGCGATTCATCCCGGGAGATTGCCCCATTAACCATTAGCGATGATTACGTGGTAATCGACACATCGAACGAAATTCCGAAAGAATCTTTTTCCAGAATCAAAAAAATTGTAGAAAATATACTATGAACATAAATTACGGATTATTCGATCCAACGGCTTCATTGCTAACCTCCACTGCCGCAATTTTTTCGGCAGCTATGCCTCAATCTCAGCTTTTCCCGGTTCAGCCTCAGGTTCCGATTCCATTGCAGCACTCGTCGAATCGGTTACATCGCCAACATTGACATCAGCAGCACCACTTCTGGCATTTTTACCTTGACCTTCATTTTTTCTACTCCGATCTCCCCCACCGGGGGCGGTAAACTTTCCACCAGCTCCGTCACGATCAAGCAGCTCAATAACGGCAATCGGCGCTTTATCGCCACGCCTAAAACCACACTTTACTATCCTGGTGTAGCCACCATTTCTGTTGGCATAGCGCAAAGCTAGAGGGCCGAAGACTTTAGACACCAACTCATCATCCCTCAATCTTGCAAACAGATTCCTACGGCAAGAGAGACTTCCATTCTTCCCGCAAGTAAGCATTTTCTCCACATATGGTCTAAGGTCCTTAGCTTTCGGCAAAGTTGTAATAATTTGCTCATACCTCAATAAAGATTTAGCAAGATTAACGAACAGAGACCTCCTTTGAGCGGTGTCTCTACCAAATTTCCTTCCACTAATTCCGTGCCGCATAGCATCCTCCGTTAAATTCTTCTATTTTTTTTCAAACACAACTTTAAAATTTTTCCCGCGCGCGCTTTGCAGCATCTTCCATATTTTCCAGCGGCCAACCATTGATCTGCATACCAAGATATAATCCCATATGAGAAAGCACTTCCTTTATTTCATTAAGAGACTTTCTTCCAAAATTTGGAGTCCGCAACATTTCATTTTCCGTTTTCTGCACCAAATCACCTATGTAAACGACGTTGTCTCCCTTCAGGCAATTCATAGAGCGCACTGAAAGCTCCAGATCTTCTATTTTTCTTAGCAAGTTAGGATTAAATGGCAACGATATTTCTGTTTCTTCATCAACTTTTTCCACCTCTTCCTCAAAGTTGATAAACTTTTGCAGCTGATCCTGCAGTATTTTTGCCGCCATTGCCACGGCATCTTCCGGACTAATAGATCCGTTAGTTTCTACGTCCAAAATTAGCTTATCATAGTCAGTTATTTGGCCAACACGCGTATTTTCAACCCTATAGGCCACTTTCTTGACGGGATTAAAAATCGAGTCAATGAACAATGTCCCCAACGGAGCATCTTCAATACGATTCTGCGCCGCCGTCACATAACCACGACTAACCGCGACCGTGAGTTCCATTCCTAGACGGGCCCCATCGCCAACGGTACAGATATAATGCTCCGGATTTAAAACACCTATTTCCGCTTCATGCTCAAACATTCCAGCTTTAACCTCACAGGGACCAGTTACGGAAAGCCTCATCTTGCGCACTGATTCACATTCCATCCTGAGCGGCATTGATTTTATATTTAAAACAATATCGGTTACATCCTCCGATACACCAGGCATGGTGGAAAATTCATGTAAAACTCCATCGATGCGTACCGAAGTAACAGCTGCCCCCTTCAGGGAAGACAGCAAAACACGCCGCAAAGCATTTCCCAATGTGGTACCAAAACCCCGTTCCAAGGGCTCAGCCACAAGCGTTGCTATCCTATGGGAAACATCAACTTCAGAAGTTGCTTCATCCTCAACATGCAACCTGTAGGCCTTTATCAAATCCTGCCACTGTCTTTGAATCACAATAAACCTCTCACTGTAAAATTAAACTCTGCGTCGTTTAGGTGGTCGACATCCGTTATGGGAAATAGGAGTAACATCCCTGATTGATCCAACTATCAACCCCAGCGACTGAAAAGTCCTCAGCGCAGATTCACGACCTGAACCTGGCCCCAATATTTCAACATCTATGTTCTTTATGCCATGCTCGATGGCCTTCGATGCAACCTTATCCGCCGCTATTTGCGCGGCATACGGAGTAGACTTACGCGATCCGCTAAACCCGGTACCACCGGCAGAACTCCAGGCAATCGTATTGCCGTGAGTATCAGTGATCGTGATTATTGTATTATTAAACGTAGCGTTGATATGAGCTATACCAGAAACAATATTCTTCTTATCCTTTTTTTTTAATTTTTGGGTAGTTTTTTTATATGCCATAACATTCACTCTCCTACTTGGTCACTTTTTTCTTACCAGGAATCGCTCGAGCCTTCCCTTTTCTCGTACGAGCATTGGTGTGAGTCCTTTGCCCATGAACCGGAAGACCCTTTCTATGTCGCAATCCCCTGTAACAGCCAAGATCCATGAGCCGTTTAATATTCATGTTCACAACACGCCTCAGATCCCCTTCTACCTGATAATCCTTGTCTATAATTTCACGAATCCTCAGGATTTCATCCTCCGTAAGTTCAAAGACCCTTTTGGAATCAGTGATATTAGCTCCACGGCAAATCTCAGCCGAGCGTGTCGGACCTATCCCATATATGTACCTCAAAGCGAATTCGACACGCTTCCTATCAGGCAAATTAACACCAGCTATACGAGCCACAGACCATCTCCTTATTTTTTACAACCATCCGCCGACCATTATAACATGTCGGCATAGATAGTCATCATAATCAATCACAAACAAACTCACAGGTCAAAATTTTCGACAACATCCGTTACATTCCGCAACACATCTTCCCTGGATAAATTGCCATCAATCTTCACTAACCTATCTGCATAATACGCAGAGACTGGTAATGTTACACGTTGGTATTCGATGAGCCTCCTCCGAACAACCTCTTCATCATCATCTGGTCTCTTGGTAAGCTCACCACCGCAACGAGAACATCTGTCTCCTCTATCATCAATTCCAAAAGTTGCAGCACATTTGATACAGACACGACGACCACTCACTCGAGCAACAACAAATTCATGATCCACATCTATTTCGAGAACCCTTAAAGAATCCCTCAAACAAGCATTAAAAACCGTATCCAAAAACTTTGCCTGATCGACACTCCGAGGGAATCCATCCAACAATATCACCCGTTTCTCCGACAGGGTCCTTTGCAGATTAATTTCCACCA
The DNA here is from genome assembly GCA_031288225.1 of Holosporaceae bacterium. Classification (GTDB taxonomy): domain Bacteria; phylum Pseudomonadota; class Alphaproteobacteria; order UBA3830; family UBA3830; genus BNWE01. Next base: position 15,603 of record JAITRU010000050.1, on the reverse strand, counting down.
CTTCATTGACCACTTCATCGCTAACCAAACCGCCGGAACCAAGTATGGCTTCTACAACAACTCCAACCTTCGTAGCATTTTTTACCTCATTTCTTAACAAATTTCCAGTGGAAAAATGAATAACGCCAAAATTATCCACTAAATGCTGAGCAACCGTGCCTTTCCCGGCCCCGGGGGCCCCCAAAAGAATAACAACCTTCAAATTATTCGTCACCATGCAGTCATCTCTTTCCAACATCTCATCTATTTTTCTTTTCCATCTTTCTCAGAACTCCTTTATATTGGTGCGACAGAATATGGGTATAGACCTGTGAAATCGTATCAATTGTTACCCCAACAATAATCAAAATACCTGTACCACCAAAAATAAAATTAACACCCCAATGCGACCGAACTATGTCCGGCAATATGCACACCAATGACATATACAGGGCACCAACCGTTGTTAACCTAGTTAATATATAATCCAAATAATCCGCAGTAGCCTGCCCGGGCCTTACCCCCGGAACAAAGCCGCCGGCTTTCTTCAAGTTGTCCGCTGTCTCTACGGGGTTAAACACTATGGCTGTGTAAAAAAATGAAAAGAAAATTATTAGCACCACCAACACCAATGAAAAAAACACATCTCCCCTTTCAAAAAAATTAAAGATGTAATTAATGACTGCATTGTCGCTTTTATTTGCAAACGACATTAATGTCATCGGCAATGCCAGAAGTGCATAGGCAAAAATCGGAGGCATGACACCGGCAGAATTTATTTTTAGCGGTAGATGACTGGCATCCATGTGCTTATTTTGGGCCATCATAGCCTGCTTTTGGGGATAGTGAATGTTGACCCGCCTCTGAGCCCTCTCCATAAAAACAACAAACGCTATAACCGCAATGGCCAAGGCAAAAATTGTCACCACCGCTAGCACAGACAAGGCCCCTGCCCTCCCCAATTCGAAAATATTTAAAATGCTCGTCGGCATATTAGCGACGATTCCAGCAAAAATCAGCAATGACGATCCATTTCCAACTCCTCTAGATGTAATTTGTTCTCCCAACCAAACCAAAAACATCGTACCACACACCAGCGACGGCACAGCCACAAGCGGAAACACAGCACCTATGACAACCGGACTATTTGGAACATTCATGAGTAGAATACTTATGGCAAACGCGTGAACCCCAGCCACAACAATTGTCAGGTATCGTGTATACTGATTTATTTTCTTTCGACCATTTTCCCCCTCTTTTTTGAGCGCTTCGAGAGTCGGAGATACCATAGTAAACAACTGCATGACGATGCTGGAAGTAATATACGGCATAAGGTTGAGTGCAAAAATCGTCATACGACTTAGAGCACCTCCGGAAAACATATTAAACATTCCCAAAAGGCCACCACCGGCGAGGTATTTTTTAGCCAATTGACTGATAATTTCCGGATCAAGTCCCGGAAGAGGAACATAGGTGCCTATTCTGTATACAAACAAAGCCATCAGCGAAAAAAGAAGCCTATTCTTCAGATCCGAAGCCTTCGAAAAAGCCTCGAGACTCAAACCTTGTTCAAGAAAACCACCCGCTGCCATAAACAAACCTTCTCTATCTGAATTTGATCACATTTACCAACGACAAAGCATAATTAGTAAACTTTTACGCACAGAAACTTTTTCACAAATCCGGCCGGTCACTGCAAAAAAATATTTCACGAAATAATCTGCACTTTGCCACCGGCTTTCTCCACCGCCGCAATCGCCGCCGCAGTGGCATATCCGACAACGATGTTCAGAGCAACTTCCAAGTCACCCTTTGCCAAAAGACGCACAGCCCAAGCACTTGATCGGACACAACCTGCTTTTTTCAAAACATCAATGTTTACTTCCTGGTTTGCAACTAAAGCATTGGCATTGCATAGCCTCTGTAGATCCACAAGATTTACGCAGGAAACGCGCGATTTATCGTTCCTGGATACAAACCCCCTTTTGGGAAGTCTCCGATAGATCGGCATTTGTCCACCCTCGAACCACCGAACTTTTCCACGCCCAGAGCGAGCTTTTCCACCTTTGTGACCATAGGAACAGGTTTTACCGCAACCGGATCCAATGCCGCGCCCCAGAGCTTTATCGTCAATTCCATTGCGAGGTTTCAGATTATTCAACAATAAATCAGCCATTTGCATCCCCAACTTTTACCAAATGAAAAACCTTTCGCACAAGCCCTCTTACGCAAGCATTATCTTCCAAAACAACTTTTCTGCCAATCTTTCCAAGACCTAGGGCCTTCAAACTTTTAACCTGAGACTCATTGCCGCCTATGCCACTATTCACCTGCTCAACACTCAATTTTTTCGCCTCTTTCATTTTTGTCATGGAATATCTTCCTCCGTTTGCTGTTCTTTCATTTACTGCTTGGCCAAATGCCTACGCGAAGAAATCTCTCCGACTCTTTTTCCACGCTTACTGGCTATGTATTTGGGAGAAACCGTCGATAACAGGGCATCAAAAGTCGCCCTAACCATGTTATGCGGATTCGCAGTCCCTAGACATTTACTAACCACATCTTGCATGCCCAATGCTTCAAAAACAGACCTCATGGCGCCGCCGGCGATGATCCCGATACCAGCTTCTGCCGAGCGAAGAATAACCTTGCCGGCACCATACTTGCCATAGGCATCGTGGTGCAACGTACGCCCTTCGCGCATGGGAATACGCATCATGGATTTCTTTGCCTTCTCGGTCGCCTTCTTGACGGCATCCACTACTTCTCTTGCTTTTCCTCCCGCATAGCCTACACGCCCCTTACCGTCACCAACGATCACCAGCGCTGAAAATGAAAACCTTTTTCCTCCCTTAACAACCTTGGCAACTCGGTTTATCGCCACGAGCTTCTCTATATAGGCTACTTCTTCACGACTCATAAAATCCATTCCCCAAAATAAAAAAATACGCTGTTAAAACAACAAACCACCATTGTGAGCTCCATCGGCAAGGGCTTTCACTCGACCATGATAATTATACCCACCACGATCAAACACAACCTCATTAATGCCAATGTCCTTAGCCCTTCCGGCTAACATTTCTCCAACCCTGCGAGACGCATCGCAATTGGAAGTTTTTCCTGTTCCCCGAAACGCCGCATCAACAGTGGATGCAGAACACAATGTCCTACCAACTGCATCATCTATGATCTGTGCATAAATGTGACGCTCGGATCTAAATACAGAAAGTCTCAGCTTGCCAAACAACTTACTTCGAATTTTATAATGAACTCTGTTGGCTCTGCGCTTGAATTTTTTATCAAACCTAGACATAGCTACTTCTTCTTCCCTTCCTTGCGATACACGTATTGGCCTTCTAGCAGTACTCCTTTGCCTTTATATGGCTCCGGTTTCCTGTATTTCTGGAGTTGTTTTGCAAATTCACCCACCCGTTGGCGATTAGATCCAGTAACAGCCAGGACGGTTGGAGTTTCGCAGGTAATCTTCAAATCATCGGGAATTGCCACAACGATATCATGACTAAATCCAAGCTGCATGACTAAATTTTTCCCCTGAACGCTAGCTTTGTAACCGACGCCAACAAGATTTAATTTTTTCACAAAAAGCTCAGAAATCCCCTTCACCCCATTTGCAACTACAGCGCGACAAGTGCCCCACATGGACCTCGCTACTTTACTGGAATCAACCGGTAAAAATGCAATCCTCCCGTCCTTAACTTCAGTCTGCACACTTTCATGGACCATGAACTCGAACATTCCATTTTTTCCCTTGAAGGACAATAGCCTATCCGAAACAGTTACATCAACCCCAGCGGGAATACTTATATGATGTTTTCCAACCCTAGACATTTTCAGAATACCTTACACAAAATTTCGCCGCCAACATTATTCTTTTTAGCTTCAGCATCAGACATAATCCCCACGGAGGTTGATAGAACATAAATGCCAAATCCATTATACACCGCCGATATTTTCTTCATCTTGGAATAAACACGACGACTTGGCTTGGAAACCCTTTCCAAAACCTTTATGACGGGCAAGCCATTGTAATATTTTAAAACAACCCTCAAATATTGGCGATTATCCTTTTTTATCTCTTCGAACCCATCAATGTACCCTTCCCTCTCAAGAACCATGAGAATCCCCGCTTTCAGCCTGGATGATGGAACATCAACCGCTTCAAAATAACGCCGGCAAGCATTCTTAATCCTCGCCAACATATCTGCAATTGGATCAGTCATCATTTTTCGTTATCTCCTCACCAACTGGCCTTATGCACGCCGGGAATCAGTCCCTCCCCTGCCATTTCTCTCAGCATGATGCGTGATATGCCAAATTTTCTATAAAATCCGCGAGCACGGCCCGTAACCATGCAACGATTGCGAATCCTGGTGCTCGAAGAAGTCCGAGGCATTGCTGCCAACTTCAATTGAGCAACAAAACGCTCCTCCGGAGACACTCTTTTATCGTATATAACCCCCTTCAACGAGGCCCTTTTTTCTTTCTTTGCACTAACGATCCGGCGAATTCTTTTGTCAGATTCCATACTACTTTTGTTTGCCATATCATTCTCTCCTAGGATACAAATGGAAAATTGAATGCCTTCAACAACGTTGCAGCCTGTGTATCACTGGACGTAGTTGTGACAACTATAATGTCCATACCATGGATATTATCCACATTGCTTACGGCAATCTCCGGAAACACTATTTGCTCCCGAATGCCAAAGGAATAATTTCCATTTCCATCAAACGATTTTTTGGACAGTCCACGAAAGTCCCTAACCCGAGGCAAAGCGATGTTAATTAGTCGATCCACGAACTCATACATTCTAATACCACGCAGAGTAACCATGGCGCCAACCTTTTGTCCCTGACGAAGCTTAAATCCCGCAATGGATTTGCGGGCAACCGTAGCAACGGATTTCTGACCGGCTATGTTGGTTAACTCATCGGTCGCCTGCTTTATATATTTACTATCGGCCGTTCCTTTGCCAACCCCCATGTTAATCACAATCTTTTCAAGCCTCGGCACCTGAAGATCATTCTTTACACCAAGCTCAACCTTCAGCTGCGGTACTATTTTTTCTTTGTAAAAATCCATCAAACGAGCCATAGCAATCTCACGCATAAAAATTCATTAACAAACCAAATAACCCCTAAAACAATGATCCTGTTCGCTTCGATACCCGCACCTTTTTATCATCAACCATCTTCATTCCAACGCGAGTGGGTCTATCGTCCGTGGGATCTAACAGCATTACATTGGATGCATGTATGGACTTTTCCACAGTGCTTATGCCACCAGGATCCTTCATGGACGGCTTCCGATGACGTGTACGAAGGTTAACTCCCTTCACAACAATCCTCCGATCTTTTCGATCGACCGACAAAATTTCCCCCACCTTGCCCTTATACGATCCCGTAATAACCTTGACGGTATCGCCTTTTTTAATACGCCACCTATCCATATCACAGCACCTCCTGGGCAAGAGAAATAATCTTCATCATATTTCGAGCACGCAATTCTCTCGTGACAGGACCGAATACACGGGTTCCTATTGGTTCCCCCTGCTTATTTATCAATATCGCAGCATTTCTATCAAATCTGATGACACTGCCATCTTTGCGATAAACGGAGGCCGCTGTCCTGATTACGACCGCCCGAACAACATCACCCTTCTTGACCTTGCCATTGGGAATGGCTTCCTTTACGGAAGCCACGATGATGTCTCCAACTCCAGCATAGCGACGACCAGCTCCACCCAACACCTTAATGCACATTATCTCACGAGCGCCGGAATTATCTGCTATATTCAAGCGAGATTGCATCTGTATCATAGCGAAACACTCCCATCTGTGCCAACACCACTATCCATAGCAACTTCCAAATCAGCAACACCTTTTCTTCCGTTCCTGTGATTAGCAACAACAACCCAACATTTTGTTTTTGATATCGGGTTAGATTCACAAATATCGACTCTATCACCAACATTGCACTCATTTTTTTCATCATGAGCATGGTGTTTTTTGGTGATGTTCACATACTTTTTATACTTCTGGTGCATCACCCGCCTCGTTACCAAAACGGTAACCGTCTTATCGCAGGCATTACTGGTAACAACACCTTCTAGAATACGCTTAGGCATCTTCACCTCTCACAGAACCGCATTTTCCCTTTTTATTTTTCCCACATTCGATTTTTTTCGAACATTCGGTAGCCTCGCTGATTCTCAAGGCTCTGGAGCAATCAGCGATCCTACGGCGAATCCCCTGAACCACATTGGACGAAACACTCTCACCCAAAACTTTACGAAAACGAACCTTCATGGCTTCCATTTTCGCTGTTTCCAGCTCCGTTGCAATTGATTTCTCCGCCACCGATTTCTTTCCAAACATCCTATACACTCCTTGTAACTATCTTTGTAAGAACCGGTAGCTTGGCCGACGCAAGAGTCAGCGCTTCCCGAGCTATGGACTCATCAACTCCATCCATTTCAAACAAAATAGTGCCGGGATATACTCTACAAGCCCAATATTCGACACCGCCCTTGCCACTTCCCATTCTCACTTCGGCAGGTTTCTGGGTAACGGGTAAATCCGGATAAACCCGAATCCACACTTTTCCAACACGCTTCATGCACCTCGTAATGGCTCGCCTAGCCGCCTCAATTTGAGCAGCCGTTATGCGAGTTGGTTCCAAAGCTTTCAGTCCAAATGATCCAAAATTCAAACGATATCCACGAGACGCAATACCACGCACATTTCCTTTAAAATGCTTTCTGAATTTCATCTTAGCCGGAGATAACATCTTCCCTACTCCCTACCTCTTTCTTGTCTACTGTTATCCAATTTTTCCCCAACACGCTTAGGTAAGAAAATTTGTTTCGAATTAAACAACTCTCCCCGATAAATCCAAACCTTGACGCCAATGGTCCCATAGGTCGTATAGGCAACGGCAATGCCATAGTCCACATCAGCCCGGAAAGTATGAAGGGGCACTTCCCCCTCTCGATACCACTCCATTCGAGCGATTTCCGCTCCACCCAATCGTCCGGAGCAATTTACGCGAATCCCCAAAGCTCCGGCTTTTAAAGTTGATTGCATTGCTCTTTTAATGGCACGACGAAATCCAACCCTCTTCTCAATCTGAGATGCGATGGACTCGGCAACCAATTTTGCATCCACATCGGCTTTACGCACTTCAACTATGTTAAGGGCAACGTCAGCTCCGGCTAGGGCAATCAAATCGGAACGCAATTTCTCAATATCGTTCCCCTTCTTTCCAATTATGATACCGGGACGAGCCGAATGGATCGTAACCACAACCTTCTTGGCTAATCGTTCCAGCACAATCTTAGAAACACCGGCCTGACCTAGGCGAGCTTTCAAAAACCTCCTTAGTGTGAAATCTTGGCACAGCAACACATTGTAGCTATTTTTGGAATACCAGCAGGAATTCCAATTGCGAATTATTCCCAAGCGAAGCGAATTCGGATTTACTTTCTGTCCCACATCACACCTCAGATTCACACAACACAACTGTCAATTGACTAAACTTTTTGAGAATACGACTGCCGCTTCCCTTGGCTCGACATCTTGTACGACGCAGCACAACAGCTTTTCCCACATAGGCCTCCCTTACGAACAAGTAATCCTGATTGATTCCGGAAACATTCATATCAGCATTGGCAATGGCCGAGCGAACAGTCTTGTAAACATATTCCGCTGCGGTCTTTTTACAAAAACTCAAAGCCCTCAATGCATCAAATGCACGCATCCCCCGAACCATTTTTGCAACCAAATTTAACTTCCGAGGTGACACGGGAAGCACACTACTCTTGGCCACTACATCAGCAGATGTAGATATTATTCGCAACCTTTTCGCCATAACTTCTTTTCCCCTAGCCTTTCTTCACCCTTCTATCGCCGGAATGTCCCAAAAACGTCCTAGTAGGAGCAAATTCCCCCAACTTGTGACCAATCATATCCTCCGTAACAAGCACGGGAATAAATTTGCGGCCATTGTGCACCAAAAACGTAATCCCTACAAAATCTGGAATCAACGTAGAACGCCGCGACCACGTCTTAATGGGGTCCCGTCGTCCGGATTCCACCAGAACCTTCGCTTTTTTTATCAAATACCCGTCTACAAACGGACCTTTCCACACTGAACGAGCCACAATTTCACCTATTGTTACCTAATTACAATAATCAAAATAACCAATCCAACTACTTCCGCTTTCTGCTCGTCAAAATAAATTTATCTGACGGCTTGGCCTTTCTTCTTGTCTTATAGCCCTTCGTTGGTTTTCCCCAGGGAGTAACCAACTGCCTACCACACTTTGCCTTGCCTTCACCTCCACCATGCGGGTGATCTACCGGATTCATGGCAGCGCCTCTGTTCACTGGCCGTCTTCCCATCCATCGACTGCGCCCCGCCTTTCCAAGATTCACATTCTTTTGGTCAGGGTTTGAAACAGCTCCAACAGTAGCACGACATTCACCATTTATCAACCTTACCTCACCGGAAGACAATTTCACCGTGACCCTTCCAGAATCTTTTCCAACAATTTGCGCATAGCTGCCGGCAGCACGCACATACTGCGCTCCCTTACCAACGCGTAATTCTATGTTGTGCACGACGGTACCAACTGGAATATTGATCATCTTCATGCAATTACCAACTTTTACGTCTGCCCTGTTGGCTGATACAATGCTATCACCGACGGATAGTTTCTGCGGAGCTATTATGTAAGAATACTCGCCATCTGCATATCTCACCAGAGCAATAAACGCAGTACGATTAGGATCATACTCCAAACGCTCCACCGTTGCTTCCACATCCATTTTGTTTCTCAAAAAATCCACAAAACGATATGCTTTTTTGTGACCGCCGCCGCGGTGCCACGCCGTTATATGGCCATGGACATTCCTGCCACCCGTACTCGATCTTCCACCAACCAATTTTTTATATGGCTTTCCCTTCCAAAGAGAGGAACGGTCGATCAATACCAACCCTCTCATGCCGTTGGTAACTGAATTGTATGACTTCAGAGCCATTAGACACCACCCTCAAAATTAATAACATTGCCACTGACTAGACGGACAATCGCCAATTTCCGTGGTTTAGTCTCACCTCTCCTGCCACGAAATGAACGTTTCTTGCCCTTTCTGTTGGAAACATTAACCGCTTCAACTTTCACGGAAAACACCTTTTCAACAGCCCTATTTACATCAAGCTTAGTTGCTTTCTGGTGAATCCTAAAGACATAAACACCATCCTTCGAAGAATTCATGGCCTTTTCGGTCATGACCGGAGCAATTAGGCAATCATATTCTGAAATCATCGCACTATCCCAATAATTTCTCCTGAATATCCAAAACAGCACTTCTCGTAAGAACTATTTTTTCATGATTCAGAGCATCATAAACATTAAACCCCATCGTCGGCAACACATCGATCTTGTACAAATTCGCACACGCATCCCTAAAATTACAATTGATTGACGAATCGCCATCTACAAAAAGAGCAGACTTCAAATTCATTTTATTCAAAGAATCCAGCAGTACCCTTGTCTTCAGACTTTCAATCTTTAGATCTTCACATACAATAAGATTATTTTCCTTCAATTTTAACGTCAACAGCGTCCTAGCAGCAAGCCGACGAACTTTTTTGTTTATCTTAAAAGCATGAGACCGTGGAGTAGGACCGAATACAACGCCACCACCAACAAATATATTAGCAGTGCGAGCTCCGTGGCGAGCGCTGCCGCTTCCTTTTTGTTTCCGCGATTTTTTTTTGGTCCTATTTATAAACCCTCGTGTCTTAACAGCGTGAGTCCCCGCCTGCCGCCTGGCCAATTGCCACCGCACCACATCTGCCAAACATTCCTTCTTGGGAACTATGGCAAAAACTGCTTCGTTCAATTCAATTTCTCCATCCGGAGTGCCATCCAATTTAACAACAGTAAACTTCATTGTGGTTGCTCCTTCTTTATGGCGCACTTCACCAACACATATCCTCCCTCTGGACCAGGAACTCCACCACGCAACAAAAGCAGATCTCCATCCACTCCATGAACCCGGAGATTTTGAATTGTGACTTGTTTGTTACCCAAATGTCCGGCCATTTTCTTCCCCTTAAAAACTTTTCCAGGATCCTCACGATTTCCGGTGGAACCATGGCTTCTGTGAGACAGCGACACACCGTGAGATGCCCTTAATCCACCGAAATTGTGCCTTTTCATAGCGCCGGCAAAACCCTTTCCAATGGAGACTGCGCTTACATCCACAAATTGCCCCGACGAAAACAGGTCTGCTCCGTAGATAGACCCCACCTCCGGTAACTTATCAGCCGGTAATCTAAATTCCTTAATCCTTTTGAAAAATCTTTTACCCAAAGCTTTAAAATATCCCCGCATCGGCTTAGAAATTTTTCGTTCCTCCGCTTCAACGGTGCCGACAACCGCCGCATCATAGCCATGCTTTTCGACGGTCTTGCAAAATAACACCTCGTGTTGTTCCACTTTCAACACAGTCACCGCATACTGACGGCCATTATCGCTCAAGATACGCGTCATGCCCAATTTTTTACCCAATAATCCTGAAATCATAACCTAACCCAATAATTTTATTTCCACATCAACACCAGCAGCTATCTCTAATTTCATTAAAGCATCCACCGTCTGGGGAGGACAATCAATAATGTCTAGCAATCTTTTATGCGTCTTCAATTCAAACTGTTCACGAGATTTTTTATCAATGTGAGGAGAACGCAACACCGTAAAACGTTCAATTTTATTCGGTAGTGGAATGGGACCACGCACATTTGCACCGGTCCTCTTGGCAGTCATCACTATCTCACTAGTGGAATAATCTAGAATCCTGTGATCATAGGCTCTAAGACATATACGAATACACTGCGCGTTCATGGTTCCATCCCCTCTCGACAATATCCTATATTACGCTAATATTTTTGTGACAACACCGGCACCGACGGTGCGTCCACCCTCACGAATAGCAAACCGTAGCCCTTCATTCATAGCAATAGGAGCAATAAGAGAAACCGTCAACTTTACATTATCCCCAGGAACCACCATCTCCACTTCCGGTTGTAGAGTTACATCACCGGTCACATCGGTCGTCCTAAAATAAAACTGCGGGCGGTACCCATTAAAAAATGGAGTATGCCGCCCGCCTTCGTCTTTATTCAAAATGTAAGCCTCACATTCAAATTTTGTGTGAGGAGTAATGGACCCAACCGCCGCCAAAACCTGACCACGCTCGACATCTTCCCTCTTGGTTCCCCGCAACAAACAGCCTAGATTATCCCCCGCTTCTCCCTGATCCAACAATTTCCTGAACATCTCAACGCCGGTAACTACTGTCTTGGCAGTTGCCTTTATGCCAACAATCTCAACTTCATCACCGGTTTTCACGATACCCTGCTCAACGCGACCGGTCACAACGGTACCACGACCAGAAATGGAAAACACATCCTCGATTGGCATCAAAAATGGACGATCCTTAGGACGATCCGGCTGCGGAATATACGCATCAATGGCATCCATCAATTCGAGGATTTTATTCTTGCCAACTTCGTCATCCTTGGCATCCAAAGCGCACAAAGCACTGCCCTTAATGATTGGAATCTTATCCGCCGGAAAATCATATTTCGCCAGCGCATCCTTAATTTCCATTTCCACCAATTCCAGCATATCCGGATCATCGACCATGTCGACTTTATTTATGAACACCACCAACGCCGGAACACCAACCTGGCGAGCCAGCAGAATATGCTCCTTTGTTTGAGGCATGACGCTATCAGTTCCCGCCACAACCAAAATCGCACCATCCATTTGGGCCGCTCCCGTTATCATGTTCTTAATGTAGTCAGCGTGACCGGGACAATCCACGTGAGCATAGTGTCTCTTTCCGGTTTCATATTCAACATGAGCCGTCGAAATCGTTATACCCCGAGCTTTTTCCTCCGGAGCTTTGTCAATCTGGTCGTAGGCCGTGAAGCTAGCCCCTCCCCTTTCCGACAACACCTTCGTTATTGCTGCCGTCAACGTGGTCTTACCATGATCAACGTGACCAATGGTACCAATGTTACAATGCGGTTTCGACCTATCAAATTTAGCTTTTGCCATCTTTATTACTCCTTTTCTTTCTTACCAATTTTCAACTAGTCAACACTAGACACACCCCTATGCTCAGCAATTACCTTATCAGCGACGTGCGATGGCACCACATCGTAACGCACAAACTGCATCGTATACTGAGCTCTGCCCTGGCTCATAGAGCGCAACGTATTAACATAACCAAACATCTCTGCCAACGGTACCTCTGCCGCAATAACACGAGCGTTAGCTCTCTGATCCATTCCTATAACCTGTCCTCGCCGACTGTTAAGGTCGCCAATGATGTCACCCATGTACTCTTCCGGAGTGACAACTTCAACTGACATAATTGGCTCTAATATTTTTGCTCCACATTTTGACATCGCTTCCCGAAACGCACCCCTAGCCGCAATTTCAAAGGCTAAAACGCTAGAATCAACATCGTGATAGGAACCATCCACAAGGGTACATTTGACGCCAACAATTGGAAACCCTATTAGACAACCAGATTCCGCAACATTACGCAAGCCCTTTTCCACTCCGGGAATATATTCCTTCGGGATGGCACCACCAAAAATCTTACTTTCAAACTCAAGGCCAGCAGAAAAATCTCCTGGCTCAAATTTTAATATAACCTTAGCAAATTGACCGGCTCCTCCCGTCTGCTTTTTGTGTACATAATCGATTTCCGCTGCCTTTGATATGGTCTCCCGGTAAGCTACCTGCGGTGCGCCAACATTTGCTTCCACCTTAAACTCCCGCTTCATGCGGTCAATGATAATTTCCAGATGCAGCTCGCCCATCCCCTTGATGATCGTCTGACCAGTCTCCGGATTCATGCTAACCCGAAACGACGGATCCTCCGCTGCCAAACGCGACAGCGCAATGCCCATTTTCTCTTGATCTGCCTTGGATCTAGGCTCAACAGCTACTTCTATAACCGGATCCGGAAACTCCATTTTCTCCAGAAGTACCGGTTTGAGCGGCGAACAAAGTGTATCACCGGTAGTGGTATATTTCAAACCACAAACTGCCACAATATCACCGGCATAGGCTTCTTTTATATCCTCACGATTGTTGGCATGCATCAGCAGCAATCGTCCAACCCGCTCCCGATCTCCCTTGGTGGAATTTATCACATAACTTCCGGATTCAAGACAACCAGAATAGATTCTGACGAAGGTAAGGGACCCCACAAATGGATCGGTCATGACCTTGAAAGCAAGAGCAGCCAAAGGCTCCTCGTCGCTGGGAGATCGCAGTATTTCTCCATCTCCATCAACTTCGTGACCAGTAACTGCACCAATATCCAATGGAGATGGCAAGAAATTTACTACTCCGTCCAGCAATGTCTGAACACCCTTGTTTTTGAAGGCACTGCCACAAAAAACCGGCACAAACTCGCCGGAGATCGTTCCTTTTCTGACACAGGCAACCAATTGATCCACCGTGGGTTCTACACCTTCCAAATACGCCTCCATCAGGGCATCATCCTGCTCCACAGCCATCTCAACCAATTTTTGATGATATTCCGTTGCTTGTTCCGCATATTTTGCAGGAATCGCAATGGTTTGATACTCAGCTCCCATTGTTTCATCCTTCCAATGATAGGCCTGCATGCGAAGCACATCAATTACACCGATAAAATCACTTTCGCTGCCGTCCGGCAGCTGCATGACCATGGGACGGGCTCCAAGCCGATCCACTATCATATCCACACAGCGAAAGAAATTCGCCCCAACCCGGTCCATCTTATTAACAAAACATATGCGAGGTACGTGATATTTGTCTGCTTGCCGCCAGACGGTTTCAGACTGAGGCTCAACACCGGCAACCCCATCAAAAACAGCAACTGCACCATCAAGAACCCTCAAAGAACGTTCTACCTCAATGGTAAAATCGACGTGACCTGGAGTATCTATGATATTTATGCGATGATCCTGCCAATAGCAGGTGGTCGCCGCAGAAGTAATGGTAATACCACGCTCCTGCTCTTGCTCCATCCAATCCATGGTAGCAGCGCCCTCGTGAACTTCACCGATTTTATGTGAACGACCCGTATAGAATAACACTCTCTCAGTCGTGGTGGTCTTTCCGGCATCAATATGGGCCATTATACCTATATTGCGATACTTTCCGATTGGAGATTTTCTTGCCATGATTGCCACCCCAGCCTACCTACCACCTATAATGGGCAAAAGCTTTATTCGCTTCCGCCATTTTATGGGTGTCATCCCGCTTTTTTATGGCACCACCGCGGCCATTAAAAGCATCCATCAGTTCACCCTGCAACTTCAGTTCCATAGTTTTCTCGGAACGTTTCCGGGCAAACGCAATAATCCAACGAATTGCCAGCGCCAAAGCCCGCTCACTGCGCACTTCCACCGGCACCTGATAGGTAGCTCCACCAACCCTTCGGGATTTCAATTCCACCGAAGGACTAACATTGGCTAAAGCTTCCTCAAAAACCTCTATACCAGGTTTATTGGCTTTTTTCTGAATTAGATCAAATGCTCCGTGCAATATCCTCTCAGCAATGGATTTCTTACCATCAAACATCGATGCATTAATAAATTTGGTGACAACAACACTGCCAAACTTCGGATCCGGCAGCACCTCTCTTTTTTCCGCCGCTCTTCTACGTCCCATAACAATCCCCCTACTTTGGTCTTTTAACGCCGTATTTGGAACGACCCCGGCGACGATCCTTAACGCCCTGCGTATCCAAAGTCCCGCGAATAATGTGATATCTGACACCCGGAAGGTCCTTAACACGCCCTCCCCGAATCATGACAACCGAGTGCTCCTGCAGATTATGTCCTTCTCCCGGAATATAGCAGGTTACCTCAAAACCGCTGGTCAAACGCACACGAGCAATCTTTCTGAGAGCAGAGTTCGGTTTTTTGGGAGTAGCAGTCGTCACACGGGTACAAACTCCTCTTCTCTGTGGACAAGATAGGAGAGCCGGAACCTTATTCCTCTTAGCCAAATCCTTTCTAGGATTTCTAATCAACTGATTAATCGTCGGCATATTGCCCCTTTCACTTCAATTTTTGCAAACAGCAGTCCTCAGTATACAACAAAAAAACGCATAACAAAATATGCGAGGAAAAAAATCATAACATTGGCAAAAATAACCAATAAAAACACCAGGAGTTACTGAAAATACCCCCACAACACCATACCATAGCATCGCACCACCGGTGCGCAGCAAAGGAATACCATAACGCCTTTGGTTTGTAAAACAAAATACAACATCCAAAATTAACAACTTATAAAATTGATGATATCAAATTTTGCATAGGAATGGTATTTTAGCCAATATACTAGGGAATAGTCAAGATATATACCACTGCGGGGATTGAGGTTTGTTAACAGTGCCTAGTTGTATGATCCCATATTGTGGAGGCGACGCGAATGAGCTAAAATACGAATTATCCCCAATAGAAAAGGAGGCATTATGGGACAAATATTACACAGCTGCGCCCGAACGACAGAGG
>JAITRU010000048.1 GCA_031288225.1 Holosporaceae bacterium | reverse complement strand
ATTTCCATTCATATTACAAAAGGTTAGCACATCTTGCCGATATTCAACGCTATGGTACATAATTACTCTCCTGATAAACCAATAGCATCGTAACACATTTTTCCCGACGCGACTATATTGACTAAAAATATAGCATCAAATAAAAACTATCACAACAAATTATCTGTATTTAACAATGGGAAATGGTATTATACATCAATTGTCAGATTAAATCTTGATTGGTACACCTTAATGAAACTATCTCTCTGGATCAGACACCTGAGGTGATATTACAAGTTCAGTCATTTTTTGCGAATTAGTTGTACATGTCAGCATGTTAATTATTTTATTAAGAATTTTTTTTGATAGCACATCTAACTTCTTAAACTTTGTTAGTTTGGTTGGTATCTCTTTGATAATTTCAGCTTCTTTTGGTTCATCAGATTCGTGTAAGACAATACTAACATCGCCTTTTTCTATTATCAATTTGGTTTTTCCTAATGAATCAGTTTCACACTTTATTAACTTGCCTATTTCTTTTGAAATTTTTTTAACTAATTCTTTGCCTGGGGATTGAAAGTCAAAATTTTTCTTTCTCATTATGCTTCTAATCCCAGTATTTTCTCCAAGCCCCTTCCCTGCAGTATATATGACAATGCCTTTTTTTTCACCTTTGTTTTTTTTGTCGGTGCCAATGATATTTTCTTGTTTTTTCCCTTCTTCCTCCAGCTTCTTCTTTTCTTCCTCCTGCTTCTTTTCTTCTTCCTCCAGCTTCTTCTTTTCTTCCTCCTGCTTCTTTTCTTCTTCCTCCAGCTTCTTCTTTTCTTCCTCCTGCTTCTTTTCTTCTTTCTTCCGCTTCTTTTCTTTCTTCAGCTTCTTATCTTCTTCCTCCTGCTTCTTTTCTTCCTCCTGCTTCTTTTCTTCTTTCTTCCGCTTCTTTTCTTTCTTCAGCTTCTTCTCTTCTTCCTCCGGCTTCCCTTCTTCCTTCTGCTTATTCCCTTCTTCCTTCTGCTTCCCTTCTTCCTGCTGCTTCTTTTTTTCCTCCAGCTTCCCTTCTCCCAGAGTCTTCCTTTCTTCCAAGCGCTTACTCCTTCTTTCTTCCTTCTGCTTATTCCCTTCTTCCTTCTGCTTATTCCCTTCTTCCTGCTGCTTCTTTTCTTCCTCCTGCTTCTTTTCTTCTTCCTGCTGCTTCTTTTCTTCTTTCTTCCCCTTCTTTTCTTCTTCCTTCTTCTTCCATTCTTCCTCTATCTTCTTCCATTCTTCCTCCTGCTTCTTCTTTTCTTCCTCTATCTTCTTCTTTTCTTCCTCCAGCTTCTCCTTCTGCTTCCCTTCTTCCTCCAGCTTTTTCTGTCTTTCTTCCAAGCGCTTACTCCTTCTTTCTTCCCACTGCTTCTTTTCTTCCTTCAGCTTCTTATTTTCTTCCTCCAGCTTCTTCTTTTCTTCCGCCAATTTTTTCCGTCTTTCTTTCTTCGCCCCCGATTCTTTTAAATGCTCATTATTCTCACTTTCACAAAAATCATCGCCTAATTTCGCACGGTTTTTATCTAAATTTTCATGAGAATCCCGGTTTATTACATTGTTGTTGATGGCGTTTTTTAGTTCTTCTGCGAGACTAATGGAAAAAGCACCATTGATGCACAAGTTGTTGCAAAAGCTATTATCGTTATTAACAACATTTTCAGCTGTTTTTATCAATTTGAAATGGTCTTTGTTATCATTAACATTTTTTTCTTTGACATAGTTACCAACGGTATTTATTACTGCGGTAATTTTGCTAACAGAACCTAGGAACAGCAGGCACTGCAACAAAACAGCAATTTTGGTGGCATTTTTCTTCACTGTGGTACCCCGAAATACATATAGGTGTAAGATTTACCATATGGAAATCATAAACACATGTCAATATATTATCGCCACTATGGTTACATAATTGTTAATTATAGGAAATAAAATATGGTTTTTGCTGATAAAAATTACAGTATTTAACCACTGCACACAGTATTGTTAAGATACAATTCTGCTTCATTCATGATATCGCTAATTATTTCACTAAGGCTTTTTTCTTTGGTTATAAGCTGCACAATCTGACCAGACATGAGCGATCCCCTATCCACATTGCCATCCTTTACCGCAATGCGGAGAGCTCCTACCCAAAAATGTTCCAACATTAGCTGCCCATCTTCGGCAGAAATTTCACCTCTTTCAAACCTAGCGATGATTTCTCGTTGTTTTTCTACAAATTCTTCCGTGGCTCTGTTAGCAATGGCTCGAACTGGAGCTATGGAAAATTTTTTGTGTAGCTGAACAGGAGTCGCCGCATCTCGGCCCTTTGCTTGCAGGAAAGCTCGCTTGAAATTTGGATGAGCTCCCGATTCCCGGGAACAAGCGAAAATCGTTCCCATTTGGCAAGCAACCGCACCCAACTGCAATAGGCTGGCGAATACTTCTCCCCGCAAAATTCCTCCCGCCACCACGATGGGATATTCCTTCATATTTAGCAGAATATCCTGAATCAACACCATGGTGGAAACGGAGCCAACATGTCCTCCGGCTTCGTTCCCTTCCAAAATTAGAGCATCTATGCCGTGCTTGAACAGTCTTTTGGCAATGGATAGGATTGGGGCAAAGGCGAACACCCGCATGCCGTAACTGTGGGATTTATCGATGATGGTCTTGTCAGGAATGCCTCCGGCAAAAACAATGTGGGACACGTGGGCTGCACCACACACATCTACCAGATCGTGCAAATGCGGATTCATGAGAATAATATTTACGCCGAAATTGTAAGGAGTCTTCAATTGCGTTGATGCTACTTCCCTGCTAAGAACTATGCCATCCATGGCGCCCGATGCCAGAACTCCAAACATTCCCCTGTTAGCCATGGCCGACACCAGATTTGCATCGGAGATCCAGGTCATGGCTCCTCCCAGCAGCGCATATTTCGATCCAAGTAATTCGCGGCCCCGTTCCATAAGTTTGTTGATTTTTTGGTAATTTGTCATGCAGATAATCCACAATATTTATGTAAAGCATCGACGGCATCAATGAGTTTATCGCTGGGTACAATTAAGCCAATGCGAAATGGACTGCTGGAGCCGATAAACGCATCTATTCTGCTTTTCTTTAGTTCTCCAATGAGATGATTGCTTACATTGGCTAATGCTGCCGTGCCTATGACATTGATTTGCGAAAAGCTTTTTCTCACCATTTCCCTACCGACGCTAGATACGAAGCTCATGCCAGACAGCAAGTTCATGATAAAATCTGTTTGTTTTTTATCCACCACAATGATGAATTTATGTGAACCGTTTTGCAAAATTTTTTTATGGATCACCTGAACGACATGCATTTGCAAAATTTTGACTATTTCATCAATATCGCCTTCCTTTTCGTGCACAATTTTAATAAAAGAGAGATTATGAGTGACGGCAAGAGCACAGAATGGTTTGGGAGATATTTTATGGGAAATGGTTGTTCCACCATTATCCACAAAGCTAGACGCAACGCGAATTACCATATTGTGTCTCCGAGCGTATTCTACTGACTGCGCCTGCAAGACTTTTGCTCCATGCATGGACATTTCCAGCATTTCCTGATAGCTAATCTCTTCAATTTTTCTTGCTTCCGGGAAAAAATTTGGATCCGTGGTGTAGACACCATCTACATCCGAATAGATCTCGCATAATTCCGCTGCAATGGCTGATGCTACGGCTACGGCCGTGAGGTCAGATCCTCCACGACCAAGCGTGGTGATCTTCTTTTCCGGACTAATGCCCTGAAATCCGCAGATAACAGGGACCACTCCATTTTCTAGATTTTTCCTGATACCGTTGGGATCAATGCTCCCAATCACGGCACGACCGTAGTTGGCATCCGTAATAATTGGCACCTGCCACGCGGCAAATGACCGCGCCCCAATTCCAACATTCCGCAATGCAATGGCCACAAGTCCAGCAGTAACGAATTCTCCCGATGATACAACTTGATCATATTCGGCATCGCCCTCGAATATACCCATTTCATTAACAAATTTTATGAATTTATTCGTTACTCCGGCCATTGCCGATACCACTACAACGGGATTTTTTTTTTGTAATTTCACTGTGCGAGCTACAATGTCCGCTACATTGCGGATTCTCTCCAAAGTGGCAACGGAAGTTCCGCCAAATTTTTGGACTATGTACGACACTAATTACTTCTCCGTATGTGGCAATCTCATGAAAGTTATCAGTTCCCGTAATTCTTGTCTAGCGGATACGTGAGATAGTGACATTTGTTGGTTAGATAATTCTAAATCCAATAGAGTCAAACCAGATAAAAACAATTCTTTAAATACAACGCGCTCGCAAAATCCACCACAAAGGCGAAAACCTATCCTTTTAGACAAAGCTTCGAGTACCAAATTAATCTCGCTCCTATTTTTACTATAGAGAGTAGTAAGACGATTTTTCAGCACAATCCAGTCTATTGGTTTTTCCCCTCTTTTGGCGCGTTCTTTCCGTTGATTCCAGACCATTTCCGCATAAATACTCGGGTGCAGCCGTTTGTTATCGCTGCCCTTGACGCTTACCAGCACATCCAAATCGACAAAGCTCTCATTGAGCGGAGTAATGAGAGTATCAGCATAGGAATGAGCCAATTGGGATAGGAAAGTATCATTACCGGGAGTATCTATGATGATGAAATCATGGTCATCTAACGCCGCCATGGCCTTTTGGAAATCATCATTCTCATCGGCTTTGGCTTGAGCAATATTTTCGGCCGGACTTTTCCGGACCGCGAAGTGAGTCGGCACACGCAATCCACCTACCGATGATGCTTTGCGGTATTCAAAATACCTGCTAAAGGTTCCCTGGCGAGCATCAACATCTACGGTTCCTACTCTGAATCCGCCATGCAGCAGATATACGGCGAGATGCATTGCGATGGTCGATTTGCCGGTACCACCTTTTTCGTTCCCCAACACTATGACATACGGTTTCATCGGGCTCTCCAAAAGTTTTTGCCACACCCATGCTATCTCCTATGCACAGATAAAATCAACGATAACCGAAATTATAAAGTATTTTTCGCTCGGAAAATTAGGTATGCACAACTCGGTTACTTTGCTCCAGTTTCATTAAATTCTACTCTTATATCATATACCGGGTGAGAAAATAGGTTCACTGACAAAGATGATGCAAAAAGCCAATTAGAAAATATTTTATGTCCGTTTTCTTCTACTTCCACAAAGGCATACACTTCTTTCTTCTCCTCGGGGCTATTTCTAAAACACCGCCTAAGTCTAATGCCAATGGTACCAAACGCTACGAGATTTCCCACTTTTATTTTTTGACGAAATGCTTTCCCGCTGATTTTATCAAGAATTTGTATGTTTGCTTCAAATTGTTCTACGGGAGGAGAATCCCACAGAGATTGTCTAAGATCTTCATTTTCAGCCAACGATTCTTCTTCCAGATCATTACCATTTGCAACGGCGACATCGCCGCCAACATTAGCAGCAACAGTGAACACTAACACCAACACTCCCAGCGAGAAGCGGACAAATTTTGCCTGAAAATAGTGTATAATTTCATTTATCCTTCGGATTATCCAAGGTAACATCACTGCTGGTATCATCCATGGGAATAACATCATCTGCTTCATCTTCCAATTCATCATCAATGATATCGATGCCAACAATGTCATCACCTTTGTCTCGCGTAATTTTGTTTTTCTTTTTCAATAAATATTCCGGATCAAACACCGCTCCACACGAAGGGCATACGATTGGCATTTTATTAAAATCGTAGAAACGAGTGCTGCATTCAAGGCACACTCTTTTAACGCCCCAATCTTCTTTTCCCATTGTTTCCTTTCTTTTGTCTAAATTATTAGTGCCAAATGAAGTCACATGAAATGAATACCACAACCAAAATTTTAATATACTAAGGACCACCTAATGTCAAATATATATTATCATTAGTATGGAGCAGTTTTGGTTTTTCCTTCCACAGGCTGATTACAAATCCGCCCAGCCCGGACCCCGTCGGTTTGGCAGCAACAGCTCCGCTGTCCAACAATGCGTCCACATGGGACTTCAGCGATGGCGAGCACAATCCCCACCTCCGAAAGACATCATATCCCAACTTTATACCCTCATTTAGAGCATCAAAATTTGAAACTTTTAGGCCAACTTCACATAAATTGGATGCCTCATTCATTTGTCCATCCAATTCAATCGCATTTTCGATGTTGTGAGTAAAAATATCATTCACAATTCTCACACACTCGCTCGTTGGAGAACTTTTTCCGGAATAGGAAACCATCAGACATGGCCATGAAGGAATGTGCAGCACTTCCACAATCTTTCTATTCTGAAAGATTATCGGCTTATTAATCACCGCCACTGCGGGATCTAGCCCGCTGCTATTTTGGTGAAATATATCTTCCAGCTGAGTTGCTAAACCGATAACATCCGAACAAAAGCCAAAATGCTTAAATATTCTCGCAAGATTTGCACAAATAGCTGCGGAACTCCCTAGCCCAGCTGCAATCGGTATGTTGTTATTGATGACAAAAGTACCTGTAATTTTCGGAATATTTGTGATCTCAAGAGCTGTCGCTATGAGCCTGTGAAGCAACTCGTCGCAGTTTGCACCATCATAACTAGTTGAATTGGCTACGATCGTATCATCATTGGTATCTTCGTATTGCACGGAACAACTGTAGTGACTCAGAGGAAACGCCACAGCCTTACCACCGCGTACAACAGCGTGCTCACCACACAGGACACACTTGGCATACGTATAGAACTTAACCATCGAAACAGAACCCACGCAAACCTGGTAATACTCGAGCAGGGCAAGCATAAAAATCAGTGTTCATAGTCTACCAAATTACTCACAAACGTACCAGCTTGTAATATATTGTAAAAACTAGGTTGGTGCAATATATAGTCATGCTTTTGGCTTTTTTTCGCAGCAGAGCCTTGGTAAAATTCAACCATCGTAGATTAAATTTTTGATGAATGAGTAAACAAACGGAAAGCCCAAGCAATTGAGCTGATTTTGAGCGGCATTTGGCTTTTCTGTTTAACCGAGCAAGATAATATCTTCAACAATGTATTTTACATTATTTTCCTCCGAATAAACCAAGTTCTTCATATCATTTTATATGCTTATGCCATTCCTCATTATTAATTTCTCTCAGCAAGCGCTTGGCAGACTCGTGTTCGGGCTTCCCGAAAAAGCTTTCGGATAATTTGTTCTGAGGAATGGTATTATAGGTCAATCCCGAAAACCTAATAAGTATTGTTTTTTATTGTGCGCCAATTATAATAATTCTTCTGGAAATATGAACATTAATGAAAGGTGGTATAAATGCATTCAGCGGAAGCCAGCAGTCTCAAGCGATATATTGAGGAAATTGAAAATTTGGAAACGGAAAAATCGGAAATCCAAGAACAAATCACCGATATCTACGCCAAAGCAAAATCGGAGGGATTTGATCCCAAGATCATGAAAAAAGTCATAAAAATAAAAAAAATGAAGATTGAAGATCGTGAGAATGAAGATCTTCTGCTGGACACCTATATGCTTGCTCTTGGGCTGATTCCAGGTGATGACGCAGCTATGGAAAGATAAAAAGTGAAAATTTCTCCTCCACATCTCACTTCCA
Source organism: Holosporaceae bacterium (assembly GCA_031288225.1). Taxonomy (GTDB): domain Bacteria; phylum Pseudomonadota; class Alphaproteobacteria; order UBA3830; family UBA3830; genus BNWE01. The sequence continues at coordinate 29,473 of JAITRU010000048.1, read as the reverse complement.
CATGCGCTGTTCACCGCGATCGTGCATTTCCAGAGGTTGGGTACGGTTTTTTTGGAAAAAATATTGGTAATTGCAGCAAATACATAGGCGACAATCCTGGGGACGTCCTAGAGAATTTGGATACCATTAAAAATCTTTTCAATGCAGAAAAATTGGTTACCCTCAAACAAATACACAGCAATATTTGCGTTGCAATTGATAGTACAACGGCAATCGATCCAGATATTGAAGCGGACGCTTTGGTGACGGCAACAATCGGAATTGCCATCGGAGTCTTGACGGCGGACTGTGTCCCTATCCTATTCTGGGGCCCGTCGCAAAGGAAATATGGTGAAAATTCGGATGAAAGAAACACGCTAGGGCAAAATAATTGCAACGGAAGATCAGATCTCTGCCAACACCGGCAACAACCTTTGATCATAGGCGCAGCCCATTGTGGCTGGAAAGGCGCGGTAGGAGGAATAATTGAATCCACCATAGATAAAATCACGGAAGTGGCCAAGTGCAAACCGGAAGATATCCACGCCATAATTGGCCCGGCCATTGCAGTAGAAAGCTACGAAATAAGCAGTGATTTTGAGCAAAATTTCACCAATGCCAACGATTGTTTCCTGATAAAAAATGACAAAAAGTATTTCGATTTGCAAAAATTCTGCCGTGACAGATTACGACAGATGGCAGTGCCAGAAGAAAATATACAATGGTTAAATATTAATACCTACGCAAACCATAGTGTCTATTTCAGCCATCGTTTTACCCAAGCGAATCCTAACACTAGGCAGGGAAGAAATATCTCCGCTATTTGTTTGATGAGATAGTATGTGGATACAATCAAAAATGAGATCGGCATTATAGGAATAATTAAGAGAATAATACACAAAAAGGTTAATTACTTGATGAGTGACCATTTAAAAACACTGACAATTGTACATATGATTCACTTATTGCTCCTGGGCGATGTAAAATCACAATTGCCGCCGGGTAATAAAAAAATATCAGCCCCCAGCGCCGATGCAACGGCCATGGACCATGGCAAGTTGAGAACTTTAATTGAGGAATATTTAAATGCCATAAATACCATTACTGCTGAATTTGAAGAGCAAAATAGCGATGGCATCTCGGATGGACGCTTTTTTATGAAAAGAATTAACGGCATCTTTGCTCTAAAGATGGCTTGCAAATCTTCCCATGGAAAAGTTGTCTTGATCAAAAACAATAGGTTTATTCAGTATGATAGAGCATTGAAGGAAAAAACAGAAACGACGGTTTATTCATCTCCGATGGCCTTTCTTCTGGAAAAAACGCTAAATTTGAAAGAAATAAAAATTCTGTCTGTGGTGGAAAAAGATAACAAAATTATCGTAACTTTTTGCAAAGCATCCGGAGATAACGAAGGAGCCATAAGATTCATTTTTCAAAGGGAACAGCTGTTGGCTAAAAGGCCGGGAGCCATCGAACAATGGGTTATATTTAAAAATAAAAACAATCTAACTTCCGGCAATGTAACAGTTACTTTAAAGAACCAAAAATATGCGTCCATTGCCAACGAAGAATTTGAACAATGTTATTGATATTCTAGGATTGAGAAATCCAGAAGAACGAAAATTACTCCCCTGCGGGGATGATGTGCAGACATCTCTCCCCAGAACATAAAAAACACGGCTGACCAGCATAACATATCGCGTCAAAATAATATTTTGCAACCAAAAGTAATTCGCTGCAATATTCCGGTCCTGTTGGCTTCGGTCCATCGTTTCCCAAACATATATTCGATAGATACCGTGACGTTGTCGGTTAAATTCCCGCTTAGATTAGCATGAAATGACATTATGGCTTTGTTGACGAGATCGATGCGCTTATTTAACTCAGCATCATTTATTCCGCTTTCAGCAATCTTATTCCTCAATGCAGAACAATTATAATTCTTGAGATAGGCAAAGATAACGGAAGATTTGATTTTATGATTTTCGTTCCACATATGTTTATAGCCAGCAAACAATTGCAATGCTTTGTTGGAGTGTAATTTTCCATGTTCATCGAAGTATGTTGCCATGCAATATATGTCAGTAAAATAGCGACCAGCTCCGCTACCATAGGATATCTTTCCCAAAAATTCATCGTGTTTGAAAATTTTATATCTCAGATTTAAAGCCAGCGCAAATCCCATAGCATTAAAGGTTTCAGAATTGCCGTTCACCACGCGGCACACAGAATTGATCCGCATAAGCCCTGTTAATCGCAGATATAAATCATCCTTGTCATAGGACGCAGCCGCAGCCAAGTCTGGAAATCGGTTTTCTCCTTTTAGGTTTTCCTTCAGTGGTTCTTTTAACTTTGCTAAAGACGTGGAAAGCATATAAAGATTAGGAGTTAAAAATTCGCTGTCTGGATTTTCAATGGAAAACTCCAAAGTTGTGCTGCAGCACGGATTCATTTTATATCTTATGAGCGGCTGTCTTATTTGGCAATGACCCACCGGACCACCGAAATCCACCGTTTCGCCGTAGGTAACTAAATCGGTAAACGTGGAATTAGCTTGTCCTATAGTAAAGCCATATAGATTCGCATAGGCATGCCTTAATCTAGGAAGGTACCCATTGGTAATAAGAGGAGATGAAGATGGATCACCAAGAAAATCTACATCCAAACAGATCGATAAATCGTGTTTGCCATCAATCGGAGTTTTTGATGCTACGGCAAGTCGTGATGCCCGTGCGTGAAAAAAGAAATTACCATTGGTGGTGCTCGTAGGATTTGTAGCCAATGTGCGTAAATTTGAATAGTAGGCACCCTCTCCGTTGGTATCAATAATTCCTCCCGTAGTTCCTTCTAGATCATATATGCCACACAAATCTATAAACCCAGAAAGTGATATTGTCGTGTTAAGACCCGGGATGACGAAATTGGTTTTTGCAGCAACTTTATCATTGGCGGAACCACTGATTTTGGAATCGGGAACTTTTCCCAAATAATTGCCATCATCGATGGGCTTATCTGCCTGAGGCACAGTGGCAACTTGTGGAACTTTCGCTAATGCTGACAGGAATGATTTCTGTTGCAATTGCGGTAATTGTACTGATCGTGCCTGCTGCTCTGGTTTGATGCAACTCTTTTCAAGGGCACTTATTTTCTGCTGTAGAAGTTCAATTTGCTGTTTCAGTAGAGCAATGTCTGCTACATGGTCAGCGGCACAGCAAAAATCTACATTAGCAATATTCAGCAACGACAATGCCGATGTAAAAATTAAATGAAAAAATATCCTTTTCATAAAAATCTCCAAACAATATCACAAAACTTACAGTTCCCAGTGATATAGTAAATCTGTTAACAAAATACTAAAAAACGAATAGGCTCCAAAGAAAAAAGCCGACGCTGACGTCACGGAGATAAACATTCAGAGATCGCTGAAAAATCAGCGAAAACATCACTCTAGTAAGAAGAAACTCTACATACCAAAAATGGAATCATATACATAAACTGTTTTGAAAGTGCATTTGTAATGTCGAATTTTCACTAAGATATAAGGCTGCTCATTGCGCTAACGAATGCACTTTCAAAGCAGGTAATGTATATACTCAATCACGCTGAGAAAGCGAACTTATGTATCGGAAATTTGCTGGTTTTTCGTGCATAAAAATCCAATTTCCTACGGTGATCGAGTATATACCCAATCATAGTGAGATTTCAGACGGCAAATGCTGTAATCACAATAAAGACTCGCTAATAAAATCCAATTTCTTACGGTGATTGAGTATAATATAAAAATCCATTTTGAAATTCTGGGGAGGAATGATTCGTTCTTTTGGTGGATAGTACTCAATTTCTTCCCACAAGGCGGTCTCACGCCCTATGAATTTGGCTCCCAAAAGCTCTCATCCCTTGATAAAATGCGCTTTGTCATATACGATGCTTGGAGCATGTGGATATAACTCCGCATGTTTGGCTGTAGTTTTTTCGTATTAGGTTGGGAGTATGTTGCATGAGTGTGATTGTTAGTGTGTTTGGTCGTGAAGTTTTAGACTCCAGAGGTAATCCGACGGTCGAAGCAGTGGTAGAACTAGAGGATGGGATATCCGGAGCCGCCATCGTACCCAGCGGAGCGTCAACTGGGTCGTTTGAAGCCGTTGAGTTGAGAGATGGTGACAAAGACAGATATTGTGGAAAAGGGGTACGGAAAGCCGTCGACAATATCAATGATGAAATATCCGAATGCATTATTGGGTTGGAAGCTTCTGATCAACTAGAAATCGACGAAGAAATGATTAATCTGGACGGCAGTTTTAATAAGGGGAAATTGGGAGCTAATGCCATTTTAGCGGTTAGTCTAGCAACGGCGAAGGCCGCAGCTGCTGAGAAAAAAATTCCCTTCTATAAATATATTGGTGGAATCGGCGCTGATGTTCTACCATTGCCGATGATGAACATACTGAATGGCGGGGTGCATGCTGATAATAAGCTAGACATTCAGGAATTCATGATCATTCCCGTTGGAGCCGACTGCTTCAGTGAGGCTCTGAGAATGGGAATTGAGGTTTATCATAATCTGAAAAGCAAATTAAAAGAAAATGGCCTGACCACAAACATTGGAGATGAGGGTGGTTTTGCACCAAATCTATCCACAAGCCGAGAAGCGCTAGATTTCATAGTAAGTGCCATAGAGAGTGCCGATTATGAACCAGGAAAGGACGTAGTGATTGGCTTGGATGTGGCAGCAACAGAACTTTATCGGGACGGGAAATATCATTTTGAAGGGGAAGGAAAAGCTTTTTCTGCAAGCGAACTGACAACCTACTACAGCAAGCTAATATCCGATTATCCGATTGTTTCCCTAGAGGACGGCATGAGTGAAGAAGATTGGGAAGGTTGGAAGAATATGGCGGATGTGATTGGTGATAGGATTCAGTTGGTTGGTGATGATGTTTTTGCCACAAACCCAGAACGTATTTCCCGTGGCATAAAAGAAGGAATAGCCAACGCTGTGCTGATTAAGCCAAATCAAATAGGAACGCTCACGGAAACCCTGCGGGCGGTTGAAATGACCCACAAGGCCGGCATGAGAGCTATTATTTCTCATAGATCCGGAGAGACAGAAGATACCTCCATTGCGGATATAGCTGTGGCATTGAACACAGGCCAAATCAAAACCGGAGCAGCAGTTCGTTCAGATCGCGTCGCAAAATATAATCGCCTTCTAAGAATTGAAGAAGAGTTGGGAACGAGCGCAAAGTTTTTTGATGATGACATTTTTCGCTCCATTGAAGGATGATTTTGTATGAAATTTGGAAATTTATGGAAATAGGGGATTAAAGCATGAGCGTAGGGTGGTCACATAGAACCATGAAGGCGTGCTTGCGCATGCGCATGGCTTTTGTGGTGCTGTTGTCGTTATTGTGTGGATGCAATGATGATGGTAATAGTAATACCATGAAATTTGCTGTTTGTGCTGATTATCCGCCCTTTGAATACTATGAAAATGGAGAATTAAAGGGGTTTGATATTGATATGGCTAAACTCATTGCCCAGGAACTCAATAAAAAGATACAATTTGAAGAAATGCAATTTTCTGCCATACTTGTGTCTCTGCAGCAAAAATCCGTAGATGCTGCCATTTCTGCCATTGCAGCCACAGATAAAAGAAGACAAAAAGTCGATTTTTCTTCCGAATATTATACGGAAGTATTTGCCACCATATACAATAAAGATCATCCGGTTACTGACAAAAATCAATTGAGTGGACTAAAGATTGCATGTCAACTGGGGAGCACAATGGAAATGTGGCTGAAAAAGAATTTTCCCCAGGCTATTATTGTTGCCATCGACAATAACAATCAAGCCGTAGAGATGCTCAAAGCTGGTCATGTGAAATGTGTGTTCATCAACTTAGTTCAGGCCGAGGCTTTCTGTCGCAACAATAGTGAATTGGCTTTTTCTTGGATTGCAGAATCCACTGATGGATATGCCATTGCATTACCAAAAGGATCTGAATTGCTGGAAAAAATTAATAAAACCATAGCGAAGCTGAAGTCGGAAGGAAAAATCGATCGGCTCAAACAGAAGTGGTTGGCAAAATAATTATGGAAAAGCTTTTTACTAACTTCACCTACATAGGCCAGGGAATAGGCTTTATGCTGCAGTTGTTGGCCGGAGGGTTTGCCATAGGAACCACGATGGGCCTGTTGTTGTCTATTCTTCGCCACGGAAAAGTGTTGGCTTTTTTGGTAGACAGATTTGTTTCAATCATAAGGGGTACACCGCTGATATTGCAACTGAGTTTCATATATTTTTCAATTCCCAGCATTTGTGGTGTCAGATTGGGAACACTGGCAGCGGGAATTGTTGCATTTGGCGTCAATAGTTCCGCATATGTTTCGGAAATACTTAGATCAGGCATAGAAAGTTTACCCAAAGGGCAATTTGAAGCTGCGCAAACGCTTAGGATACCTAAGTATTACATGTGGAAAGACATCATTTTGCCGCAGGTTATCACCAATGTGCTTCCGGCTCTCATCAACGAAATTATTGCATTGCTCAAGGAAACAGCCATAATCGCTGTTATCGGAGGAATGGATGTAATGAGACGATCTCAGATAGTAGCCGCCGAGCAATTTGAATATTTTGCTCCTCTCTGCATTGCCGGTGTGTACTATTACGTTCTTGTATTGCTAATTGAATTTGTTGGCAGAAAAATTGAAAAGAGACGGTCCTATGCTAAAAATTCATGATGTCTGCAAGACGTTCAAGGGAACAAAAATATTAGATCACATTAGTATAGAGATAGAAAAATCCAGTATTTTCGGACTTGCTGGACCTTCTGGCAGTGGGAAATCAACTCTGCTGCGTTGTATACAGCGACTGGAAACGCCGGATTGTGGGTTACTGGAATGTAACGGGAAAACCGGATTTATGTTCCAGGATTTTCAACTTTTTCCCCACATGACTGTACTGGAAAATCTCTTGTACGCGACTAAGTTTTTGGCTAGCAAGGACGTTTATGGAGAAAAATCTGCGAATTATCTTTGTATGGCTCGAGGGATGCTGAAGGATCTTGGCATAGAAGAGAAAGAACAGTCGTATCCAAACTCCCTGTCAGGAGGTCAAAAACAACGGGTAGCACTAGCCAGAAGCTTGATGATTAATCCGGATATTTTACTCTGTGACGAGCCCACATCTGGACTAGACATTGCAACGATCCAGGATGTGGTACAGCTGCTAAGATCCATCAGTGAGACCGGTGTAACCATGGTTATCGCTTCCCATGATTTGGATTTTCTCACCAAAATATCAGACCGCATTGTGCTGCTGAAGAAAGGAAAAATAGCAGTGGATGTCCATGTACAACAGCAAAAGGATCCAATCAACTATTTAAAGCGCTACTATACGTAACATGCTTTGGAAGTGTGTTGCTTGCGGTCATAGGAAACGCTCCGATCATCCACAACCTGGTTCCCAACAAACACACATCACCATCTGCTGGCGCAATCTCAAAAAAGCACGGCAGCCAGTCGATTTCAGTTGCTTTTTTGGATACGCTCTTGCTTTTCATGGCGTTCCTGGGCTTCTATGCTGAGAAGGGCAATCGGCCTAGCATCCAGTCTTTTCAGTGAAATCGGCTCACCGGTTTCTTCGCAGTAACCATACGTACCATTGATGATGCGCTGCAGTGCATCATCAATTTTTCGGATAAGCTTACGTGCCCGTTCCTTTGTGCGCAGCTCGTAGGCCAAATCCGTCTCATTAGAAGCGCGATCCGCTTCATCGTTGCACGACCTTTCTTCCTGCTGCAGGTACTTTATTACATCCCCATTTTCCCGCTCGAGCTCGCTACGCCATTCGACAAGTTTCCGCCTAAAGTATTCCCGCTGCAGGTCATTCATGAAATTTTCCTGTTCCGATGGAACATAGCCTTCAGGCAAATCGCAGATTTTCACTTCCATTGGATGATCCCCAATTGGCCTATTCAAAAACAACAGCTACAGCGCGGATTTAACTTTGTCTACAATGGCAACGAAAGCATCTTTGTCATTCACTGCCAGTTCGGACAAAATCTTTCTATCCGTTGTTACGTTCGCCATGCGCAGCCCATGTATGAATTGCGAATATTTCATTCCACACTCCCGCACGGCAGCATTAATCCTAGTAATCCACAGTCTACGAAAATCCCTCCGGCGATTGCGCCGATCCCTATAGGCATACTGCATCGCCTTTTCCAAGCGTTCAATCGCTGAGCGAAAACATTTACTGGAGCGACCAATGTACCCCTTCGATAACTTCAACACTTTCCCATGACGAGCATGGGCAGTAACTCCCCTTTTTACACGTGACATAGTACGAACCTCACTTTACTTTCTTACCCATAGGGCATGTATTTTACCACGCTTAGGGCATCACTACAACTCAATACCATCGTTCCCCTGGCCTGCCTTTTCATCTTCTGAGAACGCTTCCTCAGATTATGCCTTTTGAAGGCAGAACCGCATATAATCTTACCTGAAGCGGTAAAACTAAACCGCTTTTTAGCAGAACTTTTCGTTTTTAATTTCAGCATAATTTCACCGCCTCTCTAAATTCCATTGCCAAAACCTAAACACCGGAAATTGGCTGCGGAGAATGCGTTGGCACCGGAGCTGGAGCAGTTACAGTGGGCGGCACCACGACCGGAGGCGTAGCCACCGAAGCTTCTTGAACCGGAGGAACATTCACCTCTGCCGCCGAGGCAAGCGGTGTTGTCGGCGTAGTTGATGGAGTAACTGGTGGTGCAGTATGTATCGCCGGCACAGCAGACCCAGTCGTCGGTACAGGAGATCCACCAGCCGCCGTCGGTGGCGAATCCTCTGCACCACTATCACCCTCGTCGGAGGAAGACACTGGAGCATCAGGATTAAACGGAGTACCATCCTCATTGAATTCTTCGACTTTGTACTGTTTTTTCAGCCTAAGCAAAAGCTTTCTCTCTTCTCTCCGTGTCAGAGATTCCAGCAGCGACTGCTTTGCTTCCTCAAATTTCAAAGGCTCTGCGTCTCGAATATCACTTACTTTGAATATCAAGAAATTACCGCCCACTTTGATTGCTTCTTTCGTATACTCCCCAGGCTTCAAAACCGCTAGCTTGCTGCTCACACTTTTCGGGAGCATATTGATCGGCACATATTCTCCGCCATCCTTCAGAACAGGCGCCCCATTATCCTTGGCCACCGCAGCAAAATCTTCCGTCTTCAGGCGTTCCAGTACCTTGGATACATCCGACTCGCTCTTTAAAGTCATGAAGGAAAGTTTGTATTCCTTCCCCTTCTTGAATCCCGCCAAGTATCTAGCATACTCAGACTTGAGGACTGCCTCATTCTCAGACGCAGCCATTATTTTCGGAGTGACTTCCCTCTTAACCAATAAGTTCGCAAGTAAATCACCACTAAGCTTGCCAAGCTGTTCCACATATTCTTTTGTCTTATCTAAGCCAACCTTCTTGGCCTGCTCACACAGAACATGCATAGCTACGGCATGTGTCCTTAAAATCTCGAACAACCGCCCAGCGGGTATGGCCTTTTTGATCTGAGGAGGAAGGGCATCAACACCCGCAAGTACCTGGCTTAGCTTAATTTCCTTGCGACCTATCTTGATTACGACTGGATCGCTACTTTTTTTTTTTTCCTGACCAGCTGCAGCGCCGCTTGAGCTCTTGGGAACACTCTTGCTAGCCTCAGGCTCTGCTTCATCGTCGGAATCATCATCAGCTACATGATCGGGTTTCGCCTCCTTGGTAGCACCGGCAGCGGCTTCGGCCCCAGGCGTTGCACTGCCGGCGGACTCCTTCCCGGCAGCTACCTCATTACCTTCGGTTTTTTTAGACTTGAACAAAGTCCCAGCACTAGCGTAGCCAACGCATAACAGCGAAAACACCGCAACAGTACAACTTATTTTTGTTTTCATTACAACTCCTTATGATTTTTTTTACACCATACACCTATAACGTAGGCATGAAACCACCAAAGATCATGCCAACATTTCCTCCTCAAATAACACGCAACATTGTATTACATTATCGGATTGCTTTGCAATTGATTAATTTCACTGCATGTACGACATAAAAGCCCCGCACAAAAAAATCTTCCGCGGGCAGGACAACCACAATTTTCTCAGCTAATGCCGCCACCAGTACTGTTGGTATTTTTCCTCTTTAGCTCATCAACTGATTCTCGAAAATGTTTCAATATTGCAGTATTTACGCTTTGCTGAGTGGTAGCCAACAAATCAGAAATTTGCTTGCTATTATCAACAACTTTTACAACATGGTCTTTGGCAAATTCAGAAAATTTTGCCACCATTTCCGATGGCTTGCCTTTTTCCTGAATAAGTTCATTCATTTCAGTCATCATTTGTTTCACGAATGTTGATTGCAGTTGTACAATGCCGGAATACACTTCCGCAGACATCTTATTGATTGATCCCAAAATTTCCAAATTCCTCCTGTGGTGGTTTACCAGTGCATCCATATCCACCTGCGGCATGTTAAATGTCCCAAAAAAACCATCTTTCCCTCTTTTGTTGCTATCGCCATCCGTAGTACCATTTTTTTCAGTTGAAGAAGTCATGTTTTTTACCCCCAAATATCCAAATCTACATCCATATGGGATACTAGATTAGTATTAAAAAATAATCAATTTACAAGCACACGAACATAATTTTTGTGAATGCACTGAACATTAATGTCATATCAAATCACTGAACACCCGCAGCGGTCACGGGAGCATCCAAAGTTTTAAGCGGCACGCCAGCCAGTTCCACCTTTTCGGCAATTATCACAACTATGTTGGACAACAGCGGGAAAATATCCATGAGAACCTCACTATATTTGTTCAAATGATAGCTAAAACTATATGGCCAAAACCCAAATCTATCATTGACACCAAACACATTGGTAGCTTCAAATGAAGCACTAAGCAGCGATGAAACAATACCCCCAACACTAACCTTTATATTTCTTATGGCGCATTTTTTGGGAAACACGCTATTTTTGTTAGCGGCGATAATCATTAATTTACCCCCATTTTTGATTATGCGCCGAAGTTCTTGCAAAAAAAACGGATTATTTCCACCAAACTCCATAAAATGAATCACAATGACAATATCCCAAGTATTTGGTTGAAATGGCATGCTCTTCTCGTCCACCACCACAGTCCTAAAGGGACGAATGCTTGGCCAATGCTCGATGGGATAGCCATTTGGAATGGCATAGTAGGCATTTTCTATTCCTAGCGCTTCTAGATACTTTCGGCCAAATCCCATGACTAAAACATTTTCGTTGGTTACGTTGAGGGTATCAGACAATGGACCTGTCAACTTATTTACCAACGATTGCCCCGGGTTTTTTTCATAAAATTCTATTACTGATGATATATTTTTTATGCATTCCATAGTTTATTTATACAACATTTGAGTATAGAGTATACACTAGCATGTTCGTGTATTATTTCATTATCTCATGCTGTGATTAGAGAAAGTTCTTGAATTAGAGCAAAATTGTTCCAATTCGTATTAATTCTAGTTATAAATCGTAGGAGTAAACCATGACCAAGTCGGATTTGACAGCTAAGCTTGCAGAGCTCTGTCCATACATGACCATCCGGAACGCTGATAAAATCATATCCATAGTGGTTGATAGCATAACCTCATCGCTAAAAAATGGAGCACGTATCGAATTGAGAGGATTTGGGTCCTTTTGCATAAGAGAAAGGAAATCAATGGAAGGAAGAAATCCAAGAACCGGAGAAAAGGTGGCCATAAATAAAAAATATGTCCCATTTTTTAAAGCCGGTAAGCCCCTGAAGGAAATGGTAAATTCGAGTTCGCCCCCCAATGCTGAAACAAATTCTTAGTTGCAGCACAATGACTGATAGAGCAGTTGCTATGCCAAATACAAGAAGTGCAAAAAAATGAATTGGCTAACAAAGTTTGTGAGACCGAAGATAAGAGCGTTGGTGGGGGCTGATGTCCCTGACAATCTGTGGCACAAATGTTCAAAATGCGAGCAGATGATATTTCACCAGGAGCTTGTTTCGCTGCAGCAGGTGTGTCCACACTGTGGCAATCACATGAAATTGCCAGTTACAGAGCGCATAAAGAGCCTGTTCGACGATGGAGAGTTTACGAAAATTCGCTACGGGTCCGTCAATGCAGATCCCCTGAAGTTTAAAGATAATAAAAGATATGCAGATCGTCTTAAATTATCTCGGGAAACCACCGGAGAAAATGATGCAATAATCATTGGCCATGGTTGCATAGGTGGCCACAAAACAGTAGCTGTGTTTTTTTTATTCGATTTCATGGGCGGGTCAATGGGCATGGCTGTGGGAAACGGATTCATTGCTGCAGCTGAGTTTGCCATTGAAAAAAGATACTCTTTTTTGGTGGTGCCATGTTCCGGAGGTGCTCGCATGCAGGAGGGGATCTTCTCTCTTATGCAAATGCCGAGAACTGTCGTGGCTGTTAATAGAATAAAAGAAGCTGAATTGCCATATTTGGTGCTGCTAACCAACCCAACGACCGGTGGTGTTTCTGCGTCATTTGCAATGCTTGGAGATATCCTCATCGCTGAGCCTGGAGCTCTCATAGCTTTTACGGGGCCAAGAGTCATAGAAGATACCATACATCAAAAATTGCCGGATGGGTTTCAGCAGTCGGAATATTTGCTAAAACACGGAGCCATAGATATGGTGGTCCATCGAAGGGATATAAAAGGCGTTTTGGAAAAAATTTTGGGAATACTAACGCGGGAGTAGGCGGCTAACCAGAATTCGGGCAAAGACAAAATTTACTCACCGATAAATTTAAGGCATAGCAGAAAATCCGAGGATCCCATGCCTCGAGATGCTGAAAAATTTGATTTTTCTCCGAATAAACCTAGGCCTAGATCATAGGCATGACATGCTTTGGAAGTGCGTTCGATTGCGCAATGATCAGCCTGATATTAGAGTAAAAAACCTAACATTGCAAACCTAATTTCAAAACAGTCTATCTATATCACATTGGATACGCTTATAGGGCAATCCCTCCCTCACATGCTATTGACTTGGCATGTAAAATTGTATGATAATTACGCGTTTTGCAGGCTAGTAGTTAATATTTTGTTAATAAATACTACGATGGCCGGTACGTCTGATGTGCTATATTTAGCCATGGTGTTGTGTTGAGTTTGTTTGAAGGAGCCGTAATGAGCCGTTTTTCATCTTATTCTGGAAGGCTGTTGCTGTTGGTGTTGTTCTTAGCCGCCGGATGTGATGATAAAAAGCAACGGTCGCAGCAGCCGACTCAGATGGTCGGGGCTGTGAAAGTCGTGCGAGAAAATGTGCCGCTCATCATCGAAGCTCAGGCAAAAATAACGGGATCTCTAGAAATCCAAGTGCGGGCTCAGGTCTCAGGTATTTTGAAATCCAGACTGTTCCATGAAGGTCAGTTCGTAAACAAAGGGGATAAGTTATTTGAGATTGATCAGGAACCCTATAAGGCAGCGCTAAAAAAAGCAAATGGAACACTGGCGCAGGCTCAGTCCGAGATGAGAAGAACGACCCGCGACTACGATCGTATGAAAAAACTCTACAAAGATAAAGCAGTTAGCCAAAAGGATCATGATGATGCTCTGGCGGCTTTCGAAAGAGCGGAAGCTAACCTGAAGGTCGCCGAAGGGCTTGTGAAAGAAGCAGAAATAAACCTTGGCTATACAGAAGTTAGGGCTCCTATTTCCGGCGTTGTGCGCAAGGAAGCTCAGTCGGTGGGGAATTTAATATCTTTAACTGGGGATTCTAGTCTGCTGACTACTATGGTACAGGTATCTCCTTTGCATGCAAATTTTTCTGTTTCTGGAGAAGTTTGGAGCAACATTGCCAAGAGCAATATTGCCGGAAAGGTGCAGTTACTAAAGCCCGGCGGCTATGCAGTGGAAGTCATCATGTCCGATGGAACCGTGTACCCCTATTCCGGAAAAATAATATTCATCGATAGCAGCGAAGATAATTTTACCTCAAGCGTTTCCATAAAAGCAGAAATTCCCAGCGACGATCATCAAAGATTACTGCTACCTGGGCAATTCGTCAGGGTTCGATTAGTGGGTGCTGAGTATACGAATGCGCTGGTCATTCCGACATCCGCCATTGTGCAAACAGAGGCTAGCCGCAGCGCCTACGTGGTAGGTAAGGATAAAGTAGTTCAAGCTCGTTCCATAAAGGCAGAATCCATCGGTAATAAGGCAATCGTGGATTCTGGTTTGCAAGAAGGAGAAGTGGTTATTTCGGAAGGAATTATGAAAGCCCGCCCCGGGCAACCAATCAACGCGGTTTTGAAGGTGCAGGCGTCGAAATAGCCATCGAAGGAGGTTCCGGTGTTTTCTCGTTTTTTCATTGATAGGCCGATATTTGCCACCGTCGTTTCCTTTATCATTGTTTTGGCTGGACTGATATCGATTTTTAACCTACCCGTATCCCAATACCCAACCAATATTACCCCCGTCACCATTAACATAGAAGCTCTTTATCCCGGTGCTAGCGCTGAGGTTATATCCGAATCTGTGCTTTCCGTAATAGAGGAAAAAGTCAATGGAGTGGAGGATATGATCTATATTAGCTCCACTGCTAGCCATGGGAAGGCATCCATTTCTGTTTTTTTCAAGGTTGGAACAGATGCGGACAAGGCTTTGATTAACGTAAACAATCGTGTCCAGGCCATTACATCCTCGTTACCGGAAGAAGTCAGAAGGTATGGTGTCACCGTTCTCAAAAGATCTTCATCAATTCTGCAGATGATAGCGCTTTGTTCGGAAGACAATCGCTACAATGCTTCCTATCTGGGTAACTACGCTGTTCTATACATAATTGATGCACTGAAAAGATTAGATGGCGTCGGCGATGCTCAGGTCATTGGTGGACGTGAGTATGCCATGCGTATTTGGCTGAAGCCGGATAAACTCGCCAAACTGAATCTCACAACCAACGAAATTATTGCTGCTGTACAGGCCCAAAACATGCAGCGCTCGGCCGGGGCTATTGGGAAACAGCCGTTGGATGTGAAGGTTGATCGTAGCTACATGATTACGGCAAAGGGGAAATACAGCACTCCCGAAGAATTCGAAAATATTATCATAAGAGCAGACAGCGATGGAACTGCGTTGCGCCTTAAGGATATAGCGGATGTGGAACTGGGATCCTATTCCTATGATGTCGTATCAAGGGCTGGGAATTGCTCATCTGTTCCCATTATGATTTCACTTTCTCCGGGCGCTAACGCTTTGGCAACCGCAGAAATCGTCGAAAAAAAGTTTAAGGAGTTATCCCAATGTTATCCCCGAGGAATCAGTCATAAAATTACATTCGATACGTCATCGTTTGTTAGAAATTCAGTTTTTGAGGTGGTGGAAACGCTGCTGTTTGCCTTCGTTCTAGTATTTATGGTAATTTTGCTGTTTTTAAAGAACATGCGCGCGACTCTTATTCCTTGCCTAGCCGTACCGGTTTCCATCATTGGTGCTTTTGCTGGCATGGTGATTTTTGGATTTTCCATCAACACACTGACGTTGTTCGGACTCGTGTTAGCGATTGGTATCGTGGTGGATGATGCCATCGTCGTCATTGAAAATGTTGAACGCCTCATGAGGACAGAACACCTCAATGCAAGAGATGCAACCATCAAAGCAATGGACGAAGTTTCAGGAGCGCTTGTGGCGATAGTCCTAGTATTATGTTCCGTATTTGTGCCAGTTTCTTTTCTGGGTGGATTATCGGGAACAATGTATAGGCAATTTGCTTTAACCATAGCCATTTCCGTTGCTATATCTGGTGTATGTGCTTTGACCTTAACACCGGCACTTTGTGTTGTCTTCCTAAAAAATCACACGAAAACAGAATTGCATGAAAACAAATTACTGCTACAGTTTGGTGTATTTTTTGAAAAATTAACGGAAAAGTACAAGGAGGCAGTCAGCTTTTTTATTCATAATGTGCAAACATCTCTGCTGTTGATCTCCTCCATCATAGTTGTTGGGGTTTTTCTGTTCAAAAATATTCCCAGTAGTTTAGTACCAAACGAGGATCAGGGAGTCATATTAACTTGTGCCATAATGGACCCAGCTGCGTCTCTAACTAGGTCAGAAAGTGCTATATCTTCAGTTGCTGATGCGATTTCGAAGGACCCAGCCGTGCGCAGTACTGCGTTTGTAGCTGGTTTTAACATGATGAATTCCACACTTTCCACCAGCACTGCAACAATGTTTGTTACTCTTAGGGATTGGAAGGAAAGGAAGGGAATTGGACAATCATCCACTGATATTGTGAAGAAGATTTTTGGCATCGGAATGGGAGTGACAGATGGAATGATATTTGCGTTTTGTCCACCACCAATTGTGGGCATGAGCATGACTGGAGGATTTGAAGCCTATATACAAAGAACCAGCGGAACAAATAGCCGGGCATTGGAGGAGAAAACTAAAGAGTTTATTACTGAGGCATCTAAACGTCCAGAATTGACCGGAGTAACTTCAACTTTCAATGCCAGCACTCCGGAGTTTTATCTTGATGTAAATGAACTGAAAGCGCTGTCGCTGGGAGTCCCAATTAATGATATCTATGCAACAATAGCGGCCACATTTAATGCAACTTACGTAAATGATTTCGTAAAATCCGGCAGAAATTTCAAGGTACTCATGCAGTCGAAGGGTAGTTATCGAGCCTATCCTGAACAAATAAATGAAGTGTATGTGAAATCATCAAAGGGATTAATGGTACCGTTATCTTCTCTTGTGAAATTGGTGCCTAAAGTTGGTCCTAACGTAATTGAAAGATTCAATCTTTTCGCATCAGCCAAGGTTGTCGGCACTCCGGCCGCAGGATATTCATCTGGAGACGCTATGGCAGTGGTGAAAGAGGTTGCCAATAAAGTTCTTGGTGATGATTATAGCTTGGCTTGGGGTGGATCCTCCTACCAGGAAAAAGAAAATGGAGGAACATCATTTGGGACGCTGCTGTTGGCACTGCTGGTGGTGTTTCTTATTCTTGCTGCCCAATATGAGCGCTGGAGTTTGCCATTTTCGGTGATTTTATCAATGCCGTTTGCCATGTTTGGAGCTGTTCTGGCCGTTTTTGTAAGGAAGTTCTACAATGACATTTATTTTCAGGTGGCTCTAATAACTCTCATAGGATTATCGGCAAAGAACGCGATTCTTATGGTGGAGTTTGCTGTAATGCGGCGCAATGCCGGAGAAAGCATCGTGGATGCAGCCATAAATGCAGCTAAGCTACGATTCCGAGCAATTATCATGACATCGTTTGCCTTCATCCTTGGCTGCGTTCCTCTGGCGTTTGGTTCCGGAGTAGGCAGCGCTTGCCGGAATTCATTGGGAACCGGGATCATAGGTGGAATGCTGGGATCTACACTAATCGGCACATTGTTTGTTCCTTTGTTGTATGTATTGGTAACAAGTGTCAGCGAAAAAATTTCACAAAGGTCATCTGCAAAGTCTGGAGGTGCGCGTTGAAAGTGACAATATCCGATCTACCAACAATGGTCTACCGCTGGTGGTGTTTTGCTTTGGTGTTTATTGCTAATGGTTGTAGCATTGGGCCGGATTATAGGCGTCCAAAGCTTGATCTGCCTACCATCGTTGATGGTTGTGGTGGCAAGATAGATGAGTTCGCATGCGCGAAATGGTGGACAACTTTCCGGGATCCTACGCTCAATAAACTTGAAGATATGGCTCTTAAAAAAAATGCAGATATAAGGCAAGCAATTGCAAATGTGGAAGAAGCCATGGCTGCTGTTGGAATGGCAATGAGCGACCTGCTGCCTTCTATTGCCCTGAAAGGAGATGGATCTGAAACCGGATTATCGCGCAAATCCGTGATAGGACAGCTTGGGCAGGCACGAGCTGGAACCCAGGGAGCTGGCGGTACCCAGGGATTCTCCTCTAACGGCTATGAAAGTTATATCGCAAAATCGTTGGTGGCATATGAAATTGATCTTTTTGGTAAGTATAGAAGATCCAGTGAAGCAGCTCGTGCCATACTGCTAGCATCCAGCGCAGCCAAAAATGTTGTTACATTAACCGTAACAGCGGAGGTCGCCAAAGCATACTTCGCCGTTCGTGCTCTGGACGCAAAGTTGGCCATTGCTCGCCGGACTCTGAAAACACGCCAGGAAAGCTATGAAATGTACAAAAGTCGGCTAACCAATGGGTATTGCACTGAATTCGATTGTCTAAGAGTGGAAGCCGATATGAGATCCATAAAGGCTATGGTATTGGATCTTGAGTGTGCCCTTGAAAAAGCCGAAACTGCCCTTAGTGTTCTCATAGGTTGCGGTCCCAGAGAAATAGTTGTCCGGAAGACCACTAGATCTAGCTCTCTTGAAAGTTTGGGGGTACCATCTGATATTCCAAGCGGATTGCCATCAGATTTGCTGTCCAGACGTCCAGATGTGTTGCAGGCGGAAGGAATGCTCATGGAGGCTAGTGCCCGCATAGGTGTTGCTGAATCTGCGCATTTGCCATCCATATCATTGACCGGAATGTTTGGGTTTGAAAGTCTATCACTGAAGGAATTGTTTTCGAATGGATCAGACACATGGAATGTTGGAGCGAGTATTTCGCTTCCTATATTCAATGGTGGAAAAATTATGTTTGGTTCCAAGGCAGCCAGGGCGAGATATAAAAGGATTCGTGCTGCCTATGAAAAGAGTGTGCAAATTGCCTTCAAAGAAGTACTTGATACACTCATATCCAATAGAAAAATCCGGGAAATGGTCGGTTCAAGGATAGCTCAGGTCAATGCCCTTCGGAAGGGATATTTACTGGCACGCAAACAAAAAGAGGTAGGCTTAATTGGCTTACTGGATCTCTTGGATGTGGAAAGAGGGCTGCTGGCGGCAGAAATGGACTTGGCCGGAGCTTTGCAAAATCAGCTAAATGCAACGGTTGATCTCTGCAAAGCACTGGGAGGTGGTTGGGTTTACGGTAAACGTACCCGGCGTGTGTCTAATAAATAACTGTTTTGTTTTGCTAAAGTTGTGATTAGCGATGCAAGATCGCAAATCTTAGAGATGGAGCAGTAGACCTAGAAATTGAGTTTACGAAAAGGCATTTCGATGAAACACAGCACCAACGTTTTTGTTACTGGAACAGATACTAACGTAGGGAAAACACTGATTTCCGCGTGGCTTTGTTGGCATACTAGCGCAGATTATTGGAAGCTAATTCAAACGGGAGAAGATTCTGACTGTGACATGGTTGCAAAGCTTTCTCCGCACACAAAAATCATTCCCGAAGCGTATAAGTTGAAAGCGCCTCTATCTCCCTATGATGCAGCAAAACTTGAAAATGTAGAAATCGATCGGAATTTATTCAACGGGAATTTGCAGAATACCATCATAGAAGGTGCCGGTGGAGCGCTTGTCCCCATCGGGGAAAATTTTTTCATGGCAGATCTGATAAAAATGTACCACGCAAAGGCACTGATAGTTGCCCAATCGAAATTGGGCGTGATTAATCATCTGCTAATGACTGCCGAGATTTTAAAAATCCGTAATATCGAGATCTTGGGAATAGTCCTAAACGGAGAGATGGAAGATAGCCTGCAGCGGACCATTCGAAAATTTTCTGGGCTAAAGATACTTTCCGTAATTCCCCGAAGCAATGACCTGCGAAAACTTTTACAAAGCATTCTTCCACCATCGGAGATTTTGGAGCTGTTGCGATGATTTGGAGACCATTCACTCAGGAAAAAATCACTCCTCCACCGGTAAAAATAGTCAGAGGCGAAGGAATGTACTTAATTTCCGAAAACGGGAACAGATATTTGGATATGATCTCCAGCTGGTTCGTTAATGTACATGGGCACGCTCATCCGGAAATAGCTGAGGTTGTCAGCAACCAGGCAAAAACTCTGGAGCACGTCATTTTTACTAGATTTTCCCACGATCCGGCGGAAAAATTGGTAGAAAACCTAGGGCAAATCATTCCGAAAAAATTGAGTCGATATTTCTTTTCAGACAACGGTTCAACGGCGGTGGAAGTGGCGCTGAAAATGGCCTATCAGTATTTCAAAAATATCGGAAAAACTGATAGAGATCTTTTTCTTTCCCTTGGCGGAGGCTATTACGGAGACACATTCGGTGCCATGAGTGTCGCCGGCATAAATTCCAAATATCATGCGACTTTTTCTCCATTATTTTTCAAAACCATCATGGTGGATGTTCCCGAGTACCACGATGGAGCCGAATCAATGGAGAAAAAAGAAAGTGAAATAATTCATAATCTGGAGCAAACCTTGGAAAAAATCGGAAATAAGGTTTGTGCCATCATATTGGAGCCCCTGGTGCAGGGATCCTTTGGCATGAGGCTCTACCGATCTGAATTTTTAGAAAAAGTGGTAAATAAAGTGATGGAGTACGACATTCTGGTGATCTTCGATGAAATCATGACCGGCTTCTACCGTACCGGAAAAATGTTTGCCATGAACTACTTAAACATAACGCCGGATTTCGTTTGCCTCTCCAAGGGGCTCAGTGGCGGTTTTTTGCCGCTGGCGCTAACAGTAACATCGGAAAAAATTTACGATGCTTTCATATCCGACGATAGAAGAAAAACATTTTTGCATGGACATTCCTATACGGCAAATCCCATTGCCTGCGCTGCCGCCTGTAAGTCCCTGGAAATTCTCCAGAGAAGGGAAACCATCTCCAAAGTAGAAGAAATAACGAAATTCCATGAAACCCATGATGTTCCCAAAGCCGTCAAAAGGAGGAAGATTGGCACTATAATGGCCTTTGAGGCTGAATCGGAAGATAGAGCTAATTTTATCATCGACAAAGCATGGGAAAATGGAATTTTTCTGCGTCCATTAGGGAAAACAATTTATCTGTTTCCTCCCTACTGCGTAAATAAAGATGACATGGCAAAAACCTACAATGTAATCAATAGATATCTCTAATAGCGCGAATTATGGATTAGAAGTATTGAAGCAGAAGAAAAGGCTAAAATACGGATAAATTTTGAGGAGATTAGCCATGGAGAAAGATATAGATAAATTACTTTGAAAGTTCGTTCTGTTAATCATTGCAGTTTCTATACCTGTTTACACGAAATTCGCATTTTCAAAGTAATTTATCTATACCTCGGTGCCACGAAGTTCGTTGACCCCGTGGTTGGTATATTTTTCTCTGGTATTACCCGCGTATTTTGCTACAATGCTTTCTGTTGACAAAATTTTTGAAAGGATTAGCAGCTCATGTCTGATGCAGACACATTGGAGCACACGTCTACCGGGGAAGATTATAATGCCAGCTCTATCAAAGTGCTGCGGGGATTGGATGCCGTAAAAAAGCGTCCCGGTATGTATATCGGTGATACGGACGATGGTAGTGGCTTGCACCATATGGTTTTTGAGGTTGTGGACAACGCAATCGACGAATCTCTGGCTGGCTACTGTCACCTCATAAATGTTACCATTCACGAAGACGGGTCTGTCTCGGTGCTTGACGATGGTCGTGGTATTCCAACGGATATTCATGAAGAGGAAGGCATTTCCGCTGCCGAAGTGATAATGACCAGGTTGCATGCGGGTGGAAAGTTTGATCAAAATTCGTATAAAATATCAGGCGGATTGCACGGTGTTGGTGTGTCAGTTGTCAATGCCCTGTCCGATAGGTTAGACATGACTATTTGGCGCAATGGTCGAGAATATTTTATGCGATTCCGCAATGGAGAGGCAGAAGCGCCACTGGCAGGCCAAGGTAACAGTAATCATCCGAGTGGAACTCTCATAAGATTTTGGCCGTCCTCAACGATATTCAAAACAACAGAATTTGTTTTTTCTACTCTGGAACATAGACTCAAGGAGTTGGCTTTTTTAAATTCCGGCGTGCATATTCTTTTGTCCGATGATCGATTTAGTGAATCCCATGTTGCGGATCTGCAATACGAGGGTGGGCTGAAGGAGTTTATCAAATATCTTGATAAAAGCAAAATCCCCATCATAGATACGCCTATCTATATTAGAGGAATAAAGGATGAAATAGTAGTTGAGGTGGTGCTGGAGTGGACCGATGCCTACCATGAAACGATGCTTTGCTACACCAATAATATTCCTCAAATCGATGGTGGAACACACCTTGCTGGATTTCGTAGTGCCCTGACCAGAACGGTAAATTCATACTTGGGCGAGAATTTGAAAAAGGAAAAAGTGGTGCCAACCGGAGATGATGCTCGGGAGGGATTAACGTGCATATTGTCAGTGAAAGTTCCAAATCCGAAATTTTCTTCCCAGACAAAGGATAAACTGGTATCGTCTGAAGTAAGAGCTGTGGTCGAAAACATTGTCGCCGAGGCCATAGCCACTTGGTTTGAGGAGCGACCACAGGAAGCTAAAAAAGTTGTATCGAAAATTATAGAAGCTGCCACAGCCCGGGAAGCAGCTCGCAAGGCCCGTGAGTTAACTCGCCGCAAAAATGCGCTGGAAATTTCATCGCTGCCTGGGAAGCTTGCCGATTGTCAGGAAAAAGATCCATCGCTAAGCGAAATATTGTTGGTAGAAGGAGATAGCGCCAGCGGGACTGCTAAGCAGGGGCGAGATCGAAGGACTCAGGCGGTGTTACCACTGCGGGGCAAGATTCTTAATGTGGAGCGAGCCCGCTTTGATAGAGTTATTACCTCCGAGCAAATAGGCACACTGATTTGTGCGCTTGGGACTGGCATTGGAGAGGATTTTGACATTGCAAAGGCCAGATATCATAAGGTTATTATAATGGCAGATGCTGACGTAGACGGCAGCCACATTCGAACTCTGCTGCTGACATTTTTCTTTAGATATATGCAGCCACTGATCGAAAAAGGGTATTTGTACATCGCTCGCCCTCCACTGTACGGAATTAGTCGAGGCGCATCCACGATTTTTATCCGAGATGAAAAAGCCTTAAAGGAATATTTGTTGGATTCTGCTGTTCCGACTTCGTTCCTGTATCTTGGAGATGGTAGAACCATAGGTGCCGATGAAATGCAGTCTATAATTCTGCGGGCTGAAAATTTCAAAAATGTAATAGAGAAAATAAACAGCAAGGTAAATAACTCATTTTTGTTGGAATTGCTGATCTTGATGGGATTGCCAATGAATGAAACGATGGATAAAGACATTATTGTCCGCCAGCTAATCAAGGCTAACGGTGGGAAATGGGATATGGAAACGACGGAGACCCATCACGTTTTCACCTACACATTGCGCAATGTTACCGAAAAGTTCGAAATTTCTAAATCAGTGCTTGCAATGCATGATGTGCAAGCTTTGGCGAATGATATCGAGCTTTTTTCCTTCTTTTTGAGCGATACTGTGGAATTGAAAGTGAAAGGCTCATCGATAAGGGTAAAATCGCCCATTGATTTGTTCGAAAAATTTGTACAGCATTCTAAAAAAGGTGTAACTATCAGTAGATACAAGGGTCTTGGAGAAATGGATGCAGAGGAACTCTGGGAAACCACAGTTAATCCAAAGGAAAGAGTGTTAATGCAGGTAAAATTTTCTCATTTGGAAGAGGTAGACGAAATTCTTTCGACTTTAATGGGTGAAGTCGTAGAACCACGCCGTGAATTCATACAGAAAAATGCGTTGAATGTAACGAATCTGGACGTTTGATGGCTCGCAGGAGATCGCACCCGAGTTTTACTTCTCATAAAGTCAGTCTCACCAATAAATTGGCAGCTTTTTTTCTTATGTCAGCCATTGTTGGGTTCTTCGTTTTTTTGTTTTTCATTTATGATATGCCTGATTTGGACAACCTGGAGACCAATGGACGTAGAGCAAGTATAGTTTTTGAATCCTACGATGGCAAAATTATTGCTACCTATGGTGATCTCTTCAAGGACATTGTAAATGTGGATGAACTTCCTTTGTATGTTAGCAAGGCAGCCATAGCCATCGAGGATCATCGATTCTATGAACATTGCGGTGTGGATGTGTTGGGCATTTTCCGGGCAATGTACACTAATATTCTGAACCGCAGGATAGTGCAGGGAGGATCTACTTTAACGCAACAGTTGGCGAAAAACCTTTTCCTTTCTCCTAACAAATCCATAAAAAGGAAGGTACAGGAAGTTATTTTAGCTCTGTGGTTGGAGAGAAAATTTACAAAAAAACAAATACTTTCCATTTATTTGAATCGAGTTTATTTCGGTGCCTGCGCCTACGGCATAGATGCAGCAGCTCTCAGATATTTTGGAAAAAAGGCTAGGCAACTTTCTCTCTATGAAGCGGCGAAACTTGCGGGAACTCTAAAAGCTCCTTCCACCTATTCTCCGTTTTATAATCCGACCAAGGCAGATCAACGGGCAGAATTAGTACTGCAGTGCATGGTAGATGCCAAATACATCAGCGAGGATGAGATGAAGGAGGCGATTCTACAGAAGGATAAACTCGGCAAGGCACAGGTTCCCGTAGATGAAAATCGCTACTTTACCGATTGGGCACTGGAACAGGTACAAGACCTAATTGGACCAGAATACGAAGACATAATTGTAAGGACAACTCTGGATATAAGATTGCAGAAAAATGCCATCGGCATCATACAAAATATCATCAGCGAACATGGTTTTAAAAATAAAGCAACCCAAATGGCTCTTGTTGTCATAGACAAAACCGGTGCTGTGAGGGCAATGGTCGGCGGCCATAGCTACGGAGTAAGCCAATATAATAGAGCACTTGCAGTGCGTTCCTTTGGCTCCGCCTTCAAATATTTTGTGTATCTGTCAGCACTCGAAAAAGGTATTGACATCTATGACCATGTGCTGGATACTCCGCTTTCCATTGGTCCTTGGTCACCGAAAAATTACGGCTATAAAAGCAACGGGAGCATAACCCTCCAGGAAGCATTCGTAAAATCCGTAAACACAAGCGCCGTAAGAATTGCTCAAAAAATTGGCATGGACTATGTTGTGGAAAAAGCAGAACAGTTGGGCATTACGACGGAAATCAGCAAAAATCTTGCCTCAGCATTGGGTGCTAGTGGAACAACTTTGCTGGATATAACCGCATGCTACGGAGCCACCATGGCCAATGGTTCAAAGGTTGCTCCATTTTCCATCATGAATATCAGAACTCCGACGGGAAAGATTCTCTACAAAGCACAGCACAAAAAGAGAGTAATTGTCATGTCCAAAAGTACTTGTGAAAAAATGAAAACCATAATGCATGCCCAGATGCAGCGCGGAACTGGCCGTAACGCTAACATATCAACGCTGCAGTGCTATGGGAAAACTGGCACCAGCAATGATTGTCGTGACGCCAGCTTCATCGGATTCATCAATCCAATTGTGGTTGGGATTTGGATTGGTAATGACGATAATACTCCGATGAGTCCGAAAGTTACAGGTGGCTTTCTTCCGGCTATGACGTGGCGAGAATTCATGATGATGGCATTTGGCTATAAAAATAGCAGCTACGGTGAAAAAGATGACAGCGTTGTTGATCAGAGAGTAAAACCAACCAACAGGAAGCACCGAAGACTAAAGGAAATTTTAGATGGATTATAAAACAAACTCAGTCTATTATATTCGCGCGGATGCATTGTGTTTCGGTATTGTGGAGAATGAAAAATGAGAGCTAATGTTGCCAAAAAGGACCTACTACCGGCGTTAACGCGGACGGTTAGCATTGCTGATAAAAAGTCCGTCGTTCCAATTCTATCGCATGTGTTACTGGAATTTTGCAACTCTGGATTGCGCGTCAAGGCCACCGATCTGGATCACTCGCTCCTGGATATTGTACCAGCCGAGATAAGCACCTTTGGTACTGTAGCAGTTCCGGCGGTCACTTTGTACGATATCATTAGAAAATCTCCGGATGATGTTACGCTGGAGTTTTCTTTGTCGGATAAAGGAAATCGCTGCGTGATCAGCAGCGAAAAGTCCCGGTTTGATCTTGCAGCGTTGGATCACGCCGATTTTCCGGAAATAAATATTCTGGATGCCGCCGAAAAATTCACCGTTCCATCGTTTCGCCTAAACAAGTTGATAAGTCGTACGAGGTTTGCCATATCTCCAGAGGAAAACAGATTAAATCTTAGTGGCATCTACTTTCATAGGGAAGATGTGTTGCTGAAGGCCGCTGCCACAGATGGGCATAGATTGTCGACATCATATATCGATGCGCCTGCTGGTAATGTTCCCGGAGTTATTATCTCCAGGAAAACCATTTTCGAAGTGAAAAAATTGTTGGACGTTCATGGCGGAGATGTATCGCTGACGTTTAGTAATAACCAAGTTCAATTTGAGATTGGCGATACTATTTTGATATCCAAATTAATTGATGGAAAATTTCCCGAATACAAGAAAGTTATTCCTGAAATGTCCCAGGACTTTTTTATCGTAAATCGTGCGAAATTTTTGGAAATCATAGATCGCCTTTCGGTAATGTCCGATGATAAATTGCGAATAATTAAGCTTGAGCTGAATAAAAACATTTTGCTTTTTCACGTATCTAACAACAGGCTTGGCAGTGCCAAAAGTGAAATTGCGCTGGATTATTCCGGTCAGAGCTGGAGTGCTGGCTTCAACGCCAATTACCTCATGGATGTTGCCAGCGCCCTAGGTGGAGAAATATTGAAGGTGTACATAAAAGGTTCTCTAGCTCCAATCTTAATTGTGGATGAATCTGAACCTGAGAGTTTGTTCGTAATAATGCCGATGCGCATTTAGTATCGTATTGATGCCAGACAAAATCTTTCTTGCTGCGATAGGTTGATATGTTAAAGTTACTTACTTATTGATGTTGGTATATGCAGTTTTCTAGCCTATTATGGTCCATACCGTTCTTTGGAATTATTATTTCGGTATCGATTTTGCCCTTGCTGTGCCAAGATTTTTGGCATAGAAATGCGCGTAATGTAATAGCTGGTTGGTTGTTGCTATATCTCATAGCCATTGGCTATGTGTTCGGGCCGTGGAAAATTTTTGAAGCTGTTTTTGAGCCTATAACAGCGCATTATGTTCCGTTTTTTGTGCTTATTTTTAGCTTATATGTTGTATCGGGAGGGATATTTGTGGATTTCCCTCGGGGATATGGGCCGCTGTTCAATGTTTGCTTTCTGTTTTTCAGTGGCATTATTGCCGGATGGATAGGAACAACCGGAGCGGCAACTCTGCTGATTCGTCCATTTCTCAGGGCAAATGCCGAAAGGAAGTATCAATCTCATCTGGTGGTATTTTTCATATTTATCGTGGCAAATATTGGTGGAGTAGCGACTCCACTGGGGGATCCTCCGCTATTTATAGGATTTTTGGAGGGTGTGGATTTTTTTTGGTTTTTGAAAAATCTGTACCCATTCTTGCTTGGAACTTTACTTCTGCTATGTTTTATATTTTTTACCATAGATTATATTTTGTTTAAAAAATTTCCATCTGAGCATGTCCCGAGGAAAGATGCTCCGTATTTCGTAATCAATGGATCCAGAAACTTACTCCTGGTAGCAGTCATATTAGTGATAACCATATATTGCAACTTCGATGGTACTTTTATGCTATGTGAAGAAAAATTTCATTATGATTCCATGGTTAGGAATATTCTGCTGCTGGCTGTTGCATTTATTTCTTTAAAAATTACGCCTGCGACACTGCGTAAAAAAAATCATTTTTTTTTCGGACCTGTGGTAGAAGTTGGAGAATTTTTTGCCGGTATTTTCATAACCGTTACGCCCATCATATTTATGCTGCATAGGGGAGTTACTGGAGAATTTGGGCCAATATTTGACTGGATGTCAGCTGGAGATCAATTTATTGCCAGCAGATGTTTTTGGGCGAGTGGAATCCTATCTTCAATATTGGATAATGCCCCGACTTTCCTCATATTTTTCCATATGTTGTCCGGCAAAGCGATGGAGCTAATGACCGTAAAATCCCATCTGCTGATGGCCATATCCATCGCCACCGTTTTCATGGGCGCCTTGACTTACATAGGCAATGCTCCAAATTTAATGGTGAGGTCCATTTCGGTATACTATGGCGTAAGACCACCATCGTTCATGATGTACATGCTGTGGTCCTCGGTAATTTTGCTCCCGGTATTTTTCGTTATTTCTTGTTTATTGTAGGGTAAGAATGTTAGCTCACGTGCCAGTGTTGTTGGATGAGGTTGTGGAAATGTTATCTCCCCGAAACGGAGGTGTATACTTTGATGGAACTTTCGGTGGAGGTGGGTACACGCGCAGTATCCTGGAATCGGCAAAATGCACTGTTGTGGGCTGTGATAGAGACCAGCGGGTGTTGTGTGCAGCAAATGAATTGCGGGAAAAATATGGAAATAATTTTAAATTTTCCCATGCAAAATTTAGTGACGTTGAGCAAATTCTAAAGAACTACGCAATTGCAAAGCTTGATGGTATTGTGTTGGATTTGGGAGTGTCTAATTTTCAACTGAACGATCCATCTCGTGGTTTTTCCTTTCGACACAGCGGTCCTCTCAGCATGGAAATGGGGCTGTGCAGAAAAAGTGCCATGGATATTATCCATGAATATTCTGAGCAGCAACTGGCGGACATAATTTATGAGTATGGAGAAGAGCGTTTTTCCAGAAAAATTGCTAAGAATATAAAAAAAAATTTAGAAAAAATAAAAAACACCGAGGATTTTGCCAATATTATCAGAATATGTGTAAAAAAAACCGGACGCACAGATCCTGCCACAAAAACTTTCCAGGCCATCAGGATTTGTGTCAATGAGGAACTTGTGGAATTGAAGGCAATTCTAGATTTGCTGCCAATTTTGCTAAATCCGGGCGGTAGAGTTGTCGTCGTTAGTTTTCATTCCCTGGAGGATAGGATTATTAAAACGCACTTCAAGCAATTGTGTGATGACAAAAATTGCGCAGATCATCGTTTTTGTTTACTGACAAAAAAACCACTAATTCCATCTAGATCCGAGGTTTTGGCAAATCCCAAATCCCGATCAGCTAAACTTCGAGGAATTTGCAAGGTATAATTTTTATTATTTGAATATTTATGTTGCAAAAAAATTGACTTTCATTTCTTCTTTTGTTACACTTACTTTGCCGTTAGAGGAATTTTCCATTGCCGGATGTGATATTTGCTGATTATTTTTCAACGCCTGATTTTTAAGACCATTGGCGCAGTTTTATGCTAAGCAACGTTAATATGCTTAAAATTCAACAAAATATTCGGTGATTTATGACCAATCTCCGGGATAGCTGGGCCAAATTCGTTTCGGCTTATACCCGGCAACCTCGGAGGATATGCTCTACATCAGCAGATGACGATCAGTTGACGGTAGGATTAGTACTAGTTATATAAATTTTGGAGCAAATAATTATGAAAAAAATTATTGGAAATGTTTTTGTCACCATTGGCAATGGTAACAAGGTTGTTGTGTATGTATTATTTTCGCTATGTATGTCATTGCCTGTAATTTCATCGTTAGAGGCAATGTATCCGGACGTCAAAAGTTTAC
>JAITRU010000037.1 GCA_031288225.1 Holosporaceae bacterium | reverse complement strand
GCGTAAAATATCACGAAATTTAGCCTCCGAAATATGCGAACATTTTATATACTTATTTTTCATTGATATATCCTAGCTTATCTGGCCAGAAAATCAATCTAATCTAGTCTTGAACCAATCCAATTTCCTACGGTGATTGGGTATATATCGGCAAGTAGGGCATCCAGATGCAAATTTTACACCAATGCCTGGAGCAGCAGCAGTATTGCCTAAACGAAGGCATATGGGCAAATTCCAATCGACAACCATAGAATAATATCAAGATCAATGAGTTGGCGAACCAAACCTGTATCAAAAGATGAAAAAAATGTCAAAAAGTCAGCAATGCTGCCAAAATTAGCAATCCCAAAAATTACAAAGAGATTCAAAATCAAAAAAAAATATGATAAATGGTCGTTGTGGATGATGTCACCGCGAATGTACGTGATCGATGGAGTTCCCTTATATGACTAGAATTATTGGAATAGATCCAGGTCTGCATGTTACTGGCTGGGGAGTGATTGATTATGACGGCTTACGCCTCAGCCATGTGGCTCATGGCAGTATTGTCTCCGATTCGTCAACTGAGTTAAGTGCCCGCCTCGGTGGTATCTACAGAAAATTGCACGATGTTCTTGAGAAAACGTCGCCGGATGAAGCTAGCATCGAAAATATATTTGTGAATGGTAACCCTTTTTCCTCTCTGAAATTAGGAATGGCCCGGGGTGTTGCCATTTGCGTCACCAACATGATGGGAGTTAAATTATTTGAATATGCGCCGAATGCAATAAAAAAAACCGTTGTTGGTGTTGGACATGCGTTCAAGGATCAGGTAACGACGATGGTGCAGACACTGCTAAATTGCAATGTTGTAAAACAGGATGCAGCGGATGCGCTTGCTGTGGCCATCTGCCATGCTCATCATAGTAATCCATATGGAACATGACACAATGGAATTGCTTCACCCGTATGATTTATGGAGATGGTTTCAACTAAATAATATGGTATTCTTGCTTTGCAACATTAGGATAAAATGCCCTGAAACAGGGCAAGAAGGAGAGATTAGGAGCTCGTTTAAAGTGGGTAAGTGCTCTCTTTCGTTGAAACGGTTTTCGATTATCTCAAAAATAAATTCATGCTCGAACATTCAAGGCACAGGTCCTTTGTTAGTATGCTCGTTCATATAATACCAAATCTCATTTTGGATTGTCCAAATGGCTTCTCGAACACGCTCTATGGCAGCCGCTGCCAGGCAGGCAATAGTTAATCGGTGATGGGATTTGGTATAATTTCTACTCTCATCGTATATCAATTCAAACCTTCCAAGCCTCACCCCTCACTCTCATACTATCTACCTTCTAATCCATAATTGGCGTAGTTACGCAATTTTCTTTGCACCCCGAGCTAATTTGCGCTAAACTCCTGGGAGTCCCGTTTATGACTGACCCAATCATGGTTCGTTGGCGGCGGTGTGCGGTTTCTTTCCAGTAATTTTTTATGAAACCGGACGTGTTATCAATAATTGGATACCTAGAAATAATGTCAGGACACTCACAGTTTAAAAATATTATGTACAGAAAAGGCGCTCAGGATGCTCGAAAAGCGAAGATTTTTTCTAAAATTTCCAGAGAAATTACCGTTGCCGTCAAGGAGGGAGGAGCGGATGCCAACAACAATGTTCGTCTGAGATCGGCGCTCATAAATGCAAGATCCGAAAATATGCCCAACGACAACATTGACAGAGCCATAAAAAAGGCGTTGGGAGGAGACAGCGATACCAATTACCAATCCATCAGATATGAAGGCTATGGTCCAGGCAGTGTTGCCATGATAGTGGAAGGTCTAACAGACAATAAAAATCGTACTGCATCGGAGGTGAGGTCAGCTTTTTCAAAACATGGTGGTAGTTTGGGAGAATCAAATAGCGTCATATTTCAATTTGATCACATCGGATATGTTCTGTATGACAAAAAGTCAGCGTCGGAGGAAAAATTATTTGAAATTGCAATGGAATACGACGCGAATGATGTCACCACAACGGAGGATGGATTTGAAGTGCTCTGTTCCATGGAGAAGACAGTTTCCCTACGGGACGCCATGATTGAAAAATTTGGAAATCCGCTGTCATCTGGCATCACATGGCGACCTAAAAATGTCGTAGCCGTAGAGGCGGAGGTGTTGAAAACTCTAACTAAGTTGATAGATGCCCTTGAGGATAACGATGATGTTCAGTTGGTGGTTACCAATTGTGCATGAAATCGGAATGGATTATTGTTGGCGCCGCTTTGTTGGGGTAGATAAACCATCTTTTGGTGTGTGGGTTGGTTTTTTGGCATATATACTCAATCACCGTAAGAAATTGGATTTTTATGCGCGAAAAACCAGCAAATTTCCGCTACATAAGTTCGCTTTCTCAGCGTGATTGGGTATATACCCAATCACGGTGAGATTCCAGATGAGAAATGCTGCAATCACAATAAAGATTCACCAATAAAATCCAATTTCTTACGATGATTGAGTATATAAACGATTCGTTATGATGATGCGAATTGCCTAGCATCGGTGAGAGAGTTGAATTTTATTTTTAATCTTTTTAGAATTCGTTTGCATGGATTGATAGAGATAGAGTACGCTATTTTCCATTGAATTAAGGAGATTTGGTATGATACCATTCCTCATTATTAATTTCTCGCAGCAAGCGGTGAGCAGCCTCATATTCAGGCTATGCGGAAAAGCTTTCGGATAATTTGTTCTGAGGAATGGTATGAGATATCAAAGTGATGTAACGGATTCACAATGGGAATCTTTGAAAGATTATTTTTCAGTTGGGAAGTATGGCAATCGTCGTATTCATCCAGTTAGAGAGATGGTTAACGCGGTATTTTACGTTATTAAGAGCAGCTGTCAGTGGCGAATGCTCCCGAAGGATTTTCCACCATTTTCAGCGGTTTTTGCATTTTACAACAGATGTAAATCCAGGGAAATTTGGGAAAAGATCAGGGACGATTTGGTGACAGAAGACAGATTGCGGCAAGGAAGAAACGCCTCTCCAAGTTTGGCTATAATTGATTCACAAAGCGTAAAAACCACTGGAGCGTTAGAGTGTAGAGGCATTGATGGAGGAAAAAAAATCAAGGGGAGGAAACGTCATATAGCAGTTGATGCAGATGGTCATTTATTGCATATCAAAGTCCATGCTGCGAATACGCACGATATAGATAAATTACTTTGAAAATGCGAGTTTCGTGTAAACAGGTATAGAAACTGCAATGATTAACAGAACGAACTTTCAAAGTAATTTATCTATACAAAGCGAGAATATCATATTCTTTCATTGAAACTATCTATGTGAATCATGCATTAAGTAGGCAATCCCCGATATGGGTCGTTGACAGGAACAGCCGTGTATCTCGTTGAGTTTAAAGCCGGTGATGCGGTATTTTAAAAAAATTGCTCTGGGGTCATATATCAGAGTCTTCCAGTTGCCGCGATATGGCTGCCGAGAACTCTTCCACAAACGCATCCAATCTATTTTGATAGTTATTAATTTCAGCTGAAATTTTATTATATGCAATTACAGCGGGGATCGTAACTACCAATCCCAGCGCTGTCGTGAACAAAGCCTCCGCGATGCCGGGAGCAACGGAAACAAGGCTGGCGTTTTGATCAAGGCTAATGGATTCAAAGCTGTTCATTATGCCCCAAACCATACCAAAAAGTCCAACAAATGGAGCGATAGCTCCGGTGGTGGCAAGGAATCCCAAATGCCTTTCCAGGTGTTCTATTTCTCTACCAATGGCAATGCGCATCATATTTTCCAAACGATCTTTGGCAGACAACCAACTCAGGACAGAAGTTATTTTATGCTGGGAACGCTTCCACTCCTTCATGCCGGCGATGAAGACTACAACAAATGGATCATCGCTGCTGGATATGGAATTGTAGAGGGCATCAATGGATCCGGTGTTCCAAAAAATTTCTTCAAATCTATCTGCTTTTGCCTTTAATTTTTTTATAAATGATAATTTTGCAAAAATAATAGTCCAGCTCCAGAATGAGCACGCTATCAATAAAATAATTACGCACTTCACGGTTAAAGTTGCTTGCATGAACATCCCAAGCATTGAAAAGCCGTGTTCGGCGGTCTTGGTCATGGCATTTGTTGCCGCTAGGTTGGATGCTGCATTTATGGTGGTGACAACCCCTTCAACTCCGTTCATATTTTTTTCTCCTAAAACAAAAACAGCGGCAACAACTTCTACGGCAGTCGCTTATTTTATCACTGCAATGTGCATTTTGCAGGTAAAATAAAAAACACTCAAATCTCAATTTTGTTCCTGAAAGTTTACAATTTGACTAGCCTGATCCGCTTCGATCAACATGGTAATTATTTCGTCCAACCCTTCTCCCTCCATAATTTGAGGTAACTTATACAATGTAAGATTAATTCTATGATCAGAAACTCTTCCCTGGGAATAATTATAAGTTCTGATGCGCTCTGACCTATCTCCGCTGCCTATTTGTAGACGACGATTTTCTGCTCGTGCAGAATGCAGTTTCATGCGCTCCATTTCATATAATCTGGATCGAAGAATTTTCATGGCCTTCATGCGATTCATGTGCTGCGAGCGTTCATCCTGCTGTATCACAACAATTTTTGTTGGAATATGAGTAATTCTGACAGCGCTTTCTGTCTTGTTAACGTGCTGCCCACCGGCGCCTGAAGCCCTCATAACATCGATTTTTAGGTCAGTTTCGTCAATCTTCAGATCCACCTCCTCTGCTTCCGGCAAAACAGCTACAGTGGCAGTGGATGTGTGAACTCTGCCACTGGATTCAGTGATTGGAACACGTTGTACCCGATGAACTCCGGATTCAAATTTCAGATAGGAGAACACTCCGTTGCCGGTGATACATGCCGATGCTTCCTTGAAGCTGCCTATGCCGGATTCGTTGGTGTAGAGAGTCTCGAATTTCCATCCTCGATAATCCGCATATTTATGGTACATGCGAAACAAATCCGCAGCAAACAACCCGGCTTCGTCACCGCCGGTACCTGCTCGAATTTCGATGATTGCGTTTTTTTCATCAGCTAAATCCTTCGGAATCAGCAACAATTTTATTTCCCTTTCCAAACGATCTTCGGTATTTGTGAGCGCTTCCATCTCCCCCATGGCCAATTCCCGCAGTTCCGCATCTAGATCAGGATCGCTTATCATATCACGCAATTTTTCCAATTCCTGCTGAGCTTTTTTATATTTATTAATGATCGCGATAAATCCTTCAATGTTTGAAAATTCTTTTGAAATCCTGATAAACGCTTCAGAATCTCCGGCACATCGCAGCATTTGTTCTCGCAGAAAATCATGCTTTTTTAAAATTTTATCGATGGTAACGTCAAGGGACATGGCTAGCCTTTTCCTAATTAGCCAATACTATACCAATACCGGCGCGTTCTTACCATCAGAAGAGCAGAAAAATACAAGAAGCAATTTTAAATTTTCTCCTCTGACAAATGACTCAGCAATTCTCCATTAAGATCCATTTTCTTGAGGACCTTTATGATTCTCTTATTTAGTCCTCCAATGATTACTTCTATGTTGCGACATTTCATTTCCGTCACAAATTCTCGCAGGACTTTGGCTCCACTGGCATCGACAAATGGAACATTTTGCATATCTATGTAGACTATATCGTGGATATGTGGCAAAGATTTCAGTGCATTGTACAAAATTGGCGCAGCACCGAAAAATAAATGTCCACAAATTCTCACGCACTCGCATTCGGTTTTATCCTTGTTTTTACCTGCAATCACCTTGAGGAATGTTTCCGTTGTGGTAGTTTCAACTGATCTTTTGATGAACAGAAATGCCGAGAGTACCAATCCAACCTCTACGGCAACTACTATATCCATCAATAATGTTATGAGAACGGTAACGATGAAGACAAAACTATCGCTCTTGGGAGCCAACAATATATATTTGGTTTTGCGCAGTGCGGCCATATTCCAGGCGGTATTTAGTAGCATGGCAGATAGACACGCCATGGGTATAATCTTTACAAATTTTCCTAGACAAAGCACAAATAACACAATGAATGCAACACAGCATAGCCCTGCGACCGGTGTTTTGGCTCCGACTTTCACGTTTAAAGCTGTTGTGCTGAGGGCACAGGTTGCCGGAATACCACCGAAAAAGCCAGCACCAAGATTGGCTATGCCCTGTCCCAGTAATTCCATATTAGACCTGTGCTTTTGTCCGGACAAATTATCGGAAATTACAGCTCCCATCAAGCTCTCTAGACTGCCAAGAAATGCAATTGCAAAGGCAGAAGGAAATAATTTCTTAAATTCCTCTAAATTAATGAACACTTGAGGCATTGATGGTCGTAGCAATAAATCGGATATGTCTCCAAATTTGCTGCCGATGGTTTCCATGCCTGCATCGGGCAGTAACAAAGAGCAAATCACACCCAGAATTAGCACGAAAAAATATTTCGGTAGATTTGGCTTGTATTTTTGCATAGCTGCCATAAATATCAGCGAAAATATCGCTAACCCACAGGAATAAACGTTCATGGTATGCAAATACGTCCAGCAGCTGCTGAGTCGCTCCACGAAATTCGTTGGCATGCTTTCCACATGAAGCCCAAGAAAAACATTGAGCTGTGATGCGATTATGGACAGACCGATACCAGCCGTAAATCCCGCCGTTATTGGATAAGGAATATAGTGAATGAGGTCTCCCACCTTCATTAATCCGAACAGGATCATCATAACCCCCGCCATTAGGAGAGCGCATGTCATGCCGTCAAAATTGTAGACTTTTATTATATCATGCACAATCATCGCGAAAGCTCCCGTGGGGCCTACTATCTGAAATCTCGCTCCACCGCACAGGCAAATCAGTGTTCCTGCCACAATGCAGGTGATAACTCCGATGTGGGGCGCTACTCCAGATGCGATGGCAAAGGTCATGAATAAAGGAAATGCCACAACAGATACCAGCAATCCTGCCCTGACATCGCAGAGCAATGAACCGAACGAGTAGTTGGACAGCCCAAACACTATTTCCGGTGTCCATTCACTAATTTTTTTGGAAAAATACCCTTTCATGGATTACCAATCATTTCATATTTTTATAACTACTATCGGATATATCGTTAACAAATACTCTTTTTCAAATGCTTTTTAGACGCTTTCCCGGGCGGCATTATTATACCAGTCCCAGCTTTAATTTGCTACCATTGGCCCTAAAATGACTACCGTAGAGCGCATCCACGAAATCATTTTGGCAATTATGAATGAGATCAGCAATGATATTGCATTTTTCAACCAGAGTATAGTATACTCACTCCGGGTATGGCGGGTTGTTTTTGTGGATGTGCGTGTTTAGATATTTAGTGGTGTAATTGTAATAGTTTTAGAGGATACTGACTGGGTGTTTTCCCAGAATTTGTCATGGGATTGCTTCGCGGTTGTCGGTTGCGAGTTTGCTGTAGTTTCGGCAAAAAATTGATTTCTGTGAGAATTCTGTGGTGATTTTTTTGGCTAGGAATACTAGGGTTTTTCGCTAGGGATGTTTTCGTTATTAGTCGAAGAATGCCAACGCCCAGTGGGGGGGTGGCCGAGAGGCTGAAGGCAGCGGTTTGCTAAACCGCCATACGGTTGTAAAGCCGTATCGTGGGTTCGAA
The DNA here is from genome assembly GCA_031288225.1 of Holosporaceae bacterium. Taxonomy (GTDB): domain Bacteria; phylum Pseudomonadota; class Alphaproteobacteria; order UBA3830; family UBA3830; genus BNWE01. The sequence continues at coordinate 2,646 of JAITRU010000037.1, read as the reverse complement.
TCCCACCCCCCCCGCCATGTTTTTATCTCCAAGTAGGAAAAAATTATGTTGTTGTCGCATAGGTGATGGGCGCTTAAGATGCGCTGACACAGAGGGTTTGAGGGTGTTCTTGTGCTTTTGCCAATCCTCGTTTCAGCCATGAAAAATATCAACCTTTTCTCTAATTTTTGCCATAATTTTGTCTCCGTTCTCCATTAAAGCGTACTTGGAGATTTGGAAAGTGCAATCTCTACAGCTATTGGTACCCAAGACATTGCCTGTCAAATCCTGATTTTTCTGGATTTTGGTTTAGAGAATGCGTACCGATGTCGAGAGAGATGCGAAATTTTCGGACTCTCCGTGAAATTTGAGAAGATGGGGAGATTTTGCTGAATTGCTGCAGATTCTGTGGTTTTAGCTATTAATAGCTGTCGTTTGAGAAAAATGTTGGAATTGTACCGTGAGTTCGCGAAGTACACTTGGCCAGTTTGGAAAATATTTTTTTGACTGTGGTTTTTGTCAACTTTATTTTAATAATTATTTTCTATGATAAATCAAGAAACAAGAAAAAACAAACTATGAGAAAATTAACAACAGCATTATTAATCGTAATTCAATTGATTACCGTTGATAATAAAGCATATGCTATGTCACTTACTGAAGGCATAGCTCAAAAAGCCTTTAATGTTATAACTGTTACTAGGAATAAAATTTCCAAATATGATGAACCTCTTTTGTTAAACGAAATTTTCGTTTTATTCAAGAATATAGATCAATTGTTAGGTGGAATTTGCTTTAAAAAAGCCGACGATGACAGGTCGCTAGAATACATATATAATTTTTACAGCAACAACCTGCTACAAATAGCAGCAAAGCATGGCTCTAATCAGCATATAACAGCGTATTATTCTTCACTATATTCAAAATTAATTAACGATCTTACAGAAAGAAATAATATATTTGAGTCACTAAAAACTTCACTTGATTGTTCTTTTGCTCTCAATTTTAAAACGCGAATACATAGTATTTTTTCAACAATGAATGATGCACTTATGCAAAAAATAAAAACATCAAAAATAACAGGATATGATTTAATAAAGCCAACTTTATTAGTTTTTCAGGAAGCTATTTTTTCACAAACGCATTTGCTGAATGATGAGTATGTAAATTTTATACTTGATCTTTGTAAAAAACTTACACTTACCTATAATATAAGTATACATATTAATTTATTACACCAGTTTGATAATGATAAATCTCCACTTTGGGTATATAAAGCAGAAAGTACAGAAAAAAGCGTGAATTCTGCTGCGGGAAAAAATACCGCAACAACAGTTGCCAATTATTCTTTGATAATTTCAAAAGGGGATATAGTGAATATTTATATAAAAACAGAACACGATGATACCTTAAATGATGAAAGTGACGATCTTTTGATCAAAGAAAACTTCAAGTTAAAATGTGGAACTCTAGAATCTTGCGATTTAGGGAAACATCATTTATCGCAGTTTATTGCTACTAGAATTTGTGCTGACATAAATTTACTTGCTGTTCATCCCTCCTTATATGATCTTTCATTGAATAAGTTATCTACAAATGGAATCCTTATAATTCAGTCCAATACGCTTCCTTTATTCAATATAAAAAATATCCTAATAAAATTAAAGTCGGATATTCTTAATAGTTACTTAAATAGATTTATTATTCATTGCGATCCAGGTAAGGGTGCAAGTGTTTTAAAGATTCAACAAGAGGAAAGTGCTCTAAGTCTATGGGCTTATTTACCAATTGATTCGCAATGGCCAAAATATAAGGAAGAAGAATATGTAGGTAAAATCAGAGTATCATCTGGAATAGAAGTAGATGTTAATAATGAAAGTTGTATTGAGCAAAAAAACAGCAAATTATTTTACATAAATGTATGGGACATTGGGCAGAATTTCGTGAGTCGTATTTTTGAAGAAAAAGACTTGTGATTATTGCTTTTTTTTGCATAACAAAATATACTACACATGTTGAGGATTCGGAGGGTATATTATGAAGCTTACGCAGATTATTTTAGTTGCAACCTTTACGGTTTCTTTTGTTAATGCTGATGATATAAAGTTTATAGTTCGAAATGAGACAGGTAAAAGTGTGAGATTTGACTTTACAAAATTAGGGCACTGTGCAGAACTAAAAGGCGTACCAGTTACGGAAATTGCGGCAGATGGAAAAGCTGAAATTGTTTTGTCAGTGAGGCCAGAATTATTTGATGTAAATAACAAAGAAAAAATCGTGTTATTTATAGATAACTACAGAATAATAGATATAGCTATAGATTTTCCAGTAGGAAGTGCATTGTTATCGGCAATAGCGCATGATATCGCAAATAGTGGTAATTGTTCGCAGTCTATTAGTTTTAAAAGTAATCAAATCTGTGGACAGTCAACAAGATGGCAGAATATAGTATACATAAGGCCGCGAAGCACCAAATAATGGATCTTGTTGCGCGTAGGTTATGATGGAAAGAATGAAAGGTTCTTTTGTGTAGTTTGCTCAGAAATGCTTAAGGTTCAAGAGTAGATTAGAGAGGAGATTTTCTTAGCCTATTTAACAACAATTTATAAATGTTTTCATGCCTATGATTAAAGCGCCACTCTGTTTCTTTCAAGTGTAGATAGAATT
>JAITRU010000034.1 GCA_031288225.1 Holosporaceae bacterium | reverse complement strand
GCGTAAAATATCACGAAATTTAGCCTCCGAAATATGCGAACATTTTATATACTTATTTTTCATTGATATATCCTAGCTTATCTGGCCAGAAAATCAATCTAATCTAGTCTTGAACCTTTGTTAATATCAACGAATCTTAGCAAAAAATCGCCCGAAAAAAAATCTAGCAAAAAAATTAACCAATAATTAACCATTATCGTTTAGACTGGAAGTCAACCGGAAGTATTCCGGGATTGTTTTTGTATTCTCTGAAAATATTTCAGTTTCCCAACACAATAATAGGAGAATAATTATGAGACGATTATCCTTATCTCTTTGCCTTGCAATGTATTGCATCGTATCTACGGATGTAAATGCATCACAAAAGTCACAGGCGATACTACCGAATGATGCCGAGCATGGAACATCCAGTGCACAAACACAGGTAGTAATTTCGGACGAATCAATTACACCCACGACAAAATTACACTCAGCCCTAAATAAAACGTATTTTTTCAATTACTATTCCAAGCACTTTTTGGAAGATACCGCCAGCATTATGTCGGAAGTTGCTTACTCCCACGCTCTATCTTTGAGCGAATCAGATTTAAATTTATTGGTAATGCAGGCACATGAGGCTGCGCTAACCATGAATACAGAAACGGAAGCAGAAAAGTTGGTCATAACTAATTCTGTTAAATTCTGGAAAAGAATTCGCACCATGCTGGGAACTTTTAGAAATATCTCCATTGCTGCAACTGCCTGTGTCGCTGGCCTGTATATATGGCTGCCAGCCTATCATGGTATCATTAGAAATGTCCTGGAAACCAGTGCTGCATTAAGCATTGCACTCTGGGAAGGATGCAAATATTCGGAAAAAAGGGTTAATACCCAAATGGCCCAGAGTAATCTAAAGCTAATACTTGCCAGTGACTTTAAGCAGAAACTTCCACACAGCATAGCAGAACAATCTTCCGCGATCGCAACACCGATCAGCGCATTATTATCGACCAGTGAGACACAACCAAGAAATAGAACGATAACGGTGTCCACGGATTCGGATACAGAATATCCTGATTCGACAACAATTTCTTCTTCCATTATTTCCTACTCAACGTCTTCCTCTTCGGACACTGCTACATCATTGGAGGCTTCTGTTTAGGCATCGTTATATACTCAATCACCCTAAGAAATTGGATTTTATTAGCGAGTCTTTATTGTGATTGCAGCATTTCTCATCTGAAATCTCACGGTGATTGGGTATAACGTTGTAACCTATTCTAATTCCAAATCTTACCTTCGTTGTACTTCACTCGTGAAGGGGCGTATCAAGCTGATCTCATCAGCAACCCTTGCTGATTTTTTGCTGAAATCTCAGGCTGAAAAAGGGAATCCGAAAGCTGCCAAGCTGGTTGATGTTTTTTTGTTGAAATATGGCGCTGTAACTGCTACATTAGCGTCCATGTGGACTCGGATGGACTGGAGTTATGTGGTGTTGTGCAATTGGGAAGTAAAATTTGCTAAAATTATGGTAAATTAGTTGGAGAATTAGGTGATGAGAACATTTTTTCTCAAGGCTGGCCAAGTAAAAAAAGATTGGGTTTTGGTGGATGCCAAGGATTTGATTTTGGGTAGATTGTCCGCTTTTGTGGCAAGTAGACTGCGTGGTAAACACAAGCCAGAGTTTACGCCTCACATGGATTGCGGTGATTATGTCGTGGTAATTAACGCCAGACAGGTTCAGGTTACAGGCCACAAAATGGAGGATCATATTTTTTACTGGCACACTGGATATCCAGGAGGTATCAGGCAGAGGACTATGCGTGAGCGTTTGAATAGCAAATTTCCGGAAAGGGTGCTATCAAAAGCCGTGGAGCGCATGTTGCCAAAGGGACCATTGGGGCGTCAAATGTTGAAAAATCTGAAAATTTATAGTGGAGAAAATCATCCACACGCTGCCCAGCAGCCGAGGGTTCTGGATGTGGCCGCCATGAACACGAAAAATGTGAAGAGAGGTTGACATGCATACAGTACTGGAGGAGTTAAGTGCTAACATGGAACAGACTCCGGAGGCGGCGAAAGTTCCGGAGCGCAGCATTGATGCTTTTGGTCGGGCCTATGGTACCGGGCGCCGAAAGGAATCGGTTGCTCGCGTGTGGGTTAAGCCTGGCAATGGTCGAGTTACCGTCAATGGCAGATTTATGTCTGATTATTTTGGTCGATCTGTCCTGCAGGCTCTTATCTTGCAGCCATTCTCTGCGACAAATAGATTAGGACGCTACGATGTTTTATGTACAGTGCGCGGTGGTGGTCTTTCCGGACAAGCTGGAGCAATCCGCCACGGCATAAGTCGCGCATTGGTGGAGCAGGAACCGGATTTGCGTTCGTTGCTGAAATCTGCAAAAATGCTAACCAGAGACAGCCGAGTTGTAGAAAGAAAAAAGTATGGTCTCATGAAAGCCAGACGCAGTTTTCAATTTTCCAAGAGATAAATTGTGGTCTATGCTCGTTTAGTTGCCATTGCTATGTGACTCTTCCTTCCTTTCCCGTTGTTGCGGATGATGCGTGCCTCAACCCATTGGTGTTACTTCCACACGATGTGATCGATCTTGCGTTCGGTAGGTAAGAAACGCCGGGTGTTGGCGTGAAATTAGCCAGTAGAAATTAGATTCCCGGTGCATGAATTGGTTTTTTCAGCACGATTGGATGTGACTTGTAACACGCCCACCAATTAAGTCGGCAGTTCATTGTTGACGTAAATTCCCGGCGCATCCCTCAGCCAAGCGCTGATGTTGCGCGGTTTAGTTTGTTTTCCCATCTTGGGGGCAACCCAATTGATCCAATCATTCCACCAAGATCCAGGAAACTGTTCAGCGGTTTTTTCCCATTCTTCTGCACTGCTAGCCCCATTGTCTTTCCTCTCGTTCACCCAGTAGCAATATTTATTTTTTGACGGATGATTTATTGCTCCCGCCACATGACCGGATCCTCCCAAGACAAACCGAATATCTCCGCCAAAGAATTTTGTACTATCAAAGGTAGATGTCCAGGGAACCAAATGGTCCTTGACGAAGGATACAATGTATAGAGGCACCTTTATGCATTCCAGGTTAATTGGTACCCCGCATATGCTGACATTTCCTTCTATGAGCCTATTATCGTAGTACAAATCTTTAGATAAAAATTGCTGCATGGACACGGTCAAATTTGTTGCATCGGAATTCCAAAACAATATGGGGTTGGCAGGTGGTTTTTTACCAAACATATAGCTGTTTATAACATATCTCCAGATCATGTCTTTGGACTTCAATGCACTGAACGCATTATGCATTATATGTCCATCCAAAATTCCTCTGTTTTCTATATGATCATGAATGGTTTCCAGAAAAATTTTCGTCATGAATACTGATAGGTCGCCGGCATTGCGAAAATCCACCAGTGATGCCATCAATGTTGCGGAAGTTATGCGTGTTTTTGATTGATGTTTGCAAGATCCATTGGCCATGTAGGCCAACAGTGCTGCAATTAACGTTCCTCCAACGCAGTAGCCAAATGCATGAACTTGATTTTCTCCGGTGATTTCATGTATTTTGTTGAGAGATGCATGTAGGCCGTCCAGTATGTAATCTTCAAATCCGACGTTTCTGTATTTTTCATTGGGATTTACCCAGGATATGAGGAACACAGTAAAGCCATTATCAACCAACCACTTTACAAATGACATTTCAGAGGTGAGATCCAGCACATAGAATTTATTAATCCATGGCGGCACCAGAAGTATTGGTTTTGTGTATACTTCGGTGGTAGTTGGCAAGTATTGGATCAGTTCGATGAGCTTGTTTTGGAAAATCACCTTTCCGGCTGTATTAGCAATATTTTTCCCTATCCGAAATTTTTGTCGATCGTTGGTGGTAATGGTCCCGCTGAGCATGTCATTCATGAGGATTTCCATACCTTTTTTAATATTTCTTCCGGATGTATTCATAGTTTCTTTTAAGAAATCAGGATTTAAAAAGGGAAAATTATTTGGCGATAACATATTGATGTATTGTTTCATGACAAACTGTGCATTCTGCAGTAATCTACTATCCGTATCCTCAATGCCTCTGATGGTATCTATCAGCCATTCAGACATCGTTTTATGGAACATATTTACGAATTTTATTGCGGGATTGTTGGCAAAGATATTATCTTCATAAAGTTGCTCTTTTGGATTGTATTTTAAGGTAATTGTATCTTTGTCTCCGTTAATTTTAAGTTCATTTGCAAAGGTTTTTTGTAATTCAAGTAACCTACTAAACAGATCATTCATGGATGCTTCAAATTTTTTTGGTCGCTCTACCAACTTACGACAAATTTTTAAAAATGAGAGCGTGAGTACCTGGGTACTGATGATATTTATGGAAAATATATCAGCATTTTGGGAAGAAAAAAAACTAAACATACTAGCAACACCAAAAATTTTAACTATCTGCTACGACAGCAGTTTTAGTTTAGCTGTAGCACACGAAGATATAAAAATTGGTAAACAATATCGTTGTATATACACAACAAACATCTAGTATCAAATTCCACCATCAATTCATTTGCACAGATTTCCTTTGAATTGGTTATATTTACCGCGCAGAAGTGCTGAAGATCTAGATTTTCCCATAGACCTAAAAATACCATAGATGTAAAACGAGTCTGCTGTAATAATGAGTAGAGCTAGGCAGTCAAGGTATGTCTTTTGATTTCGGAAAAACTCCATTGAACCGACACATTTTTTCTTCGTCTTCTTGAAGAAGCCTTTAATTTTATGTACGTTGCAGATGTATGCTGTTGCGGTCGTAGCTCAGATGGACAGAGCGCAGGATTCCTAATCCTGGTGTCGTGGGTTCGACTCCCACCGATCGCACCATTTCGGTTGCTGTATTTTTCTGAATTTGGAGCAAGCAATATGATAGAAAAGCTTAAAGTGTATGGCAATCAGAAGGTTAATGGTACCGTTAACATTTCCGGTGCCAAGAATGCAGCCCTTCCCATTCTTGCGGCTGGTTTACTGTCGGAAAATGGGTTACAACTCAGCAATGTTCCGCCATTGGCAGATGTTTCTACGATGCTGTCTCTTCTGGAAAGGTTGGGAGTATCCTATACCCCTACCCGGGATGCCATTCACGCGATGTCCGTGTGCTTGAAAACGGATTCCGTGGATAATTTCATCGCCCCCTATGAAATAGTAAAGAAAATGCGTGCTTCCATTCTAGTGTTGGGACCGCTGTTGACGCGCTTTGGCCAGTGCGCGGTTTCTATGCCCGGTGGCTGTACTATTGGTGTTCGCCCCATAGATTTTCACATCAAAGGAATGGAAGCACTTGGAGCTAGGGTGGAATTAAAGGATGGCTATGTACACGCGGTTGCTAGGAAAGGATTAAAAGGCACAGTTTTTAAATTCCCTGTAATTTCCGTTACCGGAACCGAAAATCTCATGATGGCAGCAACTTTGGCAGATGGTACTACGGTGCTGCAAAACGTTGCCAAAGAACCAGAAGTTGTGGATTTAGCTAATTGCCTGAACAAAATGGGAGCAAAAATTTCTGGTGCAGGGACAGATGTCATCACAATTACCGGAGTAGCCAGCCTCCATAGTGTGAAGCACAGCATAATCTCTGACAGAATCGAAGCCGGAAGCTATGCCATAGCCGCAGGAATTACCAGTGGTTGTGTCAACTTGATCGGTGAAAATTTGCGATATATGCTTTCGGCATTCATAGAGAAAATGTCGCAGATTGGGCTGATATTTTCCGACATTCCGGATGGAATTAGCGTCAAATGTGTCGGCAAGCTGGAGCCAATCGATATAGAGACTGCTGAATTTCCAGGGTATCCCACAGATCTCCAGGCCCAAAGCATGTCGCTGCTCTGCCTGGCGGATGGCGTATCCAATATTCGGGAAAATATTTGGGAAAATAGATTTCAGCATGTGGCTGAATTGAGTCGCATGGGAGCAAATATATCCTATAGCGCTTCCCACGCAATAGTGACGGGAATACCAAAGTTTACCAGTGCGCCGGTTATGGCCACGGATCTACGAGCGTCATTTGGGCTTGTGCTTGCGGCATTGGCGGCAGCCGGTGATTCGATGATAGATCGCGCATATCACCTGGACAGAGGTTACTGCTGCATAGAAGAAAAATTTTCCAAGTGCGGTGTGCTCGTTGAAAGAATAAGGTAAAATTAGGAGATCGTGTGTTGTAAATAATGAGGTATTGGATGAAATTAATTACTGAGGAAGGTTTTGCTACTGATGTGCTTAGTAGAGATTTTGTTGTTGTTGATTTTTCAGCCGATTGGTGCGGACCATGTCGCATGATTGCTCCCATCTTGGAAGAGATTCACAATGAGATTGGAGTCGATTTTGTACAGGTAAACATAGACAACTGTGGCAACATTGCATCGGAATACGGAGTCATGAGTATTCCTACGTTGGCAATTTTTAAAAAAGGTGAGAAAGTATCCGTAACTGCCGGTGCTGCATCCAAAGCGCGTCTAATGGATTGGATAAAATCGCATCGTGATTGCTGAGTATGCCCAAGCGGCATATTTTGCCATTGTTACTCGCGATACGGCCGTTTCGTTTCTCGTTTGTAAACTTTGTTTGGGAATGTACCAGCTGTAATAGAGAATGATATGATTCTTTACGAAAAGGTTTTCCACATCATTGGAATGCTGTTTTTTGTGCTATCCAGTTTGATGCTGATCCCTATATCCGTCGATCTTTGTTGCGGTCACCAGGCCGTGGCGGCTGGTTTCACACTGAGCAGTTTGTTTAGTGGATTCGTCGGTGGGCTCCTGTACTTATCCACCAAAACCGATGTTGATGTTACCCTTAATATCAAAGAAAAAATTTTATTGGTACTAATAGCGTGGATGCTATTGCCCATAGCCGCTGCAATGCCGTTTATTACTTCTCCATTCCAGATTCCATGGGTAGATTGTTTTTACGAAGCAGTATCCGCTCTAACCACCACCGGCAATAGTTCCGTCTACAATATAAAAAATTATTCGGCCGGTTTTATACTTTGGCACAGTATTTTGCAAATATTTGGCGGTGTATGTTTCATAATTTCCTGTTTGTATGTATTTGCTAAATTCAGATCCACTTACGCCATCAAGATTGAGAGCACCACTTTCATTAAGGGAGACAGTTTTGCCGAAAGATTAAAAAAAATAATTACCATATATGTGGGACTGGTCTTTATTGGTGTGCTTTTGATCGCCGGAGCCGGATTTCCTGTTGTGGATGCGGTGTACTACGCTACTTCTGCTCTATCAAGTTCCGGTTTTTTTGTTGATGCTTCTTCCGGCTCCATCTATTCACTGCATTTGGCAAATTGGACTTTGGTATTGCTGATGTTCATTGGAGGATGCTCCATTGGATTAATAATAAATGTTGTCCAGAATGGATTAGCGGCTCTCAATAATCAGCAATTTATTTGCTATGGTTTTATTCTGTCGATGGGAACAGTGATATTGTCGATATATATACACTGCACCTCACCATTTGATGGTAGCTTGCTGGAAAGCCTGGAAAAAGCATTTGTATTGACGGTTTCTTCCATAACCAATACCGGTATGAATTTCATTGGCACTGACGCCTTCGGTAATTTTATGGACACTATCCTTTACATTATGAATTTTTGTGGTGGATGCTCTGGGTCATGCACGGGAGGCATTAAGATTTTCAGAATTATTATGATATTCTTGCTGATCAAAAGTTATCTCATGAGGCTAACAAAAACCAACGCCATCTACATTCCGATTTATGCTGGCAAAAGGCTTGGAGATGCTGAAATTACGAGCTTATTCACTTATTTTTTGTGCTATGCAATGCTGGCAATTGTATTTGCTCTATTGATGTGCTACGGCGAAATGGACTTTGGCAAGGCTATCGGAATGGTAGTGACCACCATGAATAACAACGGACCATTTTTAGGAACACGCATGGCAACTTATGCGGAAATTGCCGCATTTTCGCCGTATATTAAATCAATCCTGATGCTAGCCATGATAGCCGGTAGAGTGGAATTTTTGCCATTTTTTCTGGTAGCTATGAGATCATTTTGGAGTAGATAGAAGCATGCCGCCAATGTCCTGCTTCTTTATTACTCGTCGTAATTTCGGAACTGTATATATAATACCATTCCTCGAAACAAATTATCCGAAAGCTTTTCCGTATAGCCTGAACATGAGGCTACTCACCGCTTGCTGAGAGAAATTAATAATGAGGAATGGTATAAGCTATTTTGAAAATGCGTTCGTTTGTCAATGATTTGTCTGGTATTTGAGCAAAAACCCGACATTGCAAACGCACTTTCAAAGCAGTTTATGTGTATACTCAATCACCGTAAGAAACTGGATTTTTATGCGCGAAAAACCAGCAAATTTCCGATACATAATACCAAATCCCATCATCGATTAGCTATTGCCTGCCTGGCAGCAGCTGCCATAGAGCGTATTCTAGAAGCCGTTTGG
>JAITRU010000005.1 GCA_031288225.1 Holosporaceae bacterium | reverse complement strand
TATATCCATCCCCAATGAACCATGGACCTTCATCGAAGCTGCCACCATTGCAACATCCATCCCCAATGAGCAATGGACAATCATCGATATCTCCGGTCCCTCCGGTTGCTCAAAAAAGGGAGAAGATAATATTACCGCCGTTGCCAAGTAAATCGCTAGAGAATAAGTACGGCCTGACATTCGACCATTCGCCATTGGACAAATTGCAACCTTATCTGCCTGTATATGCTAATAGACATACTGCAAAATCGATGTTTGCTAATAAGCCTAGGTATACTATGCGAGCACTCGTATACGGAAAAGAATGTGATTTGTACTTAGTTAATGATTCTTCCCCAGAAACAGATAAAAAGAATATGTTTATGTTTGAGCCAGTAAAGGGGACTCCCATTGGTTTGCAGTTTTATGGTAATACTAATAGTAGTTCTTTTGCTAACTCTATTATTTACCGAGATATTGACTCTAAGACTCCTTTAAGCATAGGGTTTGTGGCAATGGATGAAAGTGGTGATGGTGGCAAAAAAATCCCCCATGATGTCCAGGTGTCCAGTCAGCCAACGCCAGATATCAATCTGATAAATATCGTGCGGGATAGCACCGAGTACAGTCCGGTTGTTATAAAAAGGAATGATGGTAAATATTATCGGCTTGTGGTCCAAACGTCTACTGGTTTGTATAACATCTATGTTCGCAATGGTAAAAGATTTACCCCTAGCGATATTGGAGAAGTTGGTGGTTATAGTCCGTTTATTGGTATAGATAGTGAGGGAAGCGGAAGAACTATTCCTATCTGCGGATTGGGTAAAAAAACTACCGGCAGTTCATTGCCTTTAGTAGTTGTAGGGAAAATGCCCATATTTTTCTTCAATCCAGTGGAATTGCTAGATTACTACAGGGATAAGGATAATTCTGTCAACAATAATCGAGTTGGCATAGAGAACCCAGGAGGCTTATGCCATCTAAATGCTAGTTTGCAGTTACTATATAACATACCTCTGATAAGATATAAGATAATGCGCACCAGGAATGGCGGGCAACTTTGTCAGGCTCTAGCTAGGCAGTTTGCCAAGATGTTCTTTGGGGCAACGTGCACAGGAAAACCTGCCGGTCCTGCATTTGAGGTTTACAACGCTTTGTTTCCGAATAACTTGGATGATATCAATAGCCAGGCAGATGCTCTTGGTACTCTGCGAGCACTATATGCTAGGGAAATGGAAGAAGGAAATGCATATGATGCAGATATGATGGAGTTCAGCTTTGTCTTGGAGTTCATTCGTTTTGTCACTCTACGAGCCATGGAGGCTGATAATCCCAATGTGCCATGGAAAAGTGTTGGGGTCGAATTTGATGTCGAACTTGGGGTACCGTTCGGTGAGCTTGAAGATCTTTCTCTGGAAGAACGTCTAGACAAGCCCTTTGAAGACAAGCGGCATGAAGGGTACCCATGTGATGAACACGGCAATCAGAATTGCACAACCAGTGTTTGCATGGCTGCTCCGCCACCGGTACTACAAGTATCACTTTTGCGTTTTGTCCCAAATGGAAAGACCCTGGACAAGGATTGCAGCCATTGCTCGTTTCAAGGAACAATAAATTTAAAAAAATATTTTCTGCAAAAGAACACTTCCAAGGCTACGCCAGAGGAAATTGAGTTGGCAATTAGTCGTAATTTGGGGAGATCAGAGAATCGGCTCCTTGCCTACGGGATTCGCGGAGCATGCAGTCAAAAAAGTACAACAAAATATATACTATATGGCGTCCTGGTGCATAGTGGACCGGCCACCGGTGGCCATTATACCACCTACATTAGGAATGATATGTTGAATCCTGATAATAGTAAATGGTTATATTTTGATGATGCCAAGGAAGTAAAAACTGTTAGCTGGGATGAAATGACAAAACATTCCTATGGAATTCCGGATGATCAAGTTAAAAAAACTTACGAAAAATCACTCAAGGGCAGTGTTGATTATGATAATACCGCAAGGCTGGCGCCCAAAGGCTCGGCGGGATCATGCGCCCTGGCCTTGCTATATATTCAGCAAGATATGATACATATGTTATTTAAGTTGGTGGGAACCAGGATGAAGTTTTACTAAAGTCTGTCGAAATTTTATACCATTCCTCATTATTAATTTCTCGCAGCAAGCGGTGAGCAGCCTCATGTTCAGGCTATGCGGAAAAGCTTTCAGATAATTTGTTCTGAGAAATGGTATAATACAAAGTTTAGGTATTGAATACTCAGCACTCGACGGTAACTCCCCATTGTTCAGCGCTTTAAAAAATGATAGGTCAATTTATTTCTGAATTTGGTATAATGAGTGCAGTTGCAGATAACCAACGACAGTTCCTTAGTTTCGACAGGAATTTACTGTTGGGGGCTGTTGAAAGCTGATCAAAAAATACCATACCGAAGCAGGAACCACCCTGAAACACAGATTGTGAAAATTTGGATTTTTTCTGCTTTCAATAGTCCCTATTGTGGAAGAATGTCAAATTTGTTTGGCACACCCTCAGGAAGTTAGGGTATAGGAGGAAGAAGAAGCATCTGCAGGTGATTCACCTATATCATGAAATGGCACCATCCGGTCTGTCGGAATATCCTGTGCAAATATTTCTGATGTTACATCATCTCCAAGATCATCTTCGTCGGCCAGCGGATTTTTTATTTCAATAAATTCATTGGACTCTACGGTAGATGTCCTGGGAACACGGATAGTAAACTTTGATCCTACCCCCTCTTCACTTTCAACGACCACGTTTCCGCCCAAATATTCCGTGTACTTTTTGGTGAGGGAGAGCCCTAGTCCAGCTCCGGAGTTTTGCGCATCCTTGGCGTGAAATGGGTCGAATATGGTATCTATGCGATCGGGAGCTATGCCAATGCCAGTGTCCATTACAGAAAATTCGATAAAGTCCACACCCCCTTTGGTTATCTGGGTGACTCGTAGGGTTATTTTCCCAAATTCCGTAAACTTTGCAGCATTGCTCAGGAGGTTTAGCAGGCATTGTCTCAACTTGGTCTGGTCTGTGTATATCATACCAATGCCTTTGGCACATTCGATGTGCAACGTATTATCGTGGTCGGCAATGAGTGGCATTGTGACACCTTCAATATCTTTAATAATATCGGTAATATTAACATTTTCCAGCAAAATTTGAGTTTTCCCGGCCTCTATCTTGGACAGATCTAGAATTTCATCAATTAGGGACAACAGGTGTTTTGCGGATCCAATAATTTTGCGTAAATCGTCGGCGGATACTGTATCCTTGCGATCATTGGCCTCCTCCTGCAGTATTTCACTATATCCGATAATGGCATTGATGGGAGTTTTGAACTCATTGCTCATATTTGTCAAAAACTTACTTTTTGCTGCGTTGGCCTCATCGGCCTGCTGTTTTGCTTTTTCCAGTTTGAGACTGGTCTCCTCCAATTCTTTGGCTTTTTTCTCGAGATCTGCTGTCCTATCCAATACTTGTTGTTCCAGTAATTCAGCATTGTTTGCTAGCTTTTTCTCAATTTCTTTACGGCGATTAATATCTAGGGTTGCTAGAACAATGTATTTCTCCTCTTCCAAAGTTACCGGAGTTGCAGAACATATGGCCCAGAATATTCCACCGCCCAATCCCTGCACAAGTACCTCATAATTCAGTACATTTATGTTGGAAGACATGGCATTTTTGATGTAGTTTCTATCTTCGTCGGCTAATATGACATCCCACATGTTAAAATTTTCTACATTTTCATTGGCGATGCGAAAGATTGTCATGGCCGAAAGGTTTATCTGCATAATTTTGCCAGTAGCTGCATGGAATATGGTGACAGCCAATGGTGTATTATCGGATACAGTCTTGGAAATTTCCAACTGATCCTTAGCCTTATTAAGGAATCTGGATATGAATATACTTACAAATAACCAGAGAATAATTAGAGCGTAAATGCCATTTTGAATTGAATTGAACAAAGACGAAGATAGAGTGTTTATGGATTGCTTATCCGCCACCACCAACACAAAAAATTTATTGCCGACGATGTTATCCGGTGTTTTTATTTCGCTCTTCATCACTTTGAAATGCTTACCTTCTATCGGTACATTTGACAGCCCATCTTTTATGGTCTGGATAGTTCCGGCCAAATGCAAGCCAAGTGCCGCAATGTATCTGTTGCTTTGTAAATTACTGGGCAGAGCATTCATGGACACATATCTCCTACAATCAGGAGATATTATGAAAAATGCTCGGGGAAATGAGCCCTGATACATTTGCTGCATATATGTTTCGTAGTGATTCCACTTCACGACTATTTCCGTCCAAAACCCATTATTATTAGTTTTGCTTGTTTCATCAAATTTCTGGAATATGAGGTATTTTACTACGATTGTTTTGGTAGCGTCTTCCAGTTGCTCCAGGGAATAATTTATCTTTTCCTTGGATTTTCCTTCAAAATTTCTACTGGAAGAATAATTGGCTAACGTACTCATCAAACATTTTCCATTTTTACTGTTATATAAGCCAATGGAAGATATGTTGGAATTTTTTTTCAGTAGCGATGTAAGAAAAGTTTGAATCTTTTTTTTACTCGATGTTTTTTCTTTCCGAAGATCCCGCATCAATTCATTAATCTGTCTGCTGGTATTTTCGAATTGCACCCCCACATATTTGGAAATCCCAACGCACTCTGTAGTTATAAATGTATCAAGACATTTTTCGGAATCACTGATAACAGAAGACTTTAAGAAAAAATAACCGATACCAAGCGGCACAAGGATACAAGCCAGAACCAATACCGTAGCCCGAACAGTATCTATGATTTTTTTCGACATATCTGCCTCTATTTTAGTTTAGACCTAATACCAAATCCATGCACAAGTCGACCAATCATTTTTTGAGATGCGCTGAACAGTACAGCGTTCCCGTCAGGCGTCGAACAATTTAATACCTTAATTTGGTATAAGCCATCAGAACTATGGTACAACTCGTAGCTTACTATTTTGTAAATTTTGCAAAATTAGAGTAGAGGACTTTGGAAAAATTCTCATGAATTTTTTAACTTAGATACAAACCTCCTCAACACGGGACAGCTAGCTAGCTCCAGAAAATGATCTAATCATGTTAACTATAACTGGTCCCAGCATGACTATGAACAGGCACGGCATTATGCAAAACATCAGTGGGAGAGTAAGAAGTGTAGGAGCTTGGGCAGCTCTAGCTTCCGCTTCCAGCATTCTTTTTTGTCTAGATTCAACGGCTAACTCCCGCAGTGAAACCGCCAGCGGTGATCCATATTCTATGGATTGGCTAAGCGTCTTTGATAGTGTTTTTATCTGCAAAGAATCAGTTCTATTTTCAAAATTTTCGAAAACCTGCCGATGATCAGGAATCATTTCCAATTCTATGGATGTTAGACTTAACTCATCGGCCATGGTAGGATTGGAAGTTCTCATTTCTCTCGCAATTCTCCGAATTGAACGATTCAAATCCAATCCAGATTCGGTACAAATTACCAGAAGGTCAATTAAATCCGGAACGCCATTTTCTATGCTTGCTTTCCTTTTTTCACAAATATACTGCATATTGAGATTTGTTAGCCTATGCCCTCCGAGAATACCGAGTATTAATGAGATAGGTATGACCGCAATGAACGGAATTCCAAAATCATTGGTGGAGAAGGTTATGAAAATGATGAAAAAGATGGCAATTCCAGCTGTAAATTTAGATTTCATAAATTCTTCAAGAGCGTTGCCATAGCGAAGCCCAGCCTGCAACAGTAGCTGTTGCATTTCTTCGACTAATTCCGTATTCCACTCAGCCAAGTAGTTGAATATGATGTTATCACCGAAAGTTGGTCCCTTTTGACCCAGGCCTATACTTTCAGATTCTTGGCTTTCTATGACATATTTTTTTTTGCCATCGAACGATGCTCTTTTGCGCATCCTGGTAGCTATTATATATTCGCTGATTATTTTTATGGACAATCTATATGCGTGCGGTTTGACAAGCAAAATGGCCAAAAACGCAGTTACATAGCAAAGTATATCCACGACAAATTCCGGCATGGATCTTACACCCTTATTTTGGTTGCCTTTATCATAAAAAATGAACCAACAGCAAATAATGCAATGGCTATTTTTAACAAAGTTTGCCCCGTGCCTGGCACCAGGAACTCCTTAAGATGGCTAGGCATTAGAAATGCCATAATTGCAGCAAACACAAATGGCAGTGCGCTCAGGACTATGGCAGACATTCTAGCTTCAGCGGACATGGCTTTCAATTTTAACCCCAGCTCCAATCTTTTTCTTACAAGACTAGATAAATTAGACAAAATTTCGCCCAGTACTCCACCATTTTCAATCTGCAAAACCAGCGCAACAACCAAAAACCTAAATTCCTCGATGTCTATTTTTTCCGCTGCTTCCACGAACACTTTTTCCGGCTCTACGCCCAACTCCAATTTCTGATTTATCGTGCGATATTCGCTGGCTATCGGATCCTTAAACTCCATACTTACCAATTTAACGACGCGGGATATGTTCAGGCCAGCTTTTACACCTCGGATCATCATGTCGATTGCATCTGGAAATTGCTGTAAAAATTGCATCTTTTTTTTCTCAGCCTGGGATGCTAAAAAATTAAAGGAGAGATAAGCTCCTAGGGTGAAACCTATCGGAATCCCGGTTATAATATTTAGAAATTTAAAATAAATGATAAATATAGCAAAAAAACATCCGCTGGTAGCACATATTATTACGAATGTCGATACTTTCATTTCTGCAATGCCAGCACGTTTCATAATCATTTTAATTTTTGTAGAGTAGTCACCAACGACATCTCCACTACCGGCATCTTCATGTGCTGCTTCTAATTTTGCAAATGTAGAAACGTGTTCACTTGCCGCTTCGAGCAGCATATCCTGCTGTTTAGCGATGGTATCAACTTTTTGCGCCAATATTGCATTGTAATTTTCAGATTGACGCTGCTTTACCAGTAATTTATAAATTAGAAAACAAGTAAAGAAGGCAATAATAAATGTCGTTACCACATCAAGATTCATGGCCAACAGATTACTCATATATACCTTCTCCTTCGGTATTAGATTCCATTGCCTTGCTCATGATGGACAGTAATTCCTTATCCAAACCATATGTAATTGCCTTTTCCAAAAACATTGGATGATCTGTTCCAGTCTCAAATCTTCCAAAAACTTTGTGGTCTTCGCTCTCACCCATAGGAATAAACTTGAATAGGTGCTGGTACTCGATATCGCCCCTCTCATTTATGCCGGTTACTTCTACAATTTCAGTGATTTTTCTGGAACCATCATGTAGGCGTTCCGTTTGCACGACCAGATTGACAGCTCCGGCTATCTGAGCCCGAACAATTTCACTAGGAAGATCAAACCCAGACATAGCTACCATATTCTCGAGACGAATGAATGCTTCCTTCGCTCTGTTTGCGTGTATAGTTGACATGGAACCGTCGTGACCGGTGTTCATGGCCTGCAACATATCGATGCACTCTGATCCACGAACCTCGCCGATGACAATGCGATCTGGACGCATACGCAGAGCATTCTTAACTAAATCGCGAATGGTAACTTCTCCTTTGCCTTCGATATTTGGTGGACGACTCTCCAGTCTCACCACATGCGGCTGCTGCAGCTTTAATTCGGCTGCATCCTCGCAAGTAACAATACGTTCTCGTGGATCTATTAATTGTGATAGCGCATTCAGCAATGTTGTTTTGCCGGAACCAGTACCTCCGGAGACAATAATATTTAGTCCGCAGGTGGAAGCAATTTGCAGTACCGAAACCATCTCATCGGTTAGAGCACCAAATTTTGCCAACGAATACAAATCAAGGGCTTTTTTGGAAAATTTACGAATTGATATGGACGTGCCGTCGATGGCAATGGGAGGAACCACAATGTTAACGCGGCTTCCATCCGGCAAGCGGGCATCGCAGAGAGGACTAGAGGTATCTACCCTCCGGCCAACCCTGTGGGCAATTCTTTGGGCAATTTGTAGTAGGTGCGAATCATCTCGAAATTTTACGGGAGCAAGCTGCATTAAACCGCCACGCTCAATGTATATTTGGAGCGGACCATTGACCACTATATCTGAAATTGAGTCATCTTCCAGCAAAATTTCCAGTGGACCCAGTCCAATCATATCGTCAACTAATTCGCGAGCAATGGAGATTTGCTCACGTTTCGTTATCTGGGCTCTTCTTTCCTGGGCGTAGTCGAATACGAAATTTTCGATTTCAGTGCGTAATTCTTGGGAACTCAATTTAAAGGCAGATGACAAATTGATGCGATTGAGCATAGTGTCATGGGCTTCTTTTCTGAATAATGCCAATACTGGCGATTCCTCCGCTACTTCCGGAGTCACATCATTGCCTACATTCAACGCCATATTTTATAATCCCAATTGCGTAATCCCAAATTCCATTACATTTTTTTCTTCGATTTATTCACTAGTTGCATTGTTTTTTCAAATAAATCAACGGCAGCATTTTTCACTCTATCGGTAAGCGTCCCCTCTTTTTCCAGGAGCTCCCTTTCAATTATCAATGGCTCATTTTTCCCCAACAAATCATTGGCAATATCCTCCATTATTGCCGTTAAGTTATTATTAGAAGCAGCAAGAGGCTGACCAATATTGGCCGCAGCTAGGGCCATTACTTCATCTACCGTTATGATGTAGTCTATTTTTGTGTCTATTACTTTTTCGAAGGCATCCTTTGACAGTGCACCGCTGCTGGAAAATCCGACCTTATTCGCAATTACTAATATTTTTTTTCCGGGTTGGTCAGTGTTTAAAAATTCTATTATGCGAGCAGCATTTTGTGCAGATGCCATACTCATTTCCACAGCTATGACAAATACATCGGAGTGATTCAAGCAAATTCTCTGAGCTTGGTTCATCTCCCTCTGGCTATCAACCAACACATAATTAAATTGCTTTTTCACTGTAACAATCAGGGCGTCAAATGCTGCTTTATCAATTGATACGCCTCTGACAATATCTGCTAAACCGCCGAGATAATATAACCTTTGGCTATGCCTTTTCAGGATTGTTTCCACAAAATAATCATCGATTTTTTCTGGGGATTCCAGAATATCTATGTAGGCATTTTCTGCTTTTATGTCCAACATTAGGTGGATTGTTCCAAATAAAAAATCCAAATCTACCAAAACAGAGCGTTTGAAATGTCTGTTAGCGAAGATCCAGGCTATGTTGGTGGCAATAGTTGTGGCACCAGCTCCTCCCACAGAGCTGACTAGATAAATCAATTTCCCGGTTTTTTCCGCCACAGATTTAATCGCAGCTTGGGCATCTTCAATTGATTTTTTCACAAGTGCAATGTTCAGAGGTTTCATTAAATAATCTGAAACGCCAATGTTCATGAGATCCCTGAATAATCCGACATCATTTCTACCACCTATGACAATAAGTTTCGTATTCGGGGTAGTAAAATCTTTTATTTTTACAATATCTGTCAGTGGCAATTCTGAATTTGATATATCGACTATCAAAATTTTCGGTGAACTATTGGATTTGAGAAATTTAATGCTTTCTTGTATTCCT
Source organism: Holosporaceae bacterium (assembly GCA_031288225.1). GTDB lineage: Bacteria > Pseudomonadota > Alphaproteobacteria > UBA3830 > UBA3830 > BNWE01. The sequence continues at coordinate 30,448 of JAITRU010000005.1, read as the reverse complement.
CCAAGCTCCACTTCCGAATATGCTATGCCTATTTCTTTTATGGCACCCATTATTATGTGCTTGGTCACGGGATCGCCAACAAATCCCATAATATTGTGCGGTAAATTTGCGTCGCTATTTGCCATATATGCATCTCCAGTTATTTTATGCTAGAGCCGATACCTTTACTGTTGCTGCTGCCAACGCTGCTAGTAGTTGCCGCAGCTACGCCTCCGCCTCCGGCAGTTGAGAGAGATGAAACTGCAGCAATCGCACTTGTAACTGCATGTCCAGCGTATTCCCTAGGCGATATAATATCGGCTTTGTTGGCTATCATTTCGCCCATATTATATCTTTCCGTCGTTCCATATTTAGGCAGATCTTTGTCGCTATCAATATCGCCAATATGTTCAGACCATATGCTACAATTCGGTTGCGTTATTTCATATTGGAGCACATCTATACGAACCCCAACTTTTGCCTCCTCATAGACGCAAATTCCCATATTCTTGATTCTGGTTCTCAAAAAATGATACTTATGCATCATTTCGTACATAAGTTTTCTAGTTTTTTCCTGAATTGCAAATGGTATAGATCGATTGGATATGAGTGTAAATGCGATGTTTTCTACGCCTTCTCCCCGTGCTTTTTTTAAAACATTCTCAATTCGCGCCAACGCCTCATTATTAAAATGGAAATCACATGGACACTCGAAAAAATGCACATCTCTATTTTCTTTCACATCTATCTTTATGGACTCAAATCCATGAGCTTTGGGTACATCACTATTGCAGCCACTCATCAGTAATCCAGCAAGAATGGCAATCCCGGGAGACGTAATTCTTAAAATTTCTTTTTCGTACAACATATATAATTTTCTCCTTCCAATATAATCCTTCGTCATTTGATGGTATAACCTGTGCTGCGTCCTAATTTCATTGCACGAGTGCTTCTAAAAAATTTCCTACTGAGAATTGATTCTACCGGAGAACATATAACCGGAACCATGTCCGTAGGGGCTTTTAATGGTTTGGACGATGGCTTTACTATGTATGGGGTAACTATAATTACCAGCTCTTTCTCAATTTTCTTTATATATGAATTCCTAAATAATGTACCTATCAGTGGTATTTCAGACAATAACGGTGTTTCACTGGCGGTTGTATCGGTTGTCTTTTGCAACAATCCTGCTATTGCGAGACTTTGACCGCTGCCAAGCTCAACGGTGGTAGTAGCTTCTTTGGATGTCAGTGATGGAACTGCGCTACCACTTTGGGTTACAAGTGTACTCACCTTGGGTGTTACCGTTATATTGATTCTGTCCTCTGACAACACAATAGGAGTAAATTCTATGGAAGTCCCCCACTCCTTGAATTCCGTGGTTGTAACATTCCCACCACCAGGCTGAGTGATGGTGTACCCCTGCTCTCCTCCGGATTTAAACGTTGCTTTCTTTCCGGATAGCGCGATTATTGTGGGTTCCGCTAAAATCGTGGCAAATGATTCACCGGCAAGTGCATCTATTACACTGGTAAGATCGCTAACTGCTCCACCGGCGCGGGCAAACCATCTTCCTCCCTCGGCTTTGCCTGATAATATGCCATTCTCTCCCAGGACAGCATCACGTAGTGATTGTCCACTTTCAAGTGCGTCTGAATTCAAAGCAGCTATCGCTCCACCTCCGGTAAAACCATAACTTATACCAGCAACTGAATCGCTGAAATTCGGAGAAAGTGCTCTCCAGCTTACGCCAATATTTTTTGTAATATCTCTTGCTACTTCCGCAATTTTTACCTTTAACATCACCTGAGTAGCCGTCTCTATGGATAGTTTATTAATTATCTTCGCTGTATCAACAAATCTACTCACTATCTCTTGGACATTTGCAGCTATCTCTGGAGAAGGAACCTTTCCCTTCAAAAGAATCGAATTATCAACGGAAACTATCTCAACGTCAGTATCCGGATGCATTTCCAATATGGCTTCCCTAATGGCTTTTAGTGGATATGTTACTTTAATTTTACAATCAAGCATCACATTATCATCTTTGTCGGTAATAACCAGCGATGTGCATCCCGGAGATAATCCCATAAGATAAAGGGAATTATCGCTCAACAATTGCACATCTGCCACATCTGGATTGGGAATGAAAATCTCATGGGCTTTGTTTTTGAGTTTAACGAAATTTACAGAATTAACCTCTATTTCTTTCACTCTTCCCATGTTGGCATTCACGAAAATTTCTTTTTTGGATTTTCCTATATTTTCTGATTTTTCTGCATCTAAAGTATCATCGATATCAGATTTTGATTGCATTTCTATGATTTTTGTTTCCTGAACAGTATTCTTTTTTCCGCTCGGCGATTTTGGCCTATCTTCACTGGTGGCAATTGCGCTTTTTGCAGCATCAATTGCTTTCTTTGATTCTTCTCTGTTACTGGTATTGGCTCTGGAAGCAACATCGGTTTTTATGGAATATTTTTTGCTCCTATTTTTTGCCATATCTGTATTCATTGCGGAAGTTTTGATTACTTCTCCATTGTTCCTGGTGCTAATTCTAGAAGCAATATCTGTTTTTATGGAATATTTCTTACTCTTAATTGCGTTTGTTTTGGAGATTTTTTGATTATTATTGGATGCCACTATATTCGTGAATACAAATGCACCGCCGGCAAGCAGGATAATTGCCGCGCACATACTGTTAATTATAATTTTTTTTATTCGCATTTAACAAACTCCAAATACAATCAACACAAACACAAATTACTGCCTCACCATATCGCTGGCCGATTTTTTGACTTCTTTCGGAATGCGATTCTCTGCAGTGTTTGGTCGTTCTTTTTGAGTACCATCTGTTATCTTACCATTTTCGTCAAATTGAATAACATTCGGTGTAAGTTTCCTGTATATTACGGCTGATTGTTTATCTTCATTCGGTTCTTCGCCGGTAATCTTTCCCCGTACAACTTCATACTTTGCTAATTCTTTTAACTTACCATCATAGGTTTCAGTCTCGTCCATATCTGGATCTGACTCCTCGTCCTTTGGTTGACTACTTGCTATGCCATTATTGGCTAAATTCATGCTGTTTATTAAGAATAATGCGTCCTTTTCCTTGGATTCTTTACTTTTCTCTTCTTCCTCTTTTGGTTCCGCAGAACTATTATTCGACATGTTCATGCGCATGATATCACCTAGAATCGAGTTGCTGGAAAGATGTACGTTGCGTGTATGGCCAGAGTCTTCTTCATCCTCTTCGATATCCGAATCATCTTCTTCATCATCTTCTTCCGGAATCGGTTTTTCAGCCTGGCTTCGTATGGATAGCGTAATGCCATTGCTACTGGCCTGCTGTAGCATTTTTTCTACCATGCGTTCCTTAACTTCCAGCGTCACATTTTTAGGAGTCACAAGATGGCCAACGGTGGCACCAATGTTATTCATGATGTTGCCAGCAGTACTTAGATTCTCATTATGATTTCTAGTCTCTCCATCAATTGCCACTATTTTCAATGCCTTATATTTATGTGTCTTTGATTGCGCTCCCTTTTGCTCAATGATCAAAACATCAACATAATCTCCGGGAGCAAGAATATTTGTGGAAGATGCAGTTTTTTGGTCTATATTAAACGTAACGGCTCGCATGCCCATCTGAATTAGTGGTCGTTTCCTGATAAGTTGCGCTTGTTTTTTCTTTGCTTCTTCTGCTTGTTTTTTTTCCTCTGCCGTTTTTTTAATGGGGTCAATTGGTGTCAACATTTGAATTATTAGCGGAACACCAGGTGGAATATCGCTTTTTGCCCACATTCTCATGGCATTGTTATAATCAGCAACGTTATTGAGCGGAGTTCCTTTTGTGTCCTTTACTATAAAGTACGGCTGTACGGCGTCAGCGGGCCATTGTTTCCAAGTCCCACAATTAGCAGATATTTTCTCGTTCTTCTTTATGTTCCTAGCCGCAATTAATACCTGGTGTTCGATAATTTTTTTTTCTGTTTTTTTTACCATAAGTGGAATTTCCGGCATGGAAAGATCACCACCACTCGTCTGTTGTGCAGTGCCACTACCATTGCCGGCCGGCATGAACCATCTAACCGCCAGCGTAATTGCCAAGGCTACTACTGAAGCTATAATCATTGGTATCGTGTCATTTCTAGCATTCATGTTTCACCTAGCAAACAAACTCTCAAAAACCACATAAAAACCACCAAATGAAAGCGCTATTCCGTAGGGAATTTCCTGCTTCAAAACACTGACAGTATTTTGCTTCAAAACAGTGTTATTAACCGTAATCCTACGTAACGAAAGTAAAGCAATATTTAATATATTGCCGTTATTTTTTTTATGTTTTTTATTTTGTTGGCGCAAAAGACCCGTCACAAACCTTTTGCGGAATAAAAATATCCTACGTCCATAAAATATGTACACTCCACATAGAATAAGACCCGCAATGGCAGTAATAAGAAAGAAAGAGCTGAGACTATTTTCGGAAAATAGCAGCAAAGGAAACAATAATTTCACATCTCCGCCACCAATGAGGTTACAGCGATTTAAAACCCACGTAATCAAAAAAACAATGGTTGCTGTTGCAGCTCCGGCTATGATATTACCGCCGGATATGTTGCATAAACAGGAAATAATGTAGAGTATGAGTAGAGCTACCACCAATTCGTTTTCTATTCGAAAAAACAAAAAATCGTTGATGCATACAAGCACAAGTATCAATGCAAACAGCCCCCAGATAATCACCATGCGAAAAACACCAACCGATTAATATTTTGCTCAGCATAATCACAACATTGTAAAAAATATATTAACAAAATTTTTTGCTGAAAATTTGCTTAAAAATCGTGGATTTCTCTTTGCGGCAGTGCTAAATTGCTTCCATGAGTACAAAAATACATGCCCACAGCAGATCTGATAAAAATCGAAATTCATTCTGGATATACGGAAAGCATGCAGTAAAAGCTGCGATTCTCAATAAAGAAAGAAAAATTCTGCGACTTATTTTACTGGAATCATGCAAAGATTTTTTGGAAGAATACGGTAGTGTTCACGAATCGCTGCAGGCAGAGCTTGTTGATAAGAATTATTTCGCAGCAAAATTCGGCAAAGATGCCACCCATCAGGGATGTGCTGTGCTGGTAAAGGATTTGCACTTTCATCTTTGTTTAGAAGATTTACTTACAGATGAATCAGATAATCGTCCATTCATGTTTTTGGATCAAATCACAGATCCTCAAAATTTAGGAAGCATTCTAAGAGCATCCGCGGTCTTTGGAGCGCGCGCCGTCGTAGTTCCGGAACATAATAGTCCAGAATTTTCTCCGGCCATATGGAAAGCGGCATCCGGAGCGGCTGAATATGTGCCAATAATTCGTGTAATTAACTTTGTACATGCGATTAATGATCTGAAAAAACACGGATTTTGGTGCGTTGGACTCGATGAAAAATCCAGCAAAACAATGTCAGAAATGGATTTAGAGCGCAAGTTGATCGTGGTTATCGGCAGTGAAGGCACCGGGATGCGCCGCCTTACACGCGAATCCTGTGATTTTCTAGTCAAATTGCCTGGTATCGGATCATTTACAACACTCAATGCAGCCCAGGCTGCTACCATTAGCCTCTATGAAATACGCAGACAGTGCACGAGCCATTGTTTTGCCACTGGGTAACAGACTTTTTTTGATGCGATAGCAAATTATACCAAATCTCATCATCGATTAACTATTGCCTGCCCGGCAACGGCTGCTGTAGAGCGTGTTCTAGAAGCCATTTGGACAATCCAAAATGAGATTTGGTATAAGCATTCATTTCTTCTTCTCCCCATAACTCTTTGCATCACTATGGCAAAATGAAATCCAATACTCAATCGTGTATAACGGTGATTTTATCGGCGGACGGCTGATGTTTTGCTGGCGCTCTCGGAGCGATAGTGGTATTGCTGGTCGGCCGTTGAGCCTTTGCCGCAATTTCTGGAACCGCAACAGCATCGGTGGCAGAGGATTTATTCAGAGGCTTCTGGAGTTCTGCAACTTCAAGGTCGTTACCTAATGGCTTTTTCTCACAACAGACTTCGTCAGATCCGCTGCTCAGATCCTCATGTACACAGAGTACACGGTGGTCTTGTGCTGCGTTCTTTCTAACTCTTGCAAGAAAAATCTCATCAGGCAATGGCCTCTAGAATGGTCTGGACCCTTCACTCCACCAATGTAGCATTTTTTGGAATCCGGATGCCGAATTTTTTTGCCAATTTTTTGTTTACGACGCACATGTGATCCGTGGATTTTGGACAAATGGGAGCCAGCATCTTTATGTCGATCCCGCTTAGCAATTTTGCTACCAATTTCCCGGCATTTCGGCCAACGGATTCGGTATTTACGCCATAACTTGCCAACGCAAGACCGTCTCGTACAGCTAAATCTTCCGCACCAAACACTGGCACTCCCATCTTTTGCGCTTCAGCGGCAATGGCCGGCATGGCTGCCAAAAGTCCTCCGGCTCCCACGTATATACAATCAACCTTCCCACTAACGCCCTGCATTCGAATCGAAACGTCTCGCATTTGATCTACTGGAATTGGCACAACGGATAAACCAAAATCCGGAGCTGCTCTTTCCATCATCTTTAGTAACGCGGTGTCATTACTTTCGGCGGTCAAATAGGGTAGTCCAATCGCCTTTGCGTTGGGGAAAATTGTTTTTACAAATTTCAGCAGAATGCCCAAATCCTGCATATCAGAGCTTCCGGTAATATTATTTCCGGGCCTACTGCCATCGATCAGACCTGCTGCTACAGGATCAGTAACGGCATCATAAACCAGCGGAATATCTCGAATTTTTTCCCTAGCGAACTGGGCAATTGGTGTTGAGACCAATACCATGACCATTGGATTGCAATTTTTCAGTTTCGCTATTATCTGGGGAATTAGAGAAAGATCGCAGGCTATGTCGGCAATTTCGATCTTTATCGTTTGACCATCCACAAAACCATTGTCCGATAATTCGTTCTTGATTCCCTGAATTGAAAGCTCTAAATCCTTAAGGGGGCCATAGTTTGCGATGGCGACAATTGGAAGACTTTCTTTTTTCTTTTCATTGAAAAACACAAAGGTAAATGCAGATGCAATCACTGCGGTAGTTACTAGCCACCAAAATTTTTTCATAATCATAATAAATCTCCGTATTCATTTATAAAATCTACAAACAGTTACCCAAAACGCAGCGACCCAATTGAACCAGCCAACTTTTTGGTATGTAACAAAAAAAATTAATGGATGAAAAAAATACAACTGGCCCTAGAGCCAATGATGATGACGAAAATACGCAGAGATGGAGCAGGAATCTTTAGCAAAAGCAAGATTCAGGATATCTATCACGTCCATCCATCGGCTCTTTTCTGAAATTCTTACTATCTCTCGCATTTTTCTGGCTTTCTAAATTCCACTAACCAGACAACCTGGAGCGGACAGCACAACATAGTGCACCATGCTATAATATGCAGTAATATAATGATAGTATCCGTGATTTGCAAGCTGCGATGAATCCGGAGCTTGCCCTGCAAGCATACATTAAATTTTTGATGAATGAGTAAACGAATGGAAAGTTCGAGCATTTGAGCTGATTTGGAGTAACATTTAGTTTTTCTTTGTAATCGAGCCGGATGATATCTCAGCACGGAATTAAGAGACTCCACAGCAGTCCAGACACATTGAAATCGCCGCATTTTTCCGAGATTCAGGATGCTTTTCACGCCAATCTCCTTCCCTTTGATTCATACCCCAGGATTTGCATAGGTATCTCTGTTTCTCTTTCATAAATCCACTCTTGCAGAAACCATCGGAACCATATTTCTTGCATATTAATCTTCCACCAAAGTCTATCTACCTTGATGTATAGGCAATGTTTTTTTTGCGTTAAACAAATTTGCTATCTTCCAACCTATCGTTTTGAATTGTGAATGCTGCTCGACGCGTATTTTCAAAGAATTCTTTTTTACTCTTACAATACCATGTTTTTCAATTTCATATTTTAATGTTCCATGAGTTGCAATTATTGTGCAAAACTATGTTAGTTGTATATATCTTTGTAATGTGCTGAAATATAGGTGTTTTGGCTCGCTGCGTTCCAAAAATAAGGGAAAATGTTCTTTTGTTTGCGAATCAATACTTGCAAACCTATGCAATGTATGTTACATCTGACCACAGGTTTTTTTTAATAGTATATAAAGGTGGAAAAATGAAAAAATTGTTATTGACGTGTTGTGTTGTGTGCGTGGGAATCTCTAATACTAATGTTGCTCTTGCTCTTCCTAAAGGTTTTAGTGCTATCAGGGTTAGTAGCCCTGGCGGATTAAATAATATACAAGTCAACCAACTGAATAAACATGCCGTAAATAACAACGGCAATTTTGGCAAAAATGTATATGACCTTGGCAAAATTGGCAAGGTGCATAATGATAGCTCTCCGAGGCCATTTGGCAAGTCTAGCGGACTAAACACCAGTCCCGACCAATCGAATGGATACGTCGTAAATAACGACAATAAACCTGGCTACAAAGCGTATAACTTTAGCAATGTCATAAATCAGAGGTTACTTGGTAATAATGTTTCTCAGCAAAAGTTTAACCTTTTCCAGAAAGGATCTACTAGTGCAAACGGTAGCAATATCGTGCCTAGCAACCAATCGAGGAAAGAAAACGACACCGATCTCAAGGCGTTATCGAGTAGGGCAAATGAATTGGCTACCGAGATTGATAGTATCTCTAATGTAATATTCGATTGTTGCCAATCATTATCGAATGATGATAATGATATGACTGCTAATAGCATGATTGCTAATTTGCCTATACTCGAAGAGTTATTACAGGAAAAAACACCCCTAGTAAATGGGCTTAACAAAGAAGTTGTTTATCGTCGCGCCAAAAGCAAAAGCGAAGGAATGCAAGCTGATTTTTACAACGAGATATTGTCTATCCCGCTTTTAAAGATGAATAAAGCGTTTAATAATCTGTCTTGTTTAAAAGATGTACTTGAGGAGGTTGTTGCTGAGATTAGAGATGAACAGAAAGATCTAATAATGCAAACAGTAACTGGCACAGTTCTCACCAACCTTAGCAAAAAGAAGGGTAAAGATATTCAGGAAATGGATGCGCTTGATGACGAGAATGAAGATAGCGAAGAGAGCGAAAAGAAAGAAAACCTCAAGTCCCTAATAGCCAACAAATCCAAGAATCAGGTGTGGATAAGAAGAAGTCTTAATCCGAGAAAAAGCAACCCAGCAAGTAATGCTAGTGATGATAATAAACATAAGAAGAAAGCAATAATAACTGAAGACTTCTCGCCTCTATTCATCAATAATAATGAGGGCAAGCCAAAAAATAAAAAGAATAATGTGGTGTTGCTCAAAAAAGTAAAAGGCAGCGGCGAAGAAAAGAAGACGAAAGAAGAAGAGAATAAGGAATGAGAATGAGGAGGATGATAATTAGGAATGTGGTAGAATGAGCATGGGGTAGGGCTGAGGAGTTATAGAGGGTGGGAATCGTGTGAAGAGATGGGCTCCTCCTTCCCCTCCTCCCCTGCTCTGTGTGGCTTCTTTTCCTTCCTCCTTTCGCATTCCTGGCTTCGCGAATGAGGTTAGGGAATTGGTGCTGTGGCGGGGTTCTGTAAAAAAAAGTGAAATGTGTGATGCTTTTTGGTTTCCAGCTTCTTTTTTCCAGGGCTGTTTGGGATTCTCAGGCTTGACTGAATTGGAAAAATAGGCCGAATAGCCTGGTTAGCCGGTTAGTATTTGTTGTTGCGTTTTCTTCGCGCGATATGCAGGTAGGGGCAATCAGTTGCCCTCTTTTTGTTGTTGTTATTCCCTAGTTTTTTTAGCGAGCACTAATCCACTGCTGGAGGAAGGTTGTAGCGTGTTCTATGATTTTATCTGCGCCGTCTATTGCAAAAAATTAGGTGAGTGATTACACTGGGCGGTGCGTATTTTTATGTGAAAGAAAAAAGCATGCTCTGTGGTGTGTTTTTTGCCCGGTGGTATGGTAAGTGGTTGTTACCGTGGTTGGGCTTGCTACGGTGGCAAGTGTTGGTGTGCCTTTGCCGTATCCCAAGGAATGTTTATTGCTGCGCTAATGTCCCCATCGTCTAGAGGCCTAGGACATCGCCCTTTCACGGCGACAACACGAGTTCGAATCTCGTTGGGGACGCCATCTCTGAGGTGCTTTAGAAGTAAATAGAAGTAAATATTGCAGATTGTGGTTCCAGTGGCGGAGTCGTGGAATGAATAAGCAGACAAAAAGCGTCCTGGCATGTGCAATAGGAAATACGCTGGAGTGGTTTGATTACACCCTGTATGGGTTGTTTGCTACGACACTGTCTAGGTTGTTTTTTCCGGCAGATAGTAATTCGTCTCTACTGTTAACTTATCTTGTTTTTGCTTTTGGTTTTTTTTCGAGGCCTCTTGGTGGGATCGTGTTGGGCTACATTGGAGATGTATTTGGGCGGCGGTTAGCGCTTATTATTTCCATTCTCACAATGTCGATTCCGACATTCTTAACTGGCCTGTTGCCCACCTATGAAAGCATAGGTGTCCTGGCACCCATATCTCTTGCCGTTATTCGGCTTTTTCAAGGTATTGCCATAGGTGGAGATTTTTCCGGATCAATGGTCTACCTGGTGGAGCGTGCTCCTCCCAAGAAAAGGGGATTTTTCGGCAGTTGGTCTGACTTTGGAAGTCCTTTGGGAGTACTGCTTGGCTTATTTGTCTCATCGCTGCTGACTACTTTTATGGATCCTGCCAATTTTGAGCTTTATGGGTGGAGAATTCCGTTTCTCTTAGGAGTTGTTATCGCCGCATTTGGCGTTTACCTACGCTATGAAATGGAAGAGACGGAGAGTTTTTTTTGTCAGTGCGTTGTGGAAAATTGTGAAAACCGAATGCCGATAAAATCTTCCGACAGAACCAGAGCAAAAAACTCAAATTCCATTATTGTAACCATAAAAAAGCACGCAAAAACAATAGGCTATGCCGTATCAATCAACGCCTATGGTGGAGTAGTTTTTTACATGCTCCTGACATATCTGCATAATTATTTTAAAGTGGCAGAGATAGCTACGCAGCAGCAGGCGTTTTTATTCACAACTCTGGTAAATTTGTGCATGACCATCTTCATTCCACTGGGTGGTATGTTGTCTGATAAATTTGGACGGAAAATAGTGATGATGAGTAGCATAGGAGCTACCATGTTGTGTATATTTCCGATGTTCACTACGTTGAACAGCTATAATTTGTGTTTACATATGTTATTTGAAATTGCAATAGGCGGTTGTCTGGGAATATTTTTTGGGGGAAGAGCAGCCTTCTACGCAGAGGCTTTTCCTACCCATATACGCTGCACTGCCATAGCGCTGTCATTTGGCATTAGTCATTCTGTCTTTGCCGGTACAACGCCGCTAGTGGCGGAGATCATCATGAAAAACACAGGATCGTGCTACTATCTCGGAGCGTTCATGTTTGCATTTGCTATGTTTGCATTGTATTCCATGCATCAGCTTGAGGATCGTACGGCACAAAAATTGCTCTAGGATGCGTTTTCTACCTCCCCCAGGGATGATGCACCGTTTGGATTTGGCACTGCTTCCCTATTTTTCCTGCATCATTTTTATAGCTCCGCAGGGACACTCGACGGCGCAGATACCGCATCCTTTGCAGTAATTGAGATCCACTTCCAGTGATCCATCCGGCAATTTTTTGATGGCATTTTCGGGACAATAGCCATAGCAGTTATAGCAATGGAAACAATTCCCACAGGAAAGACAACGCGATGATTCTACTATAATTTCTTTCTCTGTTAGAGCTACAGTTCTTTCTTCCAAAGAAATAGACGCAGCCGGAAGCAGGTTGATTCTCGGAATCTTAGGATAGTAGTTTGTGTTTAGTTTTTTGAAATTTACGATATCCGGCTTCTGTTTTTGTTCCACTTCCTTGCCACTCAGATAGGCATCAATGTAGTGTGCACTTTTTTTACCATGGGCGATGGCAATCGTTGCAGTTCTTTTGGCGGAAATGGCGTCCCCCCCGGCGAAAATTCCCCTTGCTCCTGTCATCATACATTCGTTAACCCCAATAATTCCACCATCGGCCATTGCAATACCATCAATGTTTTTGATGATAGAATCATCCACAAATTGTCCTATGGCAAATATTACAGAATCCGCTGTTACAGTTTCCTCTTCACCGGACTTGGTTAGAATTCCACTTTCTTCATCATAGTTCATTTTTTCCATCAAAATTTCTTTGTGATCTACGCTTTTGATGGTTCTCAAACACAAGATTTTTATGCCTTCGGACAATGCTTCATGAATTTCCATCTCGTGGGCTGGCATACTGTTCAATGTTCTGCGATATATGATATTAACCTTCTCAGCTCCAAGTCGCAACGCCATGCGCGCTGCATCTATGGCGGTATTACCGCCGCCGTAAACAGCCACTCTTTTCCCGAGCTCCACGGAGGAATGTGACTGCTCATTGGTCAATCTTTTAAATAAATCCACTGCGTCTATGATGGTAGAGCCTGGTCTTACTTCCACATCTGGTTTTGTGGGTTTTGATGCTCCTATGCTCAAATAAATGGCGTCAAACTTGTTCATTTCGCTTTTGAGGTTGCCAACTCGGCTGTTGCAGGAGATTTTTACTCCCAAATCAGTTATGCGACGAATTTCCGCATCTATAATGCTGTCCGGTAGACGAAATCTTGGAACTCCATACCTCATCATGCCTCCAACTAGGGCATGAGCTTCTTTAATCTCAACCTCATGGCCTAATTTCCTCAGAAAATAGGACGCAGCCAGCCCACTGGGGCCGGATCCAACAATGAGTACTTTCTTGCCGGTTGCCGGAATAACACTCTCGAACTTCCAGCCATGGGAAATCGCAATATCCCCTATGGCTCTCTCCAACAGATTGATGTTAACAGCTTCGTCCAAATGCAACCGATTGCACACCTTTTCGCATGTGTGATAGCAAATACGCCCCATGATTGCTGGGAAAGGATTATTCTGAACAATTACATTCCATGCCTGTCGGAAATGTCCTTTCTGGGCAAATGATAGCCACTGTTGTACATTTTCTCCGGCTGGACATACAGCGTTACAGGGGGGCATGAGATTGACATAATGAGGGCACATTGTGCGCCAAGAACCGGTTTTATTCCTTAGGCTTGTCGTAGCTGCCAGTACCGTAGCAAATGGATAATTCTTATTCATGCGCATTCTCTCCTAGCAACTTGTATCTTTTTATGTTTTCATCCGCCAGCTTTTGGATATGAGCAATGGCATCGGGAACGGCATTTTTACCAAACAAATGGGCAAATCTTCTCTGGGGCTTCAGATATTCTTCAACCGGCACGAGATTTTCGATGGTAAAGGACGTTGTCATTGCACCATTTACAACTTCGAACAGCGGGAATAAACCACAATCGATGGCCAATCTTGCTATCTTGATGGTCTCTGAAGTCTTAATCCCCCATCCCAGTGGGCATGGCACGTGCACATGAATGTATCTTGCTCCTCGAATATGAATAGCGGCCATAACTTTCTGTTCCAAATCAGTCACATGGGCAACGCTGGCGGTTGCAACATATGGAATATTGTGAGCAATGGCTATTTCCGGAAGATTTTTACCACTCTTTGCATCGTTTCCAAGATAGGAACCAACAGGAAAAGTCGTGGCAGTTCTGGCCATCGGAGGAGTAGAGCTGGATCTCTGCACTCCAGTATTCATATAGGCCTGGTTATCGTAGCAAACGTATAGAACATCATCGTTACGGTCAAACATTCCGGACAGTGCTCCCATTCCTATATCAGTCGTTGCTCCGTCTCCTCCCTGGGCGATGACCCGTGTAGATTTCCCCGAAACATGCATTGCAGCAGCCACTCCGCTTGCCACCGATGGTGCATTGGCAAATAATGAGTGCAACCAAGGAATATTCCAAGCATTCTCCGGATATACGCAGGAAAACACCTCCAAACACCCCGTAGCATTGACGACTACTATGTTTCCATTCGTGGCGCTGTAGGCGGCATCAAGTACACAGCGGGCAGCCAGCGCTTCTCCACATCCCTGACAAGCTCTATGCCCACTTGTTATGGTATTTCGACGATCTATCTGCGATTGCACACAGACATCATGAGCCACATTTGTGTTTTTTTTCTCGGCAGCGGGACCACCGATTGTAGGATAGGACACTAACACTTCTCCAATTTTCTAACTAATCCACTAAATTACTGACGCATCGCAGGCAAAAAGGCATTTCTTTTTCACCAAATCATCATTTAGCCCCAGGAATTTGGTCTCTTCATGACTGCTTCCCAACAGACAATCATAGAGCATAGATCGAGTTATCGGCTTACCTCCCAATCCAGCGACTACCGAAGTAATGTTGACATTTATTCCCGCAAGGCTGAGTTTTATCTCCTGCACCAATATGCCACCGATGCCAACCGCAAGCGCCTTTTCCACCACCACGATTTTTTTGGCATTTTTAAGAGCTTCCCGGATTTCTTTTTGGGGAAATGGTCTATAGCTAATCAATGTTAGCACGCCAAATTTATTGCCACTTTCACAGTTGATATCATCCACCACATCCCGAATAGTACCGGCAACGGAACCCATAGTAACAACGATGGTTTCAGCATCCTGAATGTTATATTTATGAAAAAGGCCGCCGGAATTGCCGCCAAATTTATCGGCAAACTTATCCGCAACATGCTCAATGATACTGATGGATTTCTGCTGCCTTAGATGGGCGATGTATCTCACTTCCATGAAATATTCCGGAGGGACCATGGTGCCGATGGAGAGTGGGTTCGCCGTGTCCATTGTTATGTGTGGCTCATAGGCTGGTAAAAATTCATCTACTTCCTTTTGGTCCGGAATATTTATGCGCTCATAGGCATGCGTCAATATAAAACCATCTACGCACACCATTACCGGACACTTTACCATTTCGGCTATCCTAAATGCTTGAATATGTAAATTGACAGCCTCCTGATTACTTTCCGCAAAAAGCATTATCCAGCCGGCATCCCGCACCGCCATGGCATCCGAATGATCATTCCAGATATTTAGGGGAGAACCGATAGCCCGATTGCCAATGGTCATTACAATGGGTAATTCTAAGCCCGATGCATTGTAGATGGCTTCAGCCATGTGTAGCAATCCCTGACTAGATGTAGCCGTATAGCTTCTAATTCCAGCTGCTTGGGCTCCTATGGTAGCGCTGAGTGCAGCCATTTCGGATTCCACATTCAGGTATTCGCAATTCTGTAACTCACCGCTTCTTACAATCTCTCCAAGCTCCTCCACAATATGTGTTTGCGGTGTGATGGGATAGGCACAAATCAAATTCGGACGACACATGGCAACTACCTTTGCTATTGCCTGAGATCCTTCCAGCTGATGCAGCATTATTCCCCCCAATTTTTCTTTCACCTCATGGCAATCCTAACCACTGCTACTACGCGTATCTACTCTTACCCATAAGATATTAATCAACCAACGTCAATCTATTCTACAATCTGTGGCGCTTATACCGCAACAGCAGATTTTGTTTCCGTGTAGGCGTCGCGGGCAGCAGCAATGTTTTTTTCAGCCATGGCTCGCGGAAATTGCATACCGATTGCTTTTACAACAGATTCAATATCCACAACATTCGTAATAGCCGCAAAGCTACCAAGAAGAACAGCGTTCGGCAATGGCCTACCGATGTGAGCCATGGCAATGGCTGTAGCATTAATGCACTTTATGGTTACAAGCTTAATATTAAGTGTCGAAGAAATATCTGTTGTGGAATTTATTAATACACAGCCATTATTGATGACGCCCTGAAATACATTCACAGATTCTATAAGTGTACTGTCCTGAATAATAACGGCATCTGGTTCCATGACAGGTTCCCGCAGGCGAATTTCCCGTGAAGAAATACGGCAAAACGCCATTACCGGAGCTCCCATCCTTTCGGAACCAAAGCTGGGAAACGCCTGGGCGTGTTTCCCTTCTAGAAACGCAGCAACAGACAACAACTCGGCCGCCGTAACAACACCCTGCCCTCCTCTACCGTGAATTCTCACCTGAAACATTTAACCTCCGATAAACACAAAAAACTACAGAAAGCCATAGTGTATCACATGCAGTCACATGCGAATAACAAAATCCAACAATGAGTTTTGTTCCCACCCAAAAATCCTAAGCACCAATAGAAAATACTTCCGCGATTGCATCGGCTAAAATATCCTCCTATAGCCAAGCGCTTCTGATATTTGTTCTTCGCCAATGGCATTAATATTTAAAATATCAGATAAAGTCATCGCTAGTTTGACGATTTTGTAGTAACCACGAGCTGATATCTTTGCTTTGTCAACGCATTTATACAGTATTTGCTTGGCATTATCCGTTAAATAGCATTCTAGTTCGTGACCTGTTGCTTCGGCATTGGTGCAAAAATCTTTGTTTTTATATCTTTCCAACTGAATTTCCCGTGCCCCGATAACCCGAGCACGAATAGCATCCGATGTTTCTATGTTTCCCTTGTTTTGCGCAAAATCATCAATGGTTACATCCGGAACATCGACAAACAGATCGATTCTATCCAATAGAGGACCAGAAATTTTTCTTAGATAATCCTTGCCGCACTTTGGAGCAAGGTTGCATTCCTTACCAGCTATGCCGAGATAACCGCAGCGACACGGATTCATGGCAGCTATCAACTGAATTCTTGCTGGATATGTCACATGGCTGTTGGCTCTGGCAATGCTGATGTTACCTGTTTCCAACGGCTGTCTCAGGGATTCGAGAGCGGCTCGCGAAAATTCCGGAAGCTCATCAAGAAAAAGAACACCTCTATGAGCCAGAGAAATTTCACCAGGTTTAGCATACATACCACCTCCCACCAAGGCTACCAGAGAAGCCGAATGATGCGGCGCTCTATAGGGCCTTTCCATAACAAGTCCCGCATCAGCTATTTGTCCTGCTAAACTATGAATCATAGTAACTTCTAGAGCTTCTTCCGATGTAAATGGTGGCAATATACTTGGAATTTTCGATGCAAGTAGAGATTTTCCTACACCGGGAGGACCCAACATGAGCATATTATGGGCGCCTGCCGCAGCTATTTCCATCGCTCGTTTTGCTACCATTTGTCCCTTTACATCACTAAAACAACCATATTTCGCAGTGTTTACTGAAATATCAGCGTGTTTTGTTTCCACTTTAGGTAGAATTTGCTCTCCTTTAAAATGATTAATTAGAGCGAGCAGGCTTTTGGGTGCCAGTATGGAATCATGTCCAATCCATGCCGCTTCTTGGATGCAAGCTTCTGGACAGACCAATATTTTGTTGGCTGATTTGGCCATAATGGCAGCTGGCAGTACGCCCGGAACCCTGGCGAGATTGCCGCTTAACGACAGCTCTCCGACCGCTACAATATCCTGAACATCTTCGCTCTGGATAACATCCATCGCCGTTAGCAGAGCAAGTGCTATGGGAAGATCATAGTGACTGCCCTCCTTTTGCACATCCGCCGGAGCAAGATTTACTGTAATTCTTTTGGATGGCAGAGAAATACCAAGTGAATAGAGACAGGCACGAATGCGTTCCCGTGATTCTGCCACTGTTTTATCAGGCAAACCTACTATGGTAAAACTCGGGAGCCCATTCAGCATTTGAAGTTGAACGTCTATCTCTATGGCAGAAATGCCAAGAAATGAAACCGTTTTTATATTAGCCTGCACCTGCTCTAAATCCCTTGCTAGGTTTCCATAACTTTACTATGAATTATGACCTTTCCTTCGCACGCACTTTCCATCGGAATAGCCGCAAACGCAGTCCTAATCACGGACAGATTATGATCCATTTTGTCGTCTGGTAATTTTTGCATTTGCCTTCCCCAGACCACATCTGGCCATAGTGAATCCTGTTTATTTCGAGAAATTATGTGAATGTGCAGTTGGGGGGTTTTATTGCCTATGGCCGCAACATTCAGCATATCTGTTGGAAACAGCTGCTCCATTAGGTTGGATGCCACGGTTATTTCTTCCATCAGAATGAGCCGATCCTCCGGCGAAAGATGATTCATCTGTCGTATATTTGGACGCCGAGGAATTAAAAAAATCCACGGGAATTCCTTATCTTCCATTAAGATACGACAAAGTGGCCAGTCAATCACAAAACATTTTTTCCTAAAAGCATCCAATAGCACAAAATTATCTTCTTTTCCCATTTTAACATCCTGTTTCTACTTTTTTTGGTGATTTTTCAGCAATCTTGATTTTTCTCTGTTCCATTCACGTTCTTTAATCGCTTCTCTTTTATCTATGTTTTTCTTACCTTTGCCCAGTCCCAGTGATACTTTTACAAAGCCTTTTTCATTGAAATACACACTGATTGGAATTAATGTATTGCCTCCCTTTTTCAGTTGTCCAATTAATTTCAGCAATTGTTTTTTATGCAACAGCAACTTTCGCGATCTTTTTGGATCATGATTCATGCGATTTGCCAGCGCATACTCCGGAATATGCATTTGATACAAAAATAGCTCACCGCGGCGTGACATGCCGGCATAGGCATCCATCAGATTAACCTTGTGAGAGCGCAAAGATTTCACTTCACTGCCACATAACACGATGCCAGCTTCTATCTTTTCCTGAATATTATAATCGTAACTTGCTCGGCGATTGTATCCAATCTCTTTATATTCTGCCATTGGGTGATTCCCTTTGTGCCAACTAATATGGCTATAATAGCCCAATTTTTCGTAGCCATAAATCTATTTTTTCCTGTAAAATTAGTCCTACCGGGCATAGAGGTGCACGTAGTTCGTTTTTCACCATTCCCAATCGGCTAAGGGCATACTTTACCGGAGCTGGGCTTGGCTCTTCAAACATCAATCGATGTAGTTGGTCAAGATCGTCGCGTAGGACTTTGAATTTTTCCATATCCTGTTTGTTCAACGCTTCGTACATTTTTTGGCACAAAATCGGAGCAACATTTGCACTTACGGAAATGGCTCCGGATGCTCCCATCGCCATCGCAGCGGGTGCTACCTCATCATTTCCTGCAAGAAAATTAAATTCCTTTCCAATATCATTCAGAGCGGAGCGCCAATGAGCAAACACGGATAAATCAGCAGCACATTCCTTGATTGCCAAAATATTTTTTAGCTGGCTTAGTTTAATAAAAGTCTCGAAATCTAATTTTACCCCCGTCCGCGCTGGATTGTTATAGAGGATAATCGGAAGTTCTATGCTAGCACTTAATCTCTCAAAATGAGTATATATCTGCGATTGAGACGGTTTTATAAAGAATGGACATATGCAAAGAAATCCATCCACAAAATGCTCCACTTGGCGCATAAACCGCACACAATTATTCGTTGATGGATCCAACGTGCCAGCGATGACTTTTACT
This sequence comes from Holosporaceae bacterium, assembly GCA_031288225.1. Taxonomy (GTDB): domain Bacteria; phylum Pseudomonadota; class Alphaproteobacteria; order UBA3830; family UBA3830; genus BNWE01. The sequence continues at coordinate 11,012 of JAITRU010000005.1, read as the reverse complement.
TTTCCCCCGGCGATGACCGAAGTTGCCCGTACCAATTCGAGCCTCTCATCGGGAGATAACAGAAGAGATTCACCGGTTGATCCACAAACAACGACGCCAGAAATTCCAGAACCAATTAGGTGGGCAAGGTATTTTTCAAGGGATACAAAATCAAGTTTCATTTCCCTGAATGGACTGACAATGGCAGCAAAATAACCACAAAACATCACACTTCCCTACTAGTCTTCCTTTTCCAAATGAAGGCGCTTCCATTGCTCAATTTTCTGGCTATTCAACAATAGTTTCTGTAACTCCGGACACAAGTTCACCATTATTGCGAATAAGGTGCTCAATTTTATCAGCAACATCGGGATGTTCCTTAAGATATTGGCGTGCAGCTTCTTTTCCTTGTCCCAACTTTTGATCGCCGAAGGAGTACCAGGAGCCTGATTTTTCAACGACATTAATTTTAACTCCGATATCTATCAATTCACCAAACTTTGAAATACCTTCTCCATAAATAATGTCGAAATCCACAATTTTGAACGGTGGTGCGACTTTGTTTTTCACAACCTTCACCCGAACCTGATTTCCTACAATTTGTTCCTTCTCCTTCAAAGTACCAATTCTGCGAATGTCTATCCGGACGGAAGCATAAAATTTCAGAGCATTCCCACCGGTTGTGGTTTCTGGATTACCAAACATAACGCCTATCTTCATGCGAATCTGATTTATGAAAATCATTATGGAATTTGACTTGGATACGGTGGCCGTCAGCTTTCGCAAAGCCTGACTCATCAAACGCGCCTGCAATCCCATATGTGAATCTCCCATTTCCCCTTCTATCTCAGCTCTCGGCACCAGCGCTGCAACACTGTCTATGACAATAATATCAACGGCTCCCGATCTCACTAATGTATCGGCAATTTCCAAGGCTTGCTCGCCGGTGTCCGGCTGAGATAACACCAAAGAATCCACATCTACACCGAGATTCCTGGCATATATTGGGTCAAGGGCATGTTCAGCATCAATGTAAGCACAGGAGCCTCCCTTTTTCTGGGATTCTGCAACGGCATGGAGCGCCAGCGTAGTTTTGCCGGAACTTTCGGGACCAAAAACTTCGATTATGCGCCCCTTTGGGAATCCACCTATGCCCAGCGCCATGTCCAGCCCAATTGACCCGGTAGATATCGTCTCTATCTCTTCCAGGACAGATCCCCTCTGTCCCAGTTTCATAATGGATCCCTTTCCAAATGCTTTCTCTATCTGAGACAACGCAGCTTCGAGCGCTTTTTCTTTATCCATCAATAACTCCATAGTAATAAAACAAAAATGGAACGCACAAACTCAGCACCAACATTCTATGCTTCCGAACGGCGCAGCAACGGTGACGACAAGACACAATCAATCGGCAACATACGCTCAAGAAAGTCATACAACAAATGCACGCCAAATCCGGTTGCGCCGTTGGTACAGACAAAAATCTCGTCAGATGTGCATTCAACTCCGGCAATATCCAAATGCGCCCAACTAACATCTCGAATAAATCTTTTGATGAATTGAGCTGCTGTAATTGACCCACCGCGAGTGGATGGTTTGCTGGTATTCAACATATCGGCCACCTCGGAATTTATGCTTTTATCGAAATGCTCCGTAAGCGGCATTCGCCAGATTTTTTCACCGGTAGCATCTCCCGACTCAATGAGCTGCTTTGCCAATTCATCGCTATTGGTAAATAGACCGGCAAACTCATGCCCCAAAGCCACAACAATAGCACCCGTAAGGGTTGCAATGTCTATTATAATTTTTGGTGAAAATTTTTCCTCCACATACCAAATAGCATCCGCCAACACCAAGCGGCCTTCGGCATCGGTGCTTCTGATCTCCACAGTCTTACCAGACATAGTTTTCACTATATCACCTGGACGTTGAGCCGTTCCTGACGGCATATTCTCCACCATGGCCATTATGCCAACAACATTTATAGGCAATTTGTTAAGGGCAACAGCTTTCAACAAACCCAACACCACACCAGATCCCGCCATATCGTAGGTCATTTCGTGCATATTTTCTTCTGGTTTTAGGCTGATGCCACCGCTATCAAAGGTAACGCCTTTCCCGACAAATGCGACCGGCTTATCAGATGCATCACCTCCATTCCAGGATAAAACCGCCATCCGCGGTTCATTGGCGCTTCCCTGAGCAACTCCGAGCAATGCATTCATGCCAAGATCCTGCATGACTTTCGGGTCCAATACCTTGATATTTATACCCAGCGGAGCCAGTTCCTGCTCTGCAATAGCAGCCAGGCTTAGGGGATTGATGACATTGGCCGGCTCCGACACAACCGAACGCGCCAAGAACACAGCATCCGCTATGTTTTTGTATTTCTTAAATTCAAATTCCGCATCCGCAACATTGCCGGTGCAGAACTCCAACGTTGACAGTTTTACCTTTTCATTTTTTGTGGGTTTATACTTGTCAAAATCCCAGGATTTCAGCAGTGAACCAAAAGCCAGCAGCAACTGCGGCATCTTTGCATTAGATTTTATATCAGAATCACCAATAGCCACAGAAGCTTTCTTGTCTAATTTTTTAACACCGGTGTATATGGCGGCACCGATCTTTTCCAGATCAAGATCGGAAAATTGCGCATTGAATTTTCCAAGACCAATGACTAACACGTGATTATGTTCACCGAACGAAGACACAAAGGAGAAAGATTCGAATAGTTTGCCGTAAAACGATGTTTTGCGCACATACTGAGCTATTTCATCAACGATTTTACCACCAAGAACATCGGCGCCGGCCCCAACGGTCCCATCCTCGTAGATTCCAACAACCAAACTACCTCCAAGACTTGGGCTAGTTACAAAGGACACATTTTTTACAAACATTGCTACCTCAAAAAATCAATCAAGGGCCCCATAGACAAGCATAAATGCATAACAATATATTTTTCTAACAGTTATCAGCAAAATATTTCCGCGCCCGCAATAAATCTTCAGAAACATCAACGCTTATGGGCATAGCCTTCCGCACCACCGTAATACCAATCGTCATGGCATTTTCGAGCGCCCGCAGCTGTTCTAATTTTTCCGACAACTCCAAAGGACTCGGAGGCAATGCCACAAACTTTCTGAGTGCACAGGGCCTAAAATAATAGATCCCCACATGATGGTAATAGGGACCACCAACAGGAACAACGCTGCGACTGAAATAAATGGCACGCCCACTGTTGGCGGAAGAAAATGCAATCACCGGCTTAACTACTTGATTTTTAACATAAGAATCATCTGTTATAGGAGTAGCCAGCGTGTGCATATCATAATCAAACTCGCAGAGACCTTCTATGCCTGCTTTTATGAATTCTGCTGTGATAAAAGGCAAGTCTCCCTGCAGGTTAACTACACAATCATATTCACCGTTGATTTTTTGATATTCTTCGTAGGCAGCACACACGCGATCCATTCCGGAAGGCAAATGCGGATCAGTTATGATGGCCGTTCCGCCAGCACTGCGAATCACAGAAGCAATCTCTTCGCCATCACATGCCACAATAACATCAGCTACTTCAGCGGAGACAGCACTGCGATAAGTCCTCAGGATCAAAGGCTCTCCAGCAATGTCTGCCAACATTTTTCTGTCCAATCTACTGGAGGCTAGGCGAGCAGGAATTATTATCAAAGTATTATTAGACATTAAACTTCCCCACAACATACCACATCGACTGTTTTTTACAACCCAAAAGAGAATGGTGCGGCCGAGAAGACTCGAACTTCCACGGATTTTACTCCACAGCGACCTCAACGCTGAGCGTCTACCAAATTCCGCCACGGCCACAAACACAAAACCCAGGTAGTAATTGGAACAAAGTATAACATCTTTTCTCCTAAATTGCCCAACTATTTTTTCCGCTAAGATTTGCAAGATATTGGCATAATCTTCAATACAATCACTGCTGTGCTTAGCGCACCTGCGATTATGCATTTTTTTTGGATTGAGGTTTTTTGCAACATCGCTTATGCTTGGATATATGAACGAGGGGCTAGTCATGCTGCCTAACTTGCTGACGTTATCGAGAATTTTTTCTATACCCTTTATTGTTGCTTGTTTTTACTTCGATGGCTTTTGGGCGCATCTATCTGCAACAACGTTGTTTGTTTGTGCATGTATCACGGATTTTTTTGACGGGTATTTTGCTCGACAATGGAAGCAAGTATCAGCCTTTGGTCGATTCCTGGATCCCATTGCCGATAAGCTTTTGGTTTCAACAATTTTGCTGATGCTCGCAGGTACAGGGTCTGTGGAAGGGACGCATTTGATTGCCGCCTGCATACTCTTGGCAAGAGAAATCATAGTTTCCGGATTGCGGCAATTTTTAGCAGAAATGCAGATGATAATTCCGGTTACAAAATATGCTAAATGGAAGACCGCAATGCAGATGATGTCCGTGTCATGTCTGCTGTGTTCAGCGATGTTTCCGGACATTACGGAAATAAAGGAGATTGGACTGGTGCTGTTATGGTTTGCTGTGTTCATGACGGTTTTTACGGGAGCAAGATACCTCAAATTCGGTATTATTCGCATATTCAACAGTGCAAATTCCCTTGATGCAAATTCCATTGTTTTTACGGGAAAAACACCTACCCTGGATCGGCAGCAAAAAAAGAGAGTTCAGAAAAAGTGAATCGGTTATTTGTCGTCGTTTTTTTGTTGCTAGCATCATGTTCTTTGGTAAATCTTAGTAACAATAGCGGAAATATGAACGCGGAAATCGGTGAAGAACGCGTTTTTCTGGATTACGCGTCATCTTTTCCCATTGGGGAAAAATCCCTAAACGCGTTCGTTAATGTTAGCAAGTGGCGAGGAAACTCCTCCGGCACAAATTCTCACGCAAAAAAAATGGCCGACTTGGAATGCGCATCTGCCGCGATTGTTGGTAAAAAAATCAATGCAGATTCCGGTCATATACACTTTATCAACAGTGCCACAGTTGCCAACAACATCGCCATCCTAGGTGTTGCGCGCAAAAACCACGGATGCCATTTGATCACATCAAAAATTGAGCACAAAAGTGTGTTGAATGTGTTTAAGCATCTGGAATCAGAAGGATACAGAGTAACATATTTGAATGTTGATGAATATGGTAATGTTGATCTACGGCAATTGCGCCAAAGCATTACACCCAGCACTAAGCTTATTTCCATTCAGATGTTCAACAGCGAAATCGGGACACTGCAGGATGTAAAAAAAATTGGAGAAATTGCTCGGCGACACGGTATAATGTTTCACGTGGATGCCGCGCAGGCTTTTTGCAAGTATGATATAGATGTGAATGCCATGCGCATTGATTTATTGACTGTTGCTGGTCACAAGATCGGTGCTCCCAAGGGCATTGCGGCCTTGTATGTGCGGGATCCTCAAAAGCTGCAACCAATACTGTTTGGATCCGGTGATGTTTTTTTTCCGGGCACAAAGCCGACGCCGTTGATTGCCGCTTTTGCCGCTGCCGTACAGGATTTTAAATTTGATGGCGAGAGAGTATGTCATATATTTGCTGTGTTAGCGGCAGAGTTGCTGAAAATAGAGAAAATTCACATCAATTCCTCAACTCCGTCTCACATATTGTCCGTTTCCATTGATGGTGTGATGTTGTCCGACATTCTCAAACGCATGGCGAATTATTCATTTTCAGCTGGCTGTTCCTGTGCTGGTCAGGAAAAATCCAACGTGATTGCGGCCATTGATCCCAACGGAAAATTGCCGGCCTGCACCATCAGGATTAGCTTTTCTGCCGAATCCAATATCGACCAGATGATTGTATTTGGGCAGCGCCTAAAAGCCATAGTCAAAAACCTGAGATTGGAAAAATCTGTGAGCAAGGGATGCGAAAGGAAGCAAAACTCCAGCAAACTAGATAATATCCTGAAAACATTGCAGCGAAAAACGTTGCAGAATTAAGGTAATGTATTCGCCATAGAATTTTTTTGATGGGTCTATGTAGAACTACGAAATAATGTAAGACAGATGCAATCAAAACAAACACGCAAGGATTTTGTTAATTATCTGAAGGAAAGAATTTCGATTTTTGAGATAGTTTCTCGAAAAGTGAAGCTGAAAAAATCTGGACGAGATTGGTTTGGGCTATGTCCTTTCCATTCAGAAAAAACTCCATCCTTCAAAATTAATCGTGAGTCTGAATACTATTATTGCTTTGGCTGCGGATCCCGGGGCGATATTTTTAATTTTGTCATGGAAACGGAAAAGTTGTCATTTTCAGAATCCGTTGAATTTATTGCCAACACCTATGGCATCTCAATTCCTAAGACTTACTACGCATCAGCAGGACTTGCTGAAAGTAACGATGAGATCATATGCTCAGCACTTAATACCGCAAAGAATTGGTTTGCAGAGCAATTATCGGCCGGTGCCGAATCAACTGCGAGGCAATATCTGGAATCCCGGGGAATTTCTTTGAAATTTGTCGAAAAATTTTCTTTGGGCTTTGGCGGCGACAACGACGCGCTGATCGCTTTTTTAAAAAGCAGAAAATTCTCCACCGATGTGATCATGAAAACCGGTATATTTGTTGAATCCGGTAGCTCGGGATTGATTAACAGATTCGCTGGGCGACTAATATTTCCAATTTTGAACAGAGGCGGCAAATGTGTGGGGTTTGGCGGCAGATATCTCGGGAAATCTGCAACTAATGTAGCAAAGTACATTAATTCTCCAGAATCTGAAGTATTTATCAAGAACAAGAACCTGTACGGCTACTCCATGGCCAAAAGCAGCTCAAACAAAAATATGATTTTAGTGGAAGGATATTTGGACGTAATTTCTATGCATCAGGCAGGATTTGACGTAACCGTAGCGCCTTTGGGCACATCCATCAGCGAAACCCAGATAAATATGTGCTGGCAAGTATGCGATTGTCCAATTTTATTATTAGATGGAGATGAAGCTGGAATTAAAGCGTCCTACCGTTGGCTAGACAAAATACTGCCATTGCTGCAGCCGGGCAAATCGTTTAAAATTGCGAAATTGCCGCAGGGAAGCGATCCAGATTCTCTGATACACGACGGACAATCCGATGTCATTGCAAAATCCATTGCAGATGCCCAGCCCCTTTTGGAATGGCTGTGGGATGGGGGATTTTTGCTGAATCCATCAGAAAGTCCGGAACAGAAGGCGGCGGTCATAAAGAAAATTATGGATAAAATTGAGAATATAAAGGATTTTTCAATAAAAAAGTTGTACACCAATGCAGTTAAACAAAAAGGCAATGAGCTATATTACGCAGCAAGAAAAAGAAATACGTGTCTAGGAAAAGAACGCGTACCATCGGTGGTTCCCATGCGAAATACGATGGAAAAAATACTTATTGTCACCATTATAAATCATCCATATATTATTGATGAGGTTATTGAAAATTTTGCCCAGATAAATTTTGCAACAGCTGATTTAAGGACACAGCAAGGAAAAATAATGGAGTGCTATGGGAAATATCTTGCTAATGGTGATCGCAAAACATATTTTGAGCATATGCTTATATTGCAGAATAATATTGCTGATTTTTCAAGAAACATTGAGATTCATGCTAAGTTTATTGGAAAAAATTCTCCCGAAGAGGAAGTTATCAATGGATGGCATGAATTGTTCAGGAAATATTCAACGGATCTTGTGATGATCGAGGATTTACAAAATGCAACAGCTAGGTTAAAATCTACGTTCTCTGACAATGATTGGCTAAGATTAAAAGCTTTGAGAAAAGAGTTTTTTTCAACAACAAACGGCATTGAAACCAAGCGGGAGAAATGATGTCTACTCAACAAATTACAGCAAAATCGCAAAATTTTTTAGATGCAAAGCCAGAGACCGTGAGCAGTGGTGTTTCGGCAGAAGAAAGCTATGAAGCGGATTTAAAAAGGTTACTAACCCTAGGTAAAGAGCGTGGATACATAACCTATGATGAGATGAATGATGTACTGCCAAAGGAAAAATTTTCTTCGGAGCAAATTGAAATTGCAATTTCTAGCATATCTGATATGGGAATTCAGCTATTGGAAACTGAAGATGTGGAGGCCATTTCGGAAGAAAATGGAACCACGGCAACCTCTGTGGATGCGACTAGCGATCAGCAGCAGGATCTTATGCGCACGGACGATCCAGTTCGCATGTATCTGCGGGAAATGGGAAACGTTGAGCTATTATCCAGAGATGGTGAAATTGAATTAGCCAAAAAAATTGAACAGGGATCTGTGGAAGTGTTAAAGGGATTGTGTTCAAGCCCACTAACTTTTAAGAAATTTGATCAATGGATGGTGGATCTACAAAACAAGAAGGTTCTGCTACGGAATGTTATTCAATTGGATTCTGGTTCTCCGGATAAGGAATCGCTAAATGATGATTTATCAAAGGACGACGATGTCGATGATGATATGTCAGATATCGATGCAAACGTGAGCTCAGTGGGAATGGATAAATTTGAAGCCATAACCCTCGATGAAGAAACTCTCTTACCCGTTGTGCTATCGTTATTTGAAAAAGCCATCGACATCAACGGTAAAATGCATCATGCTCTGGACACCGTAAATGAAAAAGAAGTGAAAGAGTTGCGGGAGGAGCTAATTGCTACAGTACAGGAACTTAAGCTTAATCAGAAGGCCATTAATGAACTCTGCGAAGAACTTTATACATTAAATAGGAAATTAATTAAGAGTGAGTCTCTTCTCTTGAAATTAGCCCAGGACTGCAGCATTAGCCGAGATAGATTTTTGAAAAATTATTACGGCAATGAAACCTGCCCAGAATGGGGAACTTATCTGATGAAATTCCCCAACTGGAAGAAGTTTTTTGACGAACATGCCCAGCATGTTAAAAACAATCAGGAGTTAGCTACGTTAATAGAACAGACAGTCGCTTTGCCCATCGGGGTTTTTCGAAAAACTGTCGCTCATATCCAGAAAGGAGAACGGGGGACCAACCATGCTAAGAAAGGGATGATAGAAGCCAACCTGAGGCTGGTTATTTCCATCGCAAAAAAGTATACCAACCGTGGTTTGCAATTTCTTGATCTCATTCAAGAAGGGAATATAGGCCTCATGAAGGCTGTGGATAAATTCGAATACCGAAGGGGTTATAAATTCTCCACCTATGCTACCTGGTGGATTCGACAGGCGATTACAAGATCCATTGCCGACCAGGCAAGAACCATCAGAATTCCTGTCCATATGATAGAAACCATCAACAAAATCATTAGATCTTCCCGCCAAGTGCTGAACGAAATCGGCCGTGAACCAACTCCGGAAGAAATTGCCGCTAGACTTCACATGCCGGCGGAGAAAGTAAGAAAAGTTCTAAAAATTGCAAAGGAGCCAATTAGTCTAGAATCTCAGATAGGAGACGAAGAAGATTCGCATTTGGGAGACTTTATTGAAGATAAAAACATCACATTGCCGGTAGAACACGCTGTTAGTTCCAATCTGCGCGAAACAACTACATTGGTGTTGGCTAGTTTAACCCCACGAGAAGAGCGAGTTTTAAGAATGCGCTTCGGCATAGGCATGAATACTGATCATACTCTGGAAGAAGTTGGCCAGCAGTTTGCTGTTACTCGAGAACGTATTCGACAAATCGAAGCGAAAGCGTTGCGCAAGCTAAAACATCCGAGCAGATCCAGAAAACTGAAGGGCTTTCTGGAATCCTAGCCATCTATGGGATAATCGATTGTGAAGTTTTTGGATAGAGCAAAGATTTTTCTGAAGGCCGGAGATGGAGGAGATGGCTGCATCAGTTTCAGGCGTGAAAAATTTGTGGAATTTGGTGGCCCCGATGGCGGTGATGGAGGCAAAGGTGGCGATATAATTGTGGTTGGTGCACAGCATCTTAATACCCTCATCGATTACAGATACCAGCAGCATTTTCGAGCACAAAATGGGAAAAATGGCCGCGGTAGCAATAGATATGGTGCCAGCGGTAATGATTTGATCATTACAGTTCCCATTGGCACAGAGCTACTGAATGAGACCGGAGAGCATGCCATTGCGGATATTGTGGAAAAAGGACAAAGGCTGGTCATAGCCAGTGGAGGCATCGGAGGGCGAGGCAATAATAAATTTAAGTCATCGATAAACCAAGCTCCCCGACGCGCTGACAAGGGCACTCCCGGCGAAGAGATGTGGGTCTGGTTGCAGTTGAAACTGATTGCCGATGTTGGTCTTGTGGGATTGCCAAATGCTGGTAAATCAACGTTCTTAGCTGCAACAACTAGAGCCAAGCCCAAAATTGCTGATTATCCGTTTACAACAATAATTCCCCAGCTGGGAGTTGTAGAAATCGATGATGTGGAATTTGTTTTAGCGGATATTCCCGGATTGATTGCAGGAGCGCACAGCGGTCGTGGTCTCGGAGACAGATTTTTGGCTCACATTGAGCGTTGTCGGGTGTTAATTCATCTGCTAGACATAACCCAGAAGGATGTTTTTCGTGCCTACGATACAATTCGCAATGAAATATCCCTCTATAGTCCCAAACTAAGAACCAAGCAAGAAATTGTAGCCTTTAATAAAATTGACAATTGCGATTTGGCCACAGCCAAAGCCATACAGCGACAATTCGAAGCAAGGTACCACAAAAAAACCCACGCCATTTCGGCACTCAACTCAATTCCAAATATTTCCATGACTAAATTGCTGCGAAAAATTGTGCAACTTTTGGGTAGTTATACTCAATCACAGTGAGATTTCAGATGAGAAATGCTGCAATCACAATAAAGACTCGCTAATAAAATCCAATTTCTTACGGTGATTGAGTATACATGATCTACTTTGAAAGCGCATTCATTGGCGCAATAATTAGCCTGATATAGTCGCGTCGGGAAAAATGTGTTACAATGCTATTGGTTTATCAGGAGAGTAATTATGTACCATAGCGTTGAATATCGGCAAGATGTGCTAACCTTTTGTAATATGAATGGAAATAGCATAAGAAAAGCGTCGAAAATTTTTCATTTATCGCCGACCACGATA
>JAITRU010000043.1 GCA_031288225.1 Holosporaceae bacterium | reverse complement strand
TTTTTTGACAATTCCATCTTCTTCCAATTGAAGGTCTCCTTTTTTAGATTCTATATATCCAGTTGTTATTTGCTGTTTTGATGCGACCGTCTGTTTTACATCATCATTAGCGGTAAAATTCATTAGCGATCCTAATTTTTTCTCTTTTTGCTCTGCAGTTTCTTTTGGGACAGCGTATTGATTTCCTAGATCAGTGCCTGAGTCGCCAACTGTCCAGGACATCTGCTTCGCAACTGGCTGTGATGGAATCGCTTGCATTTTCTGATCGTAGACCTTTTCGAAGGCGGCACGAGCCTCCGGAGCATTTTGATTGATCAGGCGATTCGCCTCCGCCTGACTAATGCCCACACTCTGCACCAGCTCCTCCCGCACGTCGTCTTGCAGCGCCATTTTCGTTGATGCTCCCAAGCTTCTACTGCGACTGATGGACTCTGTCATGCTATGCAGTTCCTGTTCCAGCGCGCTCTTCCGGGCCGAAAGTGTGTCGGATTCCTCTACGCTCTGCAGATATTTCTCCGCTGAACTCGTTACTTCGCTGTTAGCATTGGAATGGGCGATGGTATTTGCGTAGCTTTTTACTGTACTCTCTGCCTTCTGATAACTCATACTATTTTGAGACTGGTGACTTTCGCTATCATTGTGAGCGTTGCGAGCGTCGGCGCTTATGCTTGCGCCAAATACTCCCAAACCAAAAGAGACGCTTGAATGTAAGGATTGAGAGTAATCATCGCTACTGGTATGTCCTGTTACTACTTTTAAGGCCTCTTGCAAATTATTGGCTTCTGAAGCACTGAAGCCAAGCGTATCTGTAGTATTATGATTGATGGCTTCACTGATTTGTCGAGAAAAATCCATCGCTCGACTGTTTCGCTGACCGTTGGCGTGGGCAAGAGCGGTTTCTGTACTGCGCAATTCGCTACGCACTCCCTGCAATATCATATTCTGAGCAATGCTGGTACTTTCGTCGAAGCTGCTATTCACTATGCCGGAACTTACCTGCTGCATGAATAAATGACTGCCGTCAGCTCCATGTTTAATTTGCTGACGTCCGGAAACTAAAGTATGATCCGCGGCACTCAGCGAGCTGCTGAAATTTCGCTGCAGCTGCGAAAGATTTTGCAGTTGAGTATTGCCCATGCTAACGTTTCCATAGGAAAAATTTCCGTTGGCTATTTCTGCTGATCCGGAAGATGCCGCCTGCATCGACGTTCCGGTCATTTGTCCCGCCAAATGCACAAATGTTCCGATCCCCTTCACCAGAGCAATGCAGATGAACGGAATACTCATGGCCAAATATCCGGCTAGAATTTTTATTTCGGCGTTGGTGTCGGACACTCCCACATAATTGGCAATGGTGAGTCCTCCGGCGGTGCCGATTTCCGCGACGGTGGAGGCTCGAGCCGCAATATTCATGATGAAATTTAGAACAGCGAACATGGGAGGCCAAGCCTGTAGCCAGACCAAAATCATTACCCAGTTGGATAAAAACTTGTAACCGCCGGGAATCATGCATAATGGAATCACAAAGACGAAGCCCGCATAAGCCAGCGCTTCAATGACTGCCTTCATGATGGGTAAAAGCTTCACTGCTAGTCGTTCTATCGTTTCGAAAGCATAATTCTGTTGCACCAGCGCTTTGCTTTCGGCATAGGACAGCAGGTTTCCTGCGGCTTTCGTATTTTCGGAGGCACTGTCTTCCAGGGCATTGATCATGATACTCTGCTTCAAAACTTCTTCCGCCGAGGATGATAAATCTTCCAGATAGGCGGCTGTGCTTTGAATATTTCGCATGATTTCGTTTTTTAGTGCCGTTTCGGTGGTGGAATTCAGAACAAATTTTCCGGAATTTGCTCCGGAATTGCCGATTAATTTTTCGCTGAAAAATTGTCGCCCCAGCAGAGAAAATGATTTTTGCAGCTCTGCCGTCCAGGCCTGATTAAATTTCTGCACTGCTCCGGCACAGGTGACATAGGATGATTTTCCTCTACCGTCCAGCGGTATCCAGAAAATTCCACGATTTGGCGATGGATTTGCAGTAATTAGTCTCCATAAATTCGATGAATTCCGCAACTCTTCGAAGGAATATTTGCCGTTCAGCATGATATCATATTTCACGCATTGTCCCACAAAATTTTTCATATTCTCGCGGAAGTTGGGAGATATTATTTTGAAAGTTTTTGATTTTTCCAGAATATTGGAGCCGAACATCAGGCCGCTTTTCTGATATTTCAGATCATCCGGCAAAGAAAAATTTTGCTCTACAATTTCTGTCAGCGCCTGCCCTACTCGACTAATGTTCGATGCAAAAACCGCTAATCCATAGGGTACATGATCGATTTTGTAGTGATATTTGGTGATGGTATCTTTGACCCAAACGGTGGACGTCGGCAGAAACAACATATGCAACATGAGTAGCAGTGGCAATGCCCAGGTTCGAATGATTTGCTCAATATTGCCGTATAAAATCATGAAATACACCATGAAAATGCTACAGATACCTCCGATGGTGAGCATGCCGCGCAGTATCCCGCCTCCTCCGTTCAGGCATAGAGTTACAGATTTCAAAACTTCGTAGACAATTTCGCCGCCTCCTATGGTGTATATGTTCATGAATTACTCCAATCAGTCTTTCCCGCAATGTTCTCATTTTTAACATTTGAGGAAGCGGAACATACTTTTATAACAAGGTCAGTCATTCTATTTTCCTCCTTTTTGAAGAGCTTCGAACGAACCTTCTAGTTTCCTTTCGTAGATTCTTACGCTTTCGATGACGATCAGCATTTGGTTCATCTGTTCATAGGCCATTTTTCTTTTTTGATTGATGTTGTGCTTCGCATGTTGCAGTTGAGCAATAAACTGACTGATTTCTTCGTCGGATACCTGAGCACTACGGAGATTGGCCACCTCCTGCAGCATTAGATCCAGTACCTCCGTGATATATTGGTGAATGAAATCAACGCTGATGATGTCCGTGAAATCTCTCAGATCAAATTCTGTTCGCTTATAGGTAGCCAAAACATTGACCATTTTATAAATTGGCAAGCGTACACTACCTATGAATGCAATTTCCTGTGGAGATAGAGCTTTATCTTCTTTGGCTTTGTCGGTGATACTTTTCAGTATTTCCCGAACCTTTATCATAAACGTTTTGGCCGCTGGAATTGTATGTTTGCGCCTTTCCACATTCAAACATTTCTCTTTGTTATTTCCTGCACAAGCATAAATTATAGTTTCTCCACCTTCGAAAAGAGCCTTGATCAGATTATTATCATCTGCTTTGCTGGGGTAGGTCAGTATTCTTCTTTTCTCTCCTTCCTTAAATGCGACAATGGTGCCGGACAACGTCATGCACAATTGCGCCAATTCCGTATCGGATCTTAGGCTGTCGTTTCGTCTAATGACTTCCCAGGCGACATTGAATTCATCAAACAAGATATCTTTGTAATCTTGGAGATCGTTTTTCCTGGCCATGGTGGATGATCTTTCGGGACCGGCACCACAGCCCTGTCGTGCAGCAGCCCAATCCTTGAACATGTTGGAGCTGGTTCCCATAGATGTGCATAGATGCCGACTAGTTAGATCTGATTTCGGAAGGATCCCTCCCAATAATGTTGCCGCCGTTTCACAGGAATTGATGTTGGCTTGATTAATCTTCGAAGCTATATTTTCCAACTCCGCCATGGCGGTTTCCACCATGGGCGCCACTGTTTTTACCGCCAACTTAAAGGCATAGGTAGCTGCGTTTGTGCCTATGGCTTTTAGAGTCTGCACCAATTGCTGGCTGCTGATGTGTGAAAACCCTCCCAAAAACATATCTATGCCACCGCATCCAGCCTTGAAACTCGGCAACTGCAGTGTCGCCAACTGAGCGTTTTTTGTCCTGTTTTTTAGACTAATGCCGCCGCCGCTGTAGTAGCCGGCGCTCTGGTCCTGATGCACTCCTGGAGCCGTGATATTGCTACCGGTGCCGAATTTATTGAAAAAGTTTTCCAGATCAGCTCCTATGCCTCCTAAAACATTTTCGCAAACAAAAAACATGAGGAAATATAAAGTTTTTTTCATCAGCTCTTCTCCAAATTTTCATCGTCAATCATGGACAAGATCCGCTCTTCTATTTCCTCGAGGGAGACCATGCCAACGGCAATGGGAATCACATGCCCATTTTCCGGATTAACGGCAAAAAGAGACGGATAGGTGTTTACGCCCCAAATTTCCGCCAATCCGTTGTCGCGCACGTTACGCTGAAATAACTCATTTTTTTCGCCAAATTCACTGATGGCCAGCACTTCCCATTCGTATTTTTCGCTGAAGGACTTCACTATTGGTGCAAAAGCGCTGCAATAGGGGCAATCGTTCTTAAAAAAGAAAAATAGACCGTATTTCTGAGACAAATCGCGAATTTTTTGCTCGTCTTGCTGTTTTTGTTCCTTAAGATATATATGTCGCGCTCCGGAGGATACCGGAAATTTCTGCGCATAATCCAGAGATTGATCCTGATGAAGGTTCTGCATCCAGACTTTCGCAAAAATTCCAGATTTTTCCAGTAAAACATATTGCATGCGCTGATAGCGCGCCACATTTTGCGGAGTTGGGTTTAATACCGCTTCCGCTTTGGCCTCATCCAATTCCCGCTGATATTTTTTCAATCTCTCCAGCGGCGAAGGTTCAATTTTAGTTTCCAAATTTTTTTCTTTTTCATCATCGGATCCAACGTCACATTGGTACCAGTGCCAGCCTTTCTCGTGCAGAGAAAAATAATCGCTGGCAAACGTGATATTAGATCCGCTTAGGAACAAAATCGCGACCATATAAAAGCACGTGATGCAATCACTGAGGCAATCACTGAGGCAATCACTCATTTTTTCCTCCTCCAAAACTGCTTAGATGCCGCATATTCTCTTGCAAATATGTACCTTCCCTTCTGCTTGCGCTTTTCTTCATATTTGAGCGAATTCGCTCCAGTTCGCTTCCTGTCGCAAAATGCTTGCTCATGCGTTTTTCGTCGATCGGTTTGAAATTGCTCATGACTTCCTCGATAATTTCCGAGAGATCCAGGTGGGAAAAATCGATGCGACTTAATTCTTCGGCAGAAAATCCACGGCAATTGGGCTGCTCCGGAGATCCGAAATTCTGTCCCAGCTGATGTTTTCCCTGTTCCTGTAAAAGTTTTGCAAATTTGCTCCCGAAGCAGCAGTAAACTGTCTTTTTTCTCAGACAGAACTTAGCCAGACCAACGTTGATTTTTTCAGCGCAAAAACTTCCTATTTGCACGCATTTTCCTTGATCACGGAGTTTACCAACTTCTTTTGAATCGTGATCACAGTTACTAAGTCCAAGTTTTTCGCCCCAACCGCGACTGCCGCAGCAATCCTTAAATGACAGAGGAAAACGTGTGCAGGAATGGGATTTACCTTTGAATATCTGAATATTTGCTGTGCCATCGAATTCTTTTCGGGCGGCTTCTAGAATTGATAGATACCCCAAAGCCTGAATCATATCTTTATCTGATTCAAAACTGGAATCGACGCAATCACCACCTAAACAAAATGCAGTTTTACCTGGATATTTATGCCCCTCCACTTTGACTCTGTCAGTGCATTTAAATTTCCATCTCCATCGCAAGCATTGGCCGCTTCTTCTCTCCATACATTCCGGATTAGCTTCCCGAGAGCAACCTCGAGCTTTCAGTTCCTGACAGGTATTTTTGCAGGCTGCTCTGCAGGCATAGGTCACAGTCTGTCCCCAGGAGCCGCGTACTTTTTTGCCCTTCCAAAATTTGTCCGTTGGCGGATCTTCCACCATCGTATGATAGCGACACAATTCTTGTCGGCATAATTCCTCATAGTGCTGACACGCATCATCCAAAATCCAATAGTGCTCGCCGGTATCATTCACGATTCGATGATGCAGAGTTGCCGTTCCTAATTTTCCCCAATGAATAGATTTGTTTTCTGCACCTCCCAATAGATCGCGAATCAGCTCCTGTGCGTTCACCACTTGATTTTGCAGCTGCGGCACCATCCAACATTTGGGATGTATCCACGGATGACCATCTTGATATATAGTTTTCCGTAAAACAATTTCAACACCATTAACACGATAATGTTCGTCAATGGTGGCTCCATTCCGGGTTTTGTGCAGAAATGCGATGTTTTCGAATTGGCCATCTTCCCGAAATATGGACTCTGGCTCGTCCACGACCTCTACTCGTACGGTCAATGTTCCGTGGTTATTACAACGGTTGCTGGCGGTAATATAAGGAGGCGCTTGCAAATATACATAGCGCTTTTTGGTTTTGCGAGCCGTCACCATATATTCTTCCTCGGGACATTCTTCGCAGTATTCAAAGGTAAATTTATCAGAACTGCCAACAACTTCATCGGATTCCTCCAGATGTTTGTTGGGATCTTTGTGGACATTCTCCGACCTTTCCATGAATGGCTCGGTTTCATCCACCATATAAATTGATCTTTCTTCATGGATATCTTGCACAGCGCGAGCATTTTCATTTTTCTGCAGATATTCGAAAGATTTCGACGTTTCATTTTGATCGATGTGAAATCCGTCCTGAAATTGTGGAATATCCTGCTGACAATTAACGGACTTT
>JAITRU010000029.1 GCA_031288225.1 Holosporaceae bacterium | reverse complement strand
TCGTTGGAAGAAATAGAAGATGCTCTGCAGACTTTTCTTGATGGCCTGCAAAATTCCACAATTGCCAAATTATGCAGCAATGATTATTTGGTTATTTAGGAATGGGATTTGGTATTAGTACTTAATGACGCAAATACAATGTACAGATCTTTTAAAGTAGAAAAAAAAATGAGTAACCAAGATATAGAACTGCTTAAAAAAAAGTTTGACGACTGCCTCAAAGCAATTGGCTATAGTCTTGTAGCGAATATAGATTTTTTCGCTTTCATGAAAGCTGGCCTCGCGCATAAGGCTTATAAGCACTTAGACGAAGAACAGGCCAAGCTTACAGGAGGAAGTTGCTACGATGTGATGTCACCAGAAGAAATTTTCGATGCCATAGAATCCATCGAAGTGAAGACTAAATATAAAAACGACTTAGAATGCATAGCACACCATAGAAAAATCAAATCAACGAACCAGAAAGGGAAATCTTCCTCTACTAAAAGCACTCTTGATTTAGAACTTAGTTGGAGAGAACCAAAAACCGTAGTTAACATCAAACGAATATTCCCTCTCTGACTCTAATCATAAGGACATGCAAAAGACAACTTGACAGCACGTTCAATAGGGAATAACAGATCGGGAAATAAACCGCGCGACTTGCACTTGTCTAGAAGTTTAGTTGCAACTGGAAGAACCTTCTGCACATCTGAAGGATACCAGCAATGAGAATAATTATGAGCCGTGGCAAGGTTAGTCGAAAAAGAACCGAATAACTGCTCAACTCTATCAGTCTTACTACAGGCCGCAAACTCATCAGTGCTGAAGAATTCTGCATCCTCAGCCCAAGTCGCTGCACCAGCTACAGGATCATAATACCCACTTAAACGAGAAGCGTGACTTGACTCATACTCAGAGTCGGGCATCTCAATGATTTTTTTCATACAAAACACATCCTCGAAGAGGACTACCAGGAACAAAAGAATCATCCACCTACTGATAAAAGAAACATTTCTAAACATCTTCATTACCTCTTCCTATTTTTACTCCGATGACAAAGTAAATAACCACTCCCATGATTATTATAAGTTAATTGGTTTAATCTATGCAATACCCTGATTTCTCACCACCAGACTAATCATAGGAACATCCACAAAGTATGGGGAAAAATGGCATAGAACAAAGAGTTAGTTATAATTCGCAACCCTCGTTTAAAAGCGGAGCAAGTTGATCTTATACCATTCCTCATTATTAATTTCTCTCAGCAAGCGGTGAACAGCCTCATGTTCAGGCTATACGGAAAAGCTTTCGGATAATTTGTTCTAAGGAATGGTATTAGTATTTAGTTTTTGAGTCTGTTTCGATTGTTTTATGCGCTGAATTCGTGTGTATCAGGCTAACAACTGTGCCAATGTCGGCATGAGATTTATGTTGGAGGCAATGGCCAACTCTCTGTGATCACTGGTGGACTTGCCGGTAGCAGTAGCCAGGATTCCCCCGGCTTCCCTTATCAGAAGCATGCCGGCAGCAACATCCCACAGATTCGGGTTCTGAAAGGAAAGCAAAGCATCAAATCTGCCGCAGGCCACATAGGCCATGTCCAATGTCATGGATCCTGTTTTTCTTATGCTAGAAGATATGGAAGAAATTTTATGGGAAAAATCCACAGCGTGGCATGGAGTCCTGATGCCAATCAATAGTTCGTTGGAGAACCTCTTGCCAGATACCCGTATTTTTTTGTCATTCATATAGGCCCCGCACCCCTTTTCGGCACAGAACATCTCATTTTTTACGGGATCGAATGTTACTGCTGCAACAATTTCTCCATCCATTTCCAGAGCAACCGAAATCGCCCAATGGGGAAATCCATGCATGTAATTGACGGTGCCATCCAGGGGATCAACTATCCATCTGCAGGAGGAATCCTGGCCAATGACACCGACTGATTCTTCAGATAGCAAAGAAAATCTATCGCGGGCCCTTAATAGCTCATCTCGAAGAATCTTATCGGCCTTTAAATCTGCACTGGTCACAAACGCCCTGTTGCTTTTGATTGATACCTGCAAATTTTCCAATTCCGAGAAATCGCGCAACAACCACCTAGAAGCCTTTATTACAGCTTTTGTCATTACGGTTAATGTGGCAGATTTCACAGATACCATACCAACTAACTCACCGAGAAGCGCCACAGAAACATCATTGAGCTACCCTCTAACTTCTGGGAGATTTTAATAATTATTAATAAGCAACGCAACTACATTTTATGAAAATGTATAAATTACATAGTGTGCAGGTTTTTTTAGTAATTTTGATAACTTAGATGTTTAATTAGGCATTAATTTTCGGTTTTTATTTATTTGTACAAGTAAAAACTGGAGAAACAATGCCTGTCGGTGATTTTATCGTGGATTGCCCTATAAAGATAGGTTTGTTTAGCGAAAATTGTTGATATTCCGGTTTTTTTATATATTCAACGAAATAGCTGCGCCGTCCTCGCTATGTACTGAAAAATCAGAATTTTGTAGAGCTGTATCTATCTTTATAGGACAATCTCCAAAATTCATTATCGCTTGACATTATCGCAATTATGTGGTGTACTGAGCCCGTTGCGTTTGGTTTTAAAATCACCGCGATGTTTTGTTGTACTGTGTTATTATAGTAGGCTGGGATGCCCATGGTGGGGTTTCGGCTTTTTATCGTAGCAAAATGCCGTTTTGGGTTTTGCGTTTGTAATTTGCCTAGGAAAGGGGATTATTATGAGTAAAGTTATTGGTATAGATTTGGGTACAACCAATTCTTGTGTTTCCGTTATGGACGGGGGGACACCTCGTGTTATCGAAAATCCAGAGGGGTTTAGGACAACTCCATCCATTGTCGCTTTCAGTGAAAATAAGGAAAAGCTTGTGGGCCTTGCTGCCAAGCGGCAGGCTGTTACCAATTATAAGAATACGTTTTACGCCATTAAGAGATTAATAGGACGTCGCAAGGATGATCCTTACTTAGGTAAACATAAATCTCCCTACGAAGTGATTGCTTCTGATAATGGAGATGCCTGGGTGATTTCTCGAGGGACCAAGTACAGTCCCAGTCAAATTAGTGCATTCATTCTGCAAAAAATGAAAGAATCTGCCGAAAATTTTCTCGGCGAAAAGGTAACGGAGGCTGTAATCACAGTCCCGGCATATTTTAATGATGCTCAAAGACAAGCAACTCGGGATGCTGGTCGCATAGCTGGGCTGAATGTTCTCCGCATCATCAACGAGCCAACGGCAGCGGCATTGGCCTATGGTCTAGACAAGAAAGATTCTGGTCTCATTGCCGTATACGATCTCGGAGGTGGGACATTTGATATTTCCGTTTTGGAAATAGGTGGCGGGGTTTTTGAGGTGAAGTCCACCAACGGGGATACATTTCTCGGCGGAGAGGATTTCGATAAGCGGGTACTGGATTACCTGGCAGATGAATTTAAAAAAGAAAGCGGCATAGATCTACGCGGAGACAGCATGGCGCTTCAGCGACTTAAGGAAGCCGCCGAGAAAGCGAAGATTGAGCTTTCAAGCTCGATGGAGACGGAAATTAACCTTCCGTTCATTACGGCAGACGCTTCTGGTCCAAAACATTTGGCCATGAAAATGACTCGCGCCAAGCTGGAATCATTGGTGGAAGATATTATCCGGAAGACCATGGAGCCTTGCAAGGCCGCTCTGAAGGATGCCGGTGTCGGTGCCAGCCAGATCGACGAAGTCGTGCTGGTAGGAGGCATGACTCGCATGCCAAAGGTGGTAGAATACGTGAAAAACTTTTTCGGCAAGGAGCCCCATAAGGGCGTCAATCCGGATGAAGTTGTTGCCATCGGTGCTGCTATCCAGGGAGGAGTCCTGAAGGGAGATGTCAAGGATGTACTGCTATTGGATGTTACGCCACTGTCACTGGGCATCGAAACTCTTGGTGGAGTATTTACGCGGCTAATTGACAGGAACACGACAATTCCAGCCAAAAAGAGCCAGGTGTTTTCTACGGCCCAGGACAATCAGAGCGCCGTTACGATCCGGGTGTTTCAGGGAGAGCGTGAAATTGCCGAGCACAACAAACTGCTGGGACAATTTGATTTGACTGGAATTCCACCAGCACCCCGCGGTATGCCCCAAATAGAAGTGACATTTGACATCGATGCCAACGGCATTGTTCATGTATCCGCCAAGGACAAGGCCACCAACAAGGAGCAGGCCATCAGCATAAAGGCATCTGGAGGTCTCAGTGAGGATCAGGTTGAACAAATGGTTAAGGATGCCGAGCTGCATGCCGAAGAAGATCGGAAACACAAGGATTTAATCCAGGAGCGGAATGCGGCCCAGGAAATGGTCAATGGTGCCGATAAGATGTTGTCCGAACACGGTGATAGAATCCCGGACGAAATAAAGGCGAACATCAATGGTGCCAGCGAAGATCTCAAGAAGGTTCTTGATAGTGATAACGTTGACGAAATAAAGCAGAGTTCCGATAAGCTACTTACTGCCATGTCCAAGGCCGGCGAGATTTTGCACAAATCTGCGCAGGAATCTTCTCCTTCGAACGGAGATGCAGCAACGAGCCAGCAGCCACCCGGTGCCGGAGAAGAAAAGGTGGTAGATGCCGATTATACCGAAGTTAAGGAAGATCAGGAAAAGTGAGCAACATAAATGCCATGGGAAAAGCGATTGCTCGGTTGGGCGATTGTTTTTCCGTTGGTACAGAGGAGTTACTTAACCGTTTTCTGATAAATTTCAACCACGTTAGGTGGATGGGTTATTAAGCTACAAGAAAGAATTGCAAGGCCATGTCCCAGGACTATTACCAATCACTCG
Source organism: Holosporaceae bacterium (assembly GCA_031288225.1). Taxonomy (GTDB): domain Bacteria; phylum Pseudomonadota; class Alphaproteobacteria; order UBA3830; family UBA3830; genus BNWE01. The sequence continues at coordinate 1,651 of JAITRU010000029.1, read as the reverse complement.
GAGTATCCAAATCAGCCACCGATAGCGAAATTAAATCCGCTTATCGAAAGATGGCCATGAAATATCATCCGGATCGCAATAGGGAAGATAAGAAAGCTGAAGCAAAATTTAAAGAAATTAATGAAGCCTACGAAACCCTGAAAGATCCGCAGAAGCGAGCGGCCTACGATCGCTATGGGCATGAAAATTACAAAAATGCTTCCAGCGGTGGTGGTGCTGGAGGATTTAGTAATGACGGTGGTTTTCAGGGGTTTGCAGATTTTGGTTTCGGTGGTGATTCTGCGTTTTCTGATATTTTTGAAACCATTTTCGGTAGCCGGGCCGCTGGTATGTCCGGCGAACGTGTCGAAATGCGAGGGTCTGATCTAAGATATGAGACTGTCATATCGTTAGAGGAAGCTTTTCGTGGTAAAAACATAGAAATAAAAATCCGCACTAATGTAAAATGCACCGATTGCAGTGGAACTGGCTCCGAAGCAGGCACTAAGCCAAAACAATGTCCTTCGTGCCGGGGGTCTGGGAAGATGCGGTTTTCCCAAGGATTTTTTATGGTAGAAAGGACATGTTCTTCGTGCAATGGCACTGGCCATATAATGGAAAATTCCTGCAAGGTTTGCCGTGGTAGTGGTAGAGTCAGCAAAACTCGGACCATTCAGGCAACCATTCCAGCAGGCATAGAAGATGGGACAAGGATCAGGCTGGCGGGTGAAGGAGAGGCAGGATTGCGAGGAGGAGCTCCCGGAGATCTCTATATTTTCGTAACCATTAAACAACATCAGCTATTCCGGCGTGAAGGTAGCACAATCCACTGCGATGTGCCCATATCGATGGTGATAGCGGCTCTTGGTGGTGAAGTGGAAGTGCCTACCATAGAGGGGAAGAAGACCATCATAAAGATTCCTGCTGGGACTCAAGCCGGAAATATTCTGAAATTACGGGGCAAAGGCATGTCCATTGTACGAAATTCCACGCGGGGTGACATGATGGTGCATGCAAGAGTCGAGACTCCGGTCAATCTTACAAAACGCCAAAAGGATTTACTGGAAGAATTCGACAAAGAGAACAAAACATCTCCGCAATCCGAGGGATTTTTTGCCAAAGTAAAAGAATTTTGGCAGGAATTGTGACTGCGCCGCTGATTTTTTTGAACCTATCAGCCTAATACCAGATCTCGTTGCAAATTATCCAAAACATGCTTTGCATAGCCTGCAAATCAAGGATGTCATTTGGATACCAGACATGGGATCTGGTATAATATACCCAATCACCGTGAGATTTCAGACGGCAAATGCTGCAATCACAATAAAGACTCGCTAATAAAATCCAATTTCTTACGGTGATTGAGTATATAATACCAAGTCCCATTTTGGATTGTCCAAATGGGATTTGGTATAATCCATGATTCGCCTTGGCAGACTCGTTTTACATCTACGATATTTTCGGATCTCTAGGGGATCTAGATCTTCGGCATTTCCTGCATTCGTAAATATAAACCGAATCTGCTATTACAAAACGCACTTTTATACATAAACTGCTTTGAAAGTGCGTTTGTAATGTCGAATTTTCACTCAAATGTAAGGCTGCTCACTGCGTTAGCAAGTGCACTTTCAAAGCATGTCATGTATAAAAACAGATTCATTATTGTGGCGGT
>JAITRU010000052.1 GCA_031288225.1 Holosporaceae bacterium | reverse complement strand
ATTTCAAGCGATATCTCAGGAAAACCATCGCTGCTTGCCCCTCCCTTTGGGACGCCATCGTCAACTTCTTCAAAATTCATATAAATTGTACCACTTTTAGGCCAGCATGACTATATACTCAATCACCGTAGGAAATTGGATTTTATTGGTGAGTCTTTATTGTGATTGCAGCATTTTTCGTCTGAAATCTCACGGTGATTGGGTATATCTATGCAAGTCTCGCATAACAACAGCGTCGCTCTGCGTTTCCTATGCCCAACGAAGGTGGTAGACCTCCTGTTGCCCATAGCTCTTGGCCAGCGAGATCATGCCAACGTATTCGGTGGCGTATCTCTCGTAATATTTTAGTCCCTTCTGGGTATATTCGTTGCGCTCATCGTTGGTTTCTCCGTGCAGTAGAGCTACAAATTGCTGAGTAGCGTACACCTGCCCGACGGTTGTTACCGGCTCCAAACGAGCTGCGCGATTTATATGCCCTCCATAGAAATTCATCTTCTTTATGAATGGATCCTCAGCAATAAACACCGGCCCAGAATGTAGAGATATCCTGGCTCTTATGGGAAACGGGAATTCCGGGTATTTTTTTCCAAGATTTTCAATAATATCGCAGTAACGCAGTCCAAAATCCGCTATTTTAATGGCACTATCAGCCACGGCAAACACAGCATCTCCCCAGGTATTCAGCGACTCCAGAGTAACTCCGATCTTTTCCATGGCACCATTTAGCTTCACAAGAAAATCCAAAAATGAAGGAATGTGTTCATCCTGGAGCTTGCTATAGCCGGATAAATCCGAAAACATCATGGATTTTATTACCCGGTCCGGAGATTGGCTTATGAATGGATCAAATGATACGGAAAAATTTTGCGGTTGTATCAGTTCCGTATCTATTTTTTCCGTCGATACTTCGGCATCTCCAGCAATTTCATCCAAATCTATCAGATGCAGCGTACTGATATTGGTCCAGCGGTCAATGAAATCTGTTGGTCCACCAGGCATGGATTCAGTTCTGGAATGCCAAACAGCCATAAGATGCGGTTCAGTGGTCAGAAATTTTCCTCTCATAACAGCGCTTCCGTGCATAACGTGGTTAGAGAAGCGATAGAGCATGTCGTGTCCAAGATAGCGGTCTTCACAGGCGAATGTAACCGAATGAGCTTTCTCTAGCACCTTCTCAAATCGCTTCTCCCAGCGAGGTCCGGCATGTCTCACATTATTTTCCACAAAGTCTGATATGGCGAATGGCAGTATGATATTTATTTCACCTCCGATGCTAAGTAGTGCCTCTATGAAAATGATATCTGCACCGCAGGAGGCAGAGGAATAGCCTATTTTCGCATTGATACTGCGAAGCTTTTCTGTGATTATGCGCTTCACGTCAGCTTCTATATCCGGCGGGAATAGGGAAGTTTGAAAACTCGGATGATCTATGGCGTGACCGGTGAATACCACTATGGTTGGTGGTGTGAGAATCTCCATGGCCTCATGGGGAACCTTAAATCCTGCCTCCCGCAGGAAATAGAGCTGTTGTCGAGCCGTAACAATTGATATGTAGTTAATATTTTCGCTCTGCTTCATTGCTTCTTCATACAATTTACAAGCATCATCCTCGCGGCCAATCAGTAGCTGGGCCTCAGCTAGATCAATCAATTCGTCGAAGGAAGCTTCCAGGCCAAATGGAGGAAGCAATTTCAACACCTCCGTTGACAATTGCTTTGCCTGCTCATCGTCACCTGTTAGCCAAGAGAGCCAAGCGGCGTTGATGCCGGTGTTGGTTTTTTTGTTTTTGCGGAAAGATGCCAAAAACAAGTCCCGGGAAATTTCCAAATCCCGACAATGGTGGGAATATTTCCAAGATTCCTTGAAGATAAAACCAATGCCGGCTATGGTTTCCGGGTTGCCGTCCAATAAAAACTTGCTAGATTGAAGAGCTTCCGTCGTAATCATCATTTCGCCGGTAGCATCATCTTTCTGGGGTGTAATGTCCAGAATCTGATATACAAGCTTTTTGGATTCCTCCACTGCACCGGTTTTTAGCAACACCAACGAGTAAGCCTGGGCGATGTCAACATTGTTTGGATATTTTTGGAATATTTTTTTCGCTATTGCATGAGCCTTAAACATGTGTCCGGTGGCGATCAATTCCGTAATTGTTTCTTCCACATTGGTGTCGGTTATTCCGACATCTTCGTCATAGTTATCGTCGATTCCCATTTCATCAACCACAACAAATTCTCCGGTATGCGATGATGGAGAAGTCGTAGCCATTGCTGCTGTGTCCTTTGTTTTTGCTGTTGCCCTATTGCCGGCATTTTCCTTCGGAGCGGCTTCCTTCGTCGCTGCGTCTTCTTTTTTGTTAGCATTGCCGGATATTGTAGTTGTATCTGCTGTTGTTGCTTTTGCTTCCGCCGATTCCGTCAATGTATTGGTTGCTGGGCTTTTTGTTTTGCCAATCGCGGAATTTTTCGCTTCCGAAGAAGTGTTTTCTAGGGAATCGAAATTTTCTTTGGCTGCTTTTGAGACATCGGAAATGCTGTCTTCGGGTATTTTTTTCTCTTTTTCTGCCTCCCCTGCATTATCTGCGACAGCGGCTGTATTTTCCTTTTCGGCAATGTCGCCTTCGCCCTCGGCGACAACATCTTCTGACTTAGGCGAATCCTTTTCCACTTTTTTACTCTCCATTCAAATCAAGGGCCTGCTTTATGTTCATTGTAGACAAAAAAAATTAATTTTTAGTAAATGCAAAAGCTTTGCCGTGAAGGAGGTGGGCTGTTTCTTATCATCAATGTCCAAATATATGATCAGTAATATCGAAATGCTTCAATAGCGTTACGCCATGCGCGTCGATATTCATGTTCACTTGCCATGCCCGAACACCGGCTTTTACCGATTGCCGCACAGCATCTCCGATAATTCTGTTTTGCTCCGTCGGTTCCGGAGGAGTAAAAATCGGAGCGTCATAGGCAAAGCATACAAGTAAAACTGCATTTTCGTTTTCCTGCAATCGATTTCCGAGTTCCGTAATATGTCGTACAAATCTTTCATGAGAATTAGTGCATTCCATATCGTTCGGACGATCATTTTTTGAAAAAGTGAGAAATTGCAGAGGCATTTTGACTTCGACATAGGTATTATCTATCTTGAAATCCAGTCTGGAATTTCCGGCTTTTTGCTCTCGTAAGATTGTATGTCTGTTGGGCACTATGTCATCCAACGCTCCAATGCAAAAAAAATGCTCCACGTAGCGATTTACGGCATTTTGGTTTATCCCTATCCAGGTTCTAGCTTCGTCAATTGAAATCGCCTCCACGGTGTAGGGAGTTTTTCTTTTCTTGTTCGATGATTCGGACAAAAGACATGGCACCCCATCGAAGGCAATATTTCCAATTTTTCCGGTACTTGGACAATGACAGACAAAAACACTTCCGTCTTTTTCCACATGCATCAGAAAGCGATTCGGGCGGGAAATTATTGTTCCTTGCCTAAGAAACTGGTCGAATTTATAGGCTTGTAGACCCATCATTTCTGTTTTCATGCTGTTAACTTCCGGATCTGTAGGAACACGTTGCACCGTATAATTTCAAAAAATCTTCGCCAAACTTTCCCCAAAACCATCCTCTATGAAAAATGGTAATCATCCGGTGTAGAGTCGAGAAATTTTCTGCAAAGCAAACAGATTGTCTCCCCAAAGCTATATTTTTACAAATAAAGTAATAGCATGAAAAGTAAAATTTTCGGCAATCTACCGAGTTATTCACTCCACAATGACCTATTTTTTGTCTTGTATCACATGTATATTCGATATACAATTCACAGATAAGGGATTGCCCTATAAAGATAGGTTTATTTGGCGAGAATTATTGATATTTCAGCTTTTTTATATACTCAACGAAATAGCTGCTCCGTTCTCGTTATGTGCTGAAAAATCAGAATTTTGCAGAGCTGTATCTATCTTTATAGGGCAATCCTACAAATAAACCAACTCTTGAAAAAACCACTATATTCGTGTAAATAACGTAGGATAGTTGTAATATTCCACAAGAATCGGGAGAAAGTCGTGGCTGTTCCAAAAAAGAAAATTTCTAAATCGCGTAGAGATATGCGCCGGTCCCATTTAGCAATTACGCCAGTAAATACTGTGCCTTGTTCTAATTGTAAAGGGTTTAAGCTTCCTCATCATGTGTGTCCAACATGCGGGTTTTATAATGGCAAGCCAGTTCTGGAAGATAGACGTCAGGGAATGTAGAAGGTGTACTCTAAAAATTACCTCGGCAGACATGTTATTGCCGTCGATGCTATGGGTGGAGATTGTGGTCCCGAGTCGGTGGTGTGTGGTTTGTCTGGTTTTGCATCTCCCAGCCTTCATTTCATCGTGTTTGGTGATGCGGAGAAGATACATCGTTATGCCAGTGGGTTGCCGTCTGGTTTATCCTATGAAATTCGCCACACAGATATCGCCGTTACCGGTAATATGGATGTAATGTCCTCCATTAGAGAGGGAAAAAGATCCAGCATGGGCCTCGCTATCCAGTCTGTTATGGAGAAAGAGGCAATGGCAGTGGTGTCATCCGGCAACACCGGATTATACATGGCACTGGCAAAAATAATCTTGAAAACCATCGAAGGCATAGATCGCCCAGCCATCGCTTCGGTAATTCCGGGAAAAGCGGGACGGGCTATATTTTTGGATCTGGGAGCAAATGCCGAATGCGATCTAAAGAATCTCGTGGATTTTGCCATCATGGGGGAAGTGCTAGCTAGATCGGTGTTTAACAAGAATTCAGCCGGTGTTGCCCTGTTAAATATAGGGGCCGAGGATACAAAAGGCAGCCGCCTCATAAAAAAAACCGCAGAGATACTAAAGGAAACCATTGATAATTACGTGGGATTCGTAGAGGGAAATGATCTCTGCAGCGGCAATGTAGATGTGGTTGTTACGGACGGATTCACGGGAAATGTCGCCCTAAAAACCATGGAAGGCACGGCTAAATATTTAGTTGGCGAAGTAAAGGAAGCAATCAGGAACGATTTACTGTCAACCATTGGTTCTCTTCTTATGAAATCTACAATTACTAGCCTAAAAAACAAAATGGATCCACGGCTATATAATGGAGCAATACTGGTTGGCTTAAATGGTGTTGTGGTAAAAAGCCACGGCAACAGCGATGCAATCGGATTTGCCAACGCTGTATCTTTTACTATCAACATACTGAAAAATAATATATTTGATAAAATAAAAAAATTACTTGACAGATCAAGCAGGTATGATCTGAACAAGAACATTGCCGGTGGTTAGTGTAAAATAAATGAAATCGGAGCAAAAAAATGTGTAGCATTAGGTCTGTTATTACTGGCATTGGTGCTTCGCTTCCAAAAAAATATCTCACCAACTTCGACTTGGCAGAAAAAATGGACACCTCGGATGAGTGGATAACCAAAAGAACTGGCATAAAGCGACGCTATGTGGCAGGTGAAGGCGAAACAACGGCTTCCCTGGCCACCAAAGCAGCACTCAGTGCCATAGCGCACGCAAAAGTTTCACCCCGTGACATAGATTTGATAATCGTAGCCACTGTCAGTGGAGACTACATCTTTCCAGCCACAGCCGCCCTAGTGCAAAGAGAATTAGAGATAAGAGAAAACTGCGTGGCATTTGATATAGGTGCCGCCTGCAGTGGATTTATATTTGCCATTGACATGGCAGATTCCTACCTGAAACTGGGAAAAGCAAAATGTGCTCTGGTAATCGGTGCCGAAACATTTTCTCGCCTGTTGGATTGGAATGATCGATCCACTTCTATTCTATTCGGAGACGGAGCTGGCGCTGTGGTGCTACAGGCTCTGCCATATGATACTGCAGTAACAGCTAGCTCTATGCAGCCTGGAATACAATTCTGTCGCATATATTCTGATGGTATGTATGCGGATGCACTCAAAACCTCCGGAGGAGTATCCACAACATCAAGTTCCGGCTTTGTGCAAATGGATGGAAGATGTGTTTTCAAAAATGCCATAGAAAAATTCAATGAAATGCTAACCTGCGCAATGGAGGACAATGGATTGACAATCGATGATATTGATCTGATCATTCCACACCAAGCAAATGTAAGAATTATAGAAAAATTAATAGAAAATTTTGGCATTAGTAGGGACAAGGTATTGATAACAGTGGACAAACATGCTAATACTTCAGCTGCGTCTATTCCGTTATCGTTTAATGAAGTGAGAGATATTGTGTTTTCCGGGAAGAATGTAATCCTGCTTTCTATGGGAGCTGGGTTTACATGGGGGTATGTTTTTGTAAAAATGTGATACTAATTCCAATGGTTTTTTTGCGATCATTTCGCATATTTGCGCATTGGGGAAATAATTGAGTAGCGTAGCGTGGTTCAGTTTATGTGAGGATTGTTGTCATGAAAAGTAAAAAGAAAACTCTAACAAGAGCCGATATTGCCGAATCCATCGTTGGTACATTTGACCTTACCAAAGTTGAAGCATCTGGATTGGTTGACGTAGTTTTGTCGGTAATATCCTGTGCTCTGGCCGACGGAGAATCGGTAAAAATATCTGGTTTTGGCACATTTTTTGTGCGCCAAAAAAAGGAAAGAATGGGACGAAACCCAAGAACTCTGAAAGAGGCGTTGATATCATCGCGGAAAGCAATATCGTTCAAATCGTCGTCATTGTTGAAAAAGGCAATCAATGACAGTTTGTTTTAGCCGGGTTTCAAAAAAAAAATTGCACGGAGGAATGAATGCAGCTGATGGAAGGAAAAAATGGCGTGATAATGGGAATCGCCAATGACAGGTCTATTGCCTGGGGAATTGCTAAATCCCTTGCCCAAGAGGGAGCGAAAATGATCTTCAGCTATCAATCTGAAGCCTTCCTCAAAAGAATAAAACCATTGGCTGATTCCATAGGAGTAGTAGATCTTATCGAATGTGATGCGTCCAGCGATGAAAGTATCAGGTCACTATTCACCAAAACCAATGCGAAGCTGGGAAAAATTGATTTTGTAGTTCACGCCATCGCCTATTCGGCTAAGGAAGAACTTACAGGACCCTATTTAAATACTTCGCGCGCAAATTTTTTAAATACCATGGATATTTCCTGCTATTCCTTCACGGCAATGTGTAAATTTTCCGCAGATTATTTGTCTGACAATGCTTCGCTGCTAACCCTAACCTATATTGGAGCTGAAAGAGTTATGCCGCACTATAATGTCATGGGAATTGCGAAAGCAGCTCTGGATGCTAGCATAAAGTATTTGGCCGTTGACTTTGGAAAACGAAATATAAGAGTAAATGGACTATCGGCTGGCCCGGTGAAAACCATAGCATCCTCTGGTATAGACGATTTTAGGTATATTCTCAAATGGAATCAATATAATGCTCCCCTAAAGAGAAATACTACCCTCGATGATATTGGTGGTTGTGCGTTATTTTTGCTCAGTGATTTATCATCCGGAGTAACCGGAGAGATCGTCCATGTCGATTCTGGATACCATGTGGTTGGCATGAAAGCAACTGATGCTCCGGATATATCAGTAGTTTAGACGCGTAGATGGTTGACGCCAGTATGCCGCGTCTCACAGAGATACGTGTAGAATACAGATGAATGTTGAGAAAATTAGGCATATGCAAAGCATAGCGGAAATCGTTTGGATTATCACACTTTCGAGTTTATGAAATTAGCCATTGAGGAAGCAGAAAAGGCCGCTCTGCGTGGATCTGTACCGGTTGGGGCAATAATCAGCCTTCGTGGTAGGGTCATCTCATCCGCCGGCAATGAAGTGCTGAAAAACAAGGATCCAACAGCCCACGCTGAAATGGTGGCCATACGTAAAGCATGTGCCCAATTGGGTTGCAGTATATTGGAGAATTGTGATATTTATGTCACTCTTGAGCCGTGCAGCATGTGTGCCCAGGCTATTTCTTTAGCCAGAATCTCCAGATTATATTTCGGAGCTTATGATGATAAGTACGGCGGAATTATACATGGTTGCCGTGTTTTTGAGCATTCTCTTCATAGGCCAGAAGTAATTGGAGGCATTTCCGAAACTCCTTGCGCAAAAATTTTACAGAACTTTTTCAAAAACAAAAGAAATTAACTAAAAAGAAAAAAAAAACTTTTAATATCATTGTTGTTTATGTATAAGTATGTGTGGGTGTTCGGAGCCGCTGTCCTACGTATTCGGCAGTTTTGTCAAAGGCGTATGAATGGGTCACGCCTATTACTTTTAAATAAAAAGCAAAAGTTTTTGGGAGTGCTTTTTTGCTGGCTTGTTTTTTTACTAATTTATGGAGGAATAGTGTTCGTCTTTGTTCGCGATAACAATGTTGATCAGGCGCTCAGGGCTTTGAAAAAGAAAATGCAGCGTGAGGGTGTTTTTAGGGAAATAAAACTACGGAGGCATTTCGAAAAGCCATCTGAAAAGAGGGCACGCGAGATGTCGGAAGCAATTCGACGCACGAGAAAGCTGCTGAAAAAGCGCATGGATCGCGACGGATACTAGAACCGGTTCGCTACGGGCGTTTATAACGGATCCCACGCGCAGAAAATTCGAGCCGAAGACAGTAGCATCGTAGTTGACTTTTCTGGGGATTTTTTGTTAAATTGTAAAATTTACAAAAGATCCGCTGCTCATAGCAAGCTCAAGCATTGAATACTAACACCATTCCTCATTATTAATTTCTCTCAGCAAGCGGTGAGCAGCCTCATGTTCAGGCTATGCGGAAAAGCTTTCGGATAATTTGTTTCGAGGAATGGTACAAGCACTCGACAGGAATTTCCTGTTGTTCAGCGCTTCAAAAAAAGCGATAGGTCAATTTGTTT
>JAITRU010000042.1 GCA_031288225.1 Holosporaceae bacterium | reverse complement strand
ATACAAACGGGAAACCAAAGCTGACATTGGTTATCTGTCTTTTTCCAAGCTGACATCTGACGAGCATTTGAATAGAATTGCGAACATTGTGAATAATGCGAATGGGTTGGCTCGAAATCCATCTTTTATTATACAGGTACAGGAAGATTATAGCGAGGACTCGAAGCTAATTGAGAAAATTGTGAAGGAAATTAGACCATTTCCCATTTTGGATTGTCCAAATAACTTCTAGAACACGCTCTGTAGCAGCCGCTGCCAGGCGGGCAATGGCTAATCGATGATGGGATTTGGTATAACTTTATGTAGGGCTTCGTGAGCTTCTGGTCTCTGCATAATTTGTGAAAACCTCGCCGATTCTTTTACAAGTCCAGCAAATGCGGAAATGACAAATCCGCCAGCTGCTGCCGCGCCGAGCGTAGCTGGAGTAACAGGAAGCCCTCTTCCGACTCCTCCAACTGCCATCGCAATTGCGTTGCACCCGGCATCTACGGTAACGTCTTTTAGTTGCTTCATAAACTCCTCATACATAATACCAAATCCCATCATCGACTAGCCATTGCCAGCCCGGCAGCGGCTGCCATAGAGCGTGTTCTCGAAGCCATTTGGACAATCCAAAATGAGATTTGGTATAATACACCTCTACATAAATATGCCAACACACGTTATTGCAACCCACAATAACAACAAAGGCATTAACACAACCATAGGGTACAGATGACAGATGTTAAATAATACAATCTACGGTTTTATTACATGGTAATACATTAAAATATTAAAGTTGTACTATTTGCTGATATATTAGGCTATTTTTATTTATGCAGGTGGAATTAAAGAAAATTTTGCTCCAGAGTGCATCACTGTAAATTCAATAAAAATATCTCCATAAAATAATGCTGTATACAAAAATTTCTGCAATCCTATAGTTTTAACTATGGAGCAGTCGATGATTAGCAGTAATGTGAAATACATTATGCGGAAAGAAGGAAAAACGCTGCGCGAAGTCACGGAAAGCGCGCGAATATCTGAAAGTACATTGCTGAAGATTAGGAAATCATCTCTTATTGGAGAATGTAAGCTAAATACTTTGAGAAAAGTGGCCCAAGCCCTAGGTTGCAAAGTGAAAGATTTATTCGAAGAAGATTAGCTGTGATGTTATTGGAAAAAGGGTGGAGTAGGAATTATTACTCATATTATAACTCCTTCTTCTAAATAGACGATGACATTATAATGCTGTTGAAGCAATGTCGATGGCAAACCGGTTGCATTTTTATACAACTTCGAAGAGTGCCTGTTATTTTCGGTCTGATGAATACCGGATCATTGGGCGTTTTGTGAATTACTGTCGCCTGACTATCTTCATGCTCACTCCCAGAAAACGAATTCTTTATGCTATTCCGTGTTCTTGCATAGAGAAATGACCGTTGCCGTCTATTATACTAAATCACAGTGAGATTTCGGACGAAAAATACTGTAATCACAATAAAGACTCACCAATAAGATCCAATTTCTTACGATGATTGAGTATATACCCAATCACCGTGAGAAATTGGATTTTTGTGCGCGAAAAACCAGTAAATTTCCGATACATAAGACCAAATCTCATTTTAGATTGTCCAAACGGCTTTTAGAATACGCTCTATGGCAGCTGCTGCCAGGCGGGCAATAGCTAATCGATGATGGGATTTGGTATAATACCATTCCTCGGAATAAATTATCCGAAAGCTTTTCCGCATAGCCTGAACATGAGGCAGCTCACCGCTTGCTGCGAGAAATTAGTAATGAGGAATGGTATAAGAAGAAATTTTGTACCATCGCGATTTGCCAGCCAATAGGATCCGGTGAAATGTCCGACGGACAACAATCTCTCGAAGCAATCGTCATGGGAATTTAGAAAATCCAACATTTTGCTCTGCCGGCGATTCCTCTCATACCACACCAAATCTCATTTTGGATTGTCCAAATGACTTCGAGAACACGCTCCATGGCAGCCGCTGCCAGGCGGGCAATAGCTAATCGATGATGAGATTGGGTATTATATGGTTTTTTGTTAAGAAAATAAATGATATAACTTGAGATCGAGCACTACATGGAGTATTTTACTTTTGTGTTTTAGTGCCATTGGTTTTTGGCAATTATTTATTGTCGAATTAAATGTTCTTGATGTTTGTGTTGTGCGGACGTGGTGGAATTGGTAGACACGTCAGATTTAGGTTCTGATGGTTAACACTGTGGGGGTTCGAGTCCCTCCGTCCGCACCAGGAACTCAGTCGTACATTGATGTTCGTGAAAATGTTTATTGATGAAAGGCAAATATAGTATGCCCAATAGGGCAAGTTGGGAGTAAAGGTTTTATGGAAATTGTGAGCAAATCCAACGATGGGTTAAAATGGTGTTACAATGTGTTCCTTTCTCGGGAAGATGTGGAAAATGCAGTAGTAGATGAGCTGGCAAAAAAGGCAAAAACTGTACGAATGGACGGATTCCGTCCCGGAAAAGTGCCGTTGGAAGTGGTCAAACGTATGTACAGCGACTCGGTGCGCAAAAAAGCCGTCGATGAATTGATGGCCAATACAGCTGATGCCATCATAGGGAATGAACAGCTCAGCATCTGTTTTAACTACGCCACCAGCATTCTGAAAAATGAAGAATCTGGTGTGGAGTTTGCTCTGAAGTTTGATCTTATGCCCAGGGTGGAGTTGAAGAATTTTTCATCCATAGAACTCGTCAAATACCGTGCAGAAATAACCGATGCAGAAGTAATGGATACACTGGAAGATTTCAAGTCATCCAATAAAAAATGGACCGAAGTGGATGCTCAGCAGGAAGCACAATTAGGTAACAGAGTTACTGTGGATTTAGAGCTAATGATTCCACGCCATAAAAAAACAAAAAGTGAAATCGTAAAAAATTTCGATATTATCCTAGGCGAGAAAGATATTTTCAGTGATTTTTGGAAACCGCTTGTGGGTGCAAAATTGCACGATGTTCGAGAGTTTGCAGTGAATTATCCGGCAAACTTAAAAGATAAATCTCTCGCAGGGCGTTGTATCAACTGCATTGCAACCGTTTGCAAAATTATGACTGATGGTGAATATTTCATGGACGATGAATTTGCCCAGCATATTGGGTATAGTAATCTCGAAGAAGCCAAGAAAGATATTCGTTCTACAATCGAGGCTAAATACGAAAATATGGCGAAGGACATTATGCACCGGGAATTGTTGGAGAAGTTGTCTAATATGTATGAGGAATTGCTGGTGCCGGAAAGTATGCTGGAATTTGAATATAATGATGTGTATTCGCAAATTGAAAAAGAAGCAAAACGACTTGGCAAAGCCATGACTCCAAAAATTTTGGAGGAAATCAAAAAATTGGCAAGAAAGAGAGTTCAGGTTGGCTTTGTTGTTGCTGAAGTAGCCAGACAAAACGATATCAAGGCAACCGACGACGAAATAATTAAGGCTGTTTCCGACATTGCGAGAATGTATCCAGGTCATGAAAAAGATATTTTTGATACATACTCCAGGGGAGATAATATCAAAGTTGTGATAGGACCGATTTTGGAGTCGAAGGTAGTTGATCTGTTATTTAGTGTCGTCAAAATAAAGGAACAAAAATGTAGCGTTTCCGAACTGATTGCCATTGACGAAGAGCCATTTGATTTCCTTGTGGATGAGAATACTGCGTCCGGTGACGATTCGTCATTCGCCGGGAAGAATCCGGGGCCAGCCCCGAAGGATCCAGAAGAGACAAAGTCAAACACAAAATCTGATAGCTACGATGCAGAGAAAAATCAAGGCGTGACATCCAATGATGCCAAGGCATCCAAGCAAGCGTTAGCCCAGCGGCCCCAGCGAATATCCACTGCAGATGCTGAGATAGCAACAGCCGCAGACGCTCCGGTGGCCAAGAAAAAAGATAGCGGTAAAAAAACAGAGGTATCCTCAAAAAAATCCACGAAAGCCGCTAAAACTAAGACTCCCTAGTTGGAATTTGTATGTGAGGAGGGTTTATTTCCCCGAGAGTTTTGCCGTAGTAGGTGATTTCGCTTTTCATGGTATACGTAGTAGTGTTTAGAAGGAGGTTGAGGTGCGTAAAAATAGTAACGAAATAGTCAATACATTGGTACCAATCGTGATTGAACAAACGGAGCGTGGTGAAAGGTCTTTTGATATATATTCCCGTTTGTTGAAGGAGCGCATTGTGTTTCTCACCGGTGAAGTGGATGATATGTCTGCCAGTTTAATCTGCGCCCAGTTGCTATTTCTGGAATCGGAGGATCCAAAAAAGGATATATATTTTTACATTAATTCCCCTGGTGGCATAGTGACTTCCGGATTATCTATCTATGACACAATGCAATACATCACGCCGGATGTGATCACCCTGTGCATGGGGCAGGCGGCATCCATGGGATCGCTGCTGTTGGCTTCGGGTGCCAAAGGGAAAAGATATTCTCTTCCTAACTCAAGGATTATGATTCATCAACCGTCTGGAGGGTACAGTGGGCAAGCGGCGGACATAGAAATCCACGCGAAGGAAATTTTGTCCCTTAGGTTGCGTCTTAACAAGATATACGAAAAACATTCAAATATGTCTATGGCTGCCATAGAAAAAGCAATGGATCGGGATAATTTCATGGCCCCGGAAGAAGCTAAGAAGTGCGGTTTGATTGATGCTATCATCGACAGGAGGTCTGAATTAAAGTAATAGTCAGCATTATTTTGTAGCTGATGGAAGGGAGCGTAAATTAGCGCTTCCAACGAGGTGGATGGGTTGTGCGAAGCCGTCTTCATTGGAACTATTCCCCTAGTTGTTGGGTTTGTGTGTTGACGAGACGGCATCTTTTATTTTATGTTGAGCGCATGGGGGTGTAGCTCAGTTGGTTAGAGCGTCGGCTTGTCACGCCGAAGGTCGCGGGTTCGAGTCCCGTCACTCCCGCCACTTCAAATATCAACGAAAAATCATGAAATTTGCCTTATACATAAACTGTTTTGAAAGTGCATTCGTTAGCGCAATGATTTGGCTGATATTTGAGCAAAAATACCACATTGCGAACGCACTTTCAAAACAGTTTATGTATAGTACCATTCCTCAGAACAAATTATCCGAAAGCTTTTCCACATAGCCTGAACATGAGGCTACTCACCGCTTGCTGCGAGAAATTAATAATGAGGAATGGTATGATTATACCAAATCCCATCATCGATTAACTATTGCCCGCCTGGCAGCGGCTGCCATAGAGCGTGTTCTCGAAGCCATTTGGACAATCCAAAATGAGATTTGGTATTACATGTTTCGATTGTGTTGTATAGAGAGACCGTTCACGTATTCGTTGACTTCTTCAGTTTCGTAAAAAAACTATCGGATATACCCAATCACGACAAGAAGTTGGATTTTAT
>JAITRU010000022.1 GCA_031288225.1 Holosporaceae bacterium | reverse complement strand
TTTCGGTTCCGGGAACACCCGCAGTTTCAGAACTGGAAGATGTAATACCAAATCCCATCATCGATTAGCTATTGCCTGCCTGGCAGCGGCTGCCATAGAGCGTGTTCTAGAAGCCATTTGGACAATCCAAAATGAGATTTGGTATAATACCAAATCCCATCATCGATTAGCTATTGCCCGCCTGGCAGCAGCTGCCATAGAGCGTATTCTAGAAGCCGTTTGGACAATCTAAAATGAGATTTGGTATAATACCATTCCTCGGAACAAATTATCCGAAAGCTTTTCCGCATAGCCTGAACATGAGGCAGCTCACCGCTTGCTGAGAGAAATTAATAATGAGGAATGGTATCACATAACAATCAATGTTTTTGTGCTTAAAATTCAGCCTTTTTCTTGTAGATGTTTAATTTATGCCTCAGTGTTCGTGCAGGAATTCCCAATATCCTGGAAACCATACTCTTGTTTCCGCTGCACTCATCGATGGTTTTCATTATTGTATCGTGTTCGATCTGCTTCAACGTTCTGAATTCTAAAACATCTTGACTTTTTTCCTGCATCAACTGTACATCTCCACAACCAATGCACCTGCTAGTCGACAATATAACGGCTCTATGGATAACATTTTCCAACTCCCGCACATTTCCCTCCCACGAATAATTGCGAAATGCCCGCAACAATTGAGGAGATAGGGTTTTTGTACCATTGGAGTATTTGTAACAAAAAAAGTGAGCCAACGCATCTATGTCCAGTGGTCTATCGGTGAGCCTTGGAATTTCCATCGGAATCACGCTTAATCTGTGGAATAAATCCATGCGAAACGTTCCCTCCGCAACAGCTCGACGCAGATTTTTATTGCTGGTAGCGATGATGCGGGCATCAGTTTTTATGATCTCATTGCCTCCGAGACGGCAAAACTCTTTTTCCTGAATTATTCGCAGCAATTTCGCCTGCAAACCACAGGACATTTCACTAATTTCATCCAGCAAAATGGTTCCACTGGAGGCATCTTCAAATTTTCCTATGCGACGCTGTAATGCATTGGTGAAAGCTCCTCTTTCATGACCAAATAGCTCTGATTCAAGGAGAGCATCCGGAATAGCAGCACAATTTACGGACACGTATTTATGATATCGACGATGGCTGTGTTGATGTATATATCTTGCCAAAATTTCCTTTCCGGTACCGGTATCTCCGGTAATTAGCACTGTGGCATCCGCCGTGGATATCTTTTTTGCCATAGCAAAAATACGAACACTGGCTGGGTCAGCCATAATTGGTGCATTATCATCATCACAATTTAAAATCGCTGTATGCATGGAAATCCAATGTTAAATACGCAGGGATGGTAGCTGTTCTCTTTTAAAATTCAGTTAATTAATTCATGCGGCATAATTTTAGAGTGAAAATAATTATAAATAAAAAATTCTTTATTAATTTTATTTGATTTTGAATCAATGTGCATATATTATCATCTTCGCTGGATAATTATTGGAAAAATCTCAGGAAATTACATGAGTAAATTATTATCATCGAATCTGTATTGGAGAGTTGTGTTTTTGGTATTTGCTCTCGGAGAAGATGGATTTGCATCCGATGCTTCCTTCGGAGATGTTCACAAAAAACATCGGGAAGCAACGCCCATTCCTCCGCAAAAACTCAATGAAAGTAATTCCTCCATTGGAAATCAAAAATCTGTTCCATTGGCCATGAAGGGCAAAAACCATGGTGGGCTTGCAGATTCCGGCAATGTACGCACTAGCCCGGCCACCAATATCCACAACAACATCGTCGGCGGTGGCATTGTTAACCCTCTCAAAGGCATTAACCACAGTGTTAGGAGTATTGGAAACATCGGTTCTAACATCAAAATCTTTGGCCATCCTGCTACAATTGCCAATGACAGGAACAATTCACCAAAACACAGCTACCCGCCCGCAGGATCGACCGCATCACCGTTGCCTCCACCGGTGCAGCGTTATCCCCTACCTCCGCCTCATCCACTTCTTCGGTTTCGTTCGCAGCAGCAACGCAACGTTTTACCTAAATCCCTGCCACCGCAGTCTCCACCATTGCCACCTTCCCCGCCCCGACACATATTTTC
The DNA here is from genome assembly GCA_031288225.1 of Holosporaceae bacterium. GTDB lineage: Bacteria > Pseudomonadota > Alphaproteobacteria > UBA3830 > UBA3830 > BNWE01. The sequence goes on along the minus strand of JAITRU010000022.1, from coordinate 2,047 downwards.
CGTTGGCCTTGGCATAGGAGCCGCATCCACCAACTATCTCGCCACATCGAACACATCCGTATGCGGATCAGTCACGGGCACCGCATTAGACGGCAGTGTCTCGGTTGGATATCAATATCCCATATCAAAAAATTGCCGCATAGGTGTTGAAATTGGTGCTGATTTTGGCACCGGAGGAAAAATACTGAACTTCCAAGCAAATACCATCACTGGTCGCCAGCTAAATTTACAATTTACCAGGGGAGTACTGGCCCAGATGCTTATGAACATCAGCAATAACATATGTGGTTTTAATGTGCCGTGGAACGCCCGAGACAACAGTGGAATTATACATTCAGAAGTCTGGCCTAAGTTTGCCAAAACCATGAGATATCTCGGAGGAAATTCAGCAATCTTAACTTCGGATGAAATAGATTTTATTCAAGCAAATCCAAATAATGACAACGTCTTTCGTATTAACAATACCACAATAGGCAATAGCATTCCCAATGAAAATGCCGTATTTGCCAATTTTGTTTCGAACGCAATCCCCAACATTTGCACATTGGGTAACGGCAACATTATTTCCGGAATGCAGCAGTTGCGTACATTCATTACCAATAATTATTCCCATCTCAGCTATGCCTTGGCCAACCTGGCATCCACAAATGTTTATGGCATACTGAATACATCCGTTACCCATTGCCTAAATCCTATAAATCTCTATGCTGCCGAAAATATTGCTGAAATTTTCAGAGGACAAATCCCGGAAGAAGTAACCGCGCAACACCTCTTTGGATTACCGGAAGAATCTAGTATAACTCTCGGGGAGATTGCTGCTGACATTGCTCGGGTATTCAATCCATCGCCGAGTGACAACATAGCCCCTACCAATGCAAATCCTGATGTTCAAGTAAAAACAACGTTTGGAATATGCCCCCATGTGGCATTTAAAATTGGATATTTTATGGAAGAAATAGACGCCGACATATACGTCAAGGTTGGCGCTATGCAGCTCAATGCCAAATTTGGGATCGAAGGCGAAAACATCGCCGGCGCTGGCATATTTGGAGGGAAACTACGCAAAGTAACGCCATTCTTTGCCATCGGGATCGCCAAAGAAATTACCGACGATTTTCACATGAATGTCGAATTGTCCCATGCGTTGAAAACAAAGGCGCAATTTGACAACGCCGACAGCAGGCAAAATATAGATGTCTCGAAAAGCAGTCTAAAAGTAATGCTTGTATATCATCTCCCGATTTTGTTATAATTTTTTAGACAAATACAGAAAATTAATCATTTATTAAGCAATATTTGATAAACCTGTTCCTAAGTTGCTTGGCAGCGCATGAACATATTGACAAAATGGGAGATATCAAAATGATAAAAACAAAGAATATTTTAACGCAACTAATGGTTGTGGGACTATTGGCGACCTTTGGTTTCGCTGGAGCGATGCAAGGGGTTCAGACGAATTATAATGATTATAATAGCATAAAAGGAAAATTGGATGCCTATCAAGCTGAAAATGAAGCCTTTTTCAATCCTGGAAATTATGTTACTTCGGAGGAAAGTGATGGGAATAAGAAGAAGATCAAGTACACTAAGAAAGAAGAAGAATGGCAATTTGCTGATATACCCCAAGATAACACTACCCTCGGCCAACTACTGGACGCTCTAGAGAAGAAGAAGAAGAAATATGGTTACTTAAATCCCTACTCATACGTACTAAAGAGTGAAGTCCCATCAGTGTCTTTTTATATAAGTATGTTGCTGGTAAGAATTGCGATTGTGAACAATATTCCACCTGCCACAATTGACGATCATACTGAAAAAATAGTCGAATATGTAAAAAACGTGACTCCTACTCAATTGCAACTGCTCATGGAGTCAGTCTTAGATCAGATCAGAAGATTAGGCACGAAAGAGCGCGATAAAGCAATTGCTCTAGCTACAACCGTTGCCAATAACACAGATAGTGCACTGGGCGCGTTGGCGAGTCTGGTAAAAGACGGAAAAATTCCTTCTGTGCAGGAGGCAGAGGAAGCCATAGAGAAAATCAAAG
>JAITRU010000003.1 GCA_031288225.1 Holosporaceae bacterium | reverse complement strand
GATACCCTATGCTCCATGGTTAACACTATATAGATTGCAGGAATTTTTTGTACACAACGTTATTTTATGGAGATATTTTTATTGAATTTACAGTATTATTAAAATACAGAAAATTTCTCAAAAATTAATTTATTCGATATAAATACTGATATATCAGCAAATAATGCAACCACGACAATGCAATGTGTTACCATGTAATAAAATTGTGTATTGACTTTACCATTTAACATTATGTAACCTACAGTTGTATCTGGCGTCTTTGTAGTTCCCGCAGGTTGTGGGAACGGATGTTCGGGTGTGATTTTTTGATGAGGTTGTGCTATGTATGAGGAATTTATGAAGCAACTGAAGGATGTTACAGTGGATGCTGGCTGTAGTGCAATTGCGGCAGCGATTGGAGGGGTCGGAAGAGGACTTCCTGTTACTCCGGCTACGCTCGGCGCGGCAGCGGCTGGCGGATTTATCGTTTCCGCATTTACTGGACTCGTAAAAGAATCGGCGAGGTTTTCGCAAATTATGCGGAGACCTGGAGCTCACGAAGCCCTGCATAAAGTTATAAAGGATCTTGGCTGGATATAAGTCCGTTTGTACAAAAAACAACCGCTAGGACTTGAGAAAGTTTACCCAGCTGCAGACAAATTCTGGCGGTGTTTTTTTGCGGAAGTATTTTTCTTTGGAGGAGTTGTTACAATTTTTTGTTGATGTGTTTCTTTGCCTTTCTGGCCAAAGAATATATGAGATTTGCCGCAATGGATGTTTTTACTATGTGTTTCCAAAGAAAATCGATTGTTTCTTTTACAACATTCGTGAATTGAAAATTTAACGAAAGCATTTTAAATAGGGCGATACTGAAAAAACAAAGAATAAATACATTTTTCCACTGGATTATGTCTGCAGAATAATATTGCAATTTGGGACTACTGCATAATGATTTAGCTAAAAAGTGTATTCCTAAACAAAGAGGAACTCCGAATATGCATTCTAATACAAAGGTTTCTGCGCTCATCTCTGTGCATCCAAAATTCTTGGTGGATTATAGCATTTTTTATATAATTTACAATGAAACCCTTACTAACTTCTTACCCCATTAGATTTATTTGGTCGTTGGTAAAACGATATTTTCGAGAAATCTGTCATTCGTCGGTGATAATTTTCATTTTGCGAATTTTGGGTTTTATCTCTCCGCTTCTTACGATGATTTTGATAGACGATGTGCTGCCGCATGCACAGACCAATACCCTCGCGGTCGTGATGTTGGCGATGATAGGATTGTACATTATCGAAACAGTTTTGAATACTCTTGTGGATTGGATGATGTTCTCCAGTTTTACAAGATTGTCATCTGATATATCTCTGAAAATTTTTGAAGCTCTATTCCGTCTACCGTTGGCATTTTTTACAAGCAATCGCACGGGAGATACGATGTCTAAAATTCTATCAACGGATACCCTGCGTTCATATCTTTCAGAAAAGCCTATGCATTTGATTTTGGATGTGTTTTTCGGTTTTGCTTTTTTGTTTTTTTTGATTTATCTAAGCCCTGTACTAACATTTATCGCAGTTATCACCGTACCGCTGGATTTTTATATCTCGTATTATTGGACAGAAAAACGACAACATTTGGCAGATCGTTCCGTTGTTCTAGCAAACGAACACAATGGAACTCTTGTGGAATCCGTGAGCGGTACTGAGACCATATATCAAATGGATGCCAGTAGTTTTTTCTCTAAAATTTGGTTCGCCGAGATAATCGAAATTATAAAAAATGCGGTAGCCCTCAAAAAAATCGATACGGTATTTTCGATTATCCAGGGATCAATCGGAAAAATTTCCACTGTGTTTATGTGGTGGTATGGCATGTATCTCATCATCAACGGTGAACTAAAATTGGGCCAATTTATTGCGTTTACCAGCTATGTCGGACAGTTGACCGGACCAATAATAAGCATCTGTGAGTTGTGGAAAGATTTTCAGACGACGGCCATTGCGGTTGATAAGCTAAAAGATATTGTTACTCCGGAATCCACATCTGAGAATGTGGCTTCGCTACCGCGAATAAAAGTAAATGCAGGAAAAATGGAGATTAGAAATTTATCTTTTGGCTATTCGGATGGCGATATTGTGCTGGAGAATATTTCGCTTGATATCAATTCCGGCGAAAAAATCGGCATCGTTGGTCCCAGCGGTTGCGGTAAGACGACCCTCGTAAACTTGTTGCAAAAATTGCATACCCCAACTAGGGGCAGTATCTTCATTGACGATCAGGATATTTCTCTTTTCGATTCGGTTTCTCTGAGAAAATATTTTGGAATTGTAAGCCAAACCGGAGTTCTGTTCAAAAGATCGATTGCCGAGAATATTGCCATCGGGCTTTCGGAAATGACTCAGGAAGAAATCATCGAAGCCACCGTCTGTGCCGGAGCACACGAATTCATCTCAAAATTACCGTTGGGCTATGGAACCTTAGTTGAAGAAAGGGGTGCGAATTTTTCCGCTGGACAGCGTCAAAGAATCATGATTGCCCGCGCCGTTATTCGAAAACCGAAAATCTTCATATTCGACGAGGCTACGGCAGCCCTTGATGCTCAGACCGAAGCGGAAGTTTTGAAAAATCTATTCGGAATAGCTGAAAATAGTACCGTTATCATGATTTCTCACCAAAATACATTTAGACAATATCTTGACAGGGTCGTAAAAATCGAAAGTGGGAAAATAGTGGCATGATGGATTTAAAATCGCTATTCCCACGCATTGATTATAAATCCATATCAAAAATTATTGCTGCTATTTTTGGCGTTTTTATTTTGACAATTACGCTGATCCCCATAAATATCACTTCGAAGGGAAATGGACGTACGGTTCTGTCCGGTGCAATTCAAACAATACAAGCTCCGGAATCGGCCACTGTTTTGAAAATATATGTTAAAGAAAATCATTCGGTAAAAATGGGAGATTTGCTGGTTGAGCTTGATGCAAAATTGCTGGAAAATGAGCTTAAAAAGCTTCAACATACATGTAGTATGCTGTTGCTTACCAACGAACGAATTACGGCGTTATTGGAAAATAGGAAACCGGATTTTCTGAATATAACATCGGAAAAATTACTGATACAATCCGCCGCCAATATTTATGAACAGGAGAAAAATACTTTTCTTGCTCGGCAGACCTGTCTCCTTAATCAAATTAAAGCAAAACAAGAGGAGGAAGAAACTTTGCGGCAATCGATGGCACTGTTTCAAAAACTCACGGAAGCAGCCAAAGATTATCTGGATCGCCTTGTGATATTGATCCAAAAACAGGTAATGGCCCAGATGGCCAAATATGATATCCAAAAGCAATACATCGATGCGTCTTCTCATTTGCAAATGCAAAAGACCGCTTTGGAATCGGCGAAAAATATCCGCATTGCCTACGAAAAGGAGTTGGAGGCTATAAAGTACGATTTTGAGCGGATTAATCGCATTCAACTGGAAGAAAATCTTAAAAACATCGATGTTTTAGAAAAAGATATCAATAACCTGCGAGAACGCATCAAAAAAATGAAGATCCATGCGAGCGCGAACGGCGTAATTTTCAATCTGGTTGTCCACGAAGGCAGCGTCGTGAACATATCTCAGCCAATTGCGCAGCTGGTTCCAAAAGATGAACCAATCGAAGCGGAAGTTGTCATGGACAAAGCCAATTGCGGACTGATCGAGGTTGGAAACAAAGCTATCATGAAACTGCAAGATTTTCCCTACCAAATTTACGGAACCATAAATGGAACGGTAAAGTCCATTGCGCCGGTATCTTCCAACGATATGACCAAACAAAGCGGCATAAACGTTCGGATTAAATTAAAAACCCAGGAAATAAAAACTGAGAAAAACACCGTCCTGCTAAAACCTCTCATGCCACTGGAAGTTGCAATAAACGTACACAAAGTCTGCATCGCAAAGTACCTCCTTATGTATATGACGAAAAAGTAATTTTTTTCTAAAATGTATGAGCAACGGCATTTTTGAGTGGCGGATAAAAATATCAGAAGTAATTTTTTCCTTCGTATACATAAATTGTTTTGAGAGTGCGTTTGTAATGTGGTGTTTTCACTCAAATACCAGGCCAATCATCGCGCAAGCCAATGCACTTTCAAAGCAAGTCATGTTGTATAGCTTCCCGCTACGATTCCGAGCGATGACTCTGTCGATTCGCCGGATTTGGCACATATTTCCCGCACAATCGCCGTGAACACATTGCCGCGTTCTTCGAAATTTTTAAATTGATCAAAACTTGCGCAAGCCGGTGACAGCAATACAACGGCAGTGTCTTCCTTCTGTGCCAAAGCATGGGCACTTAGCACCGCAACATCAAGTGTACCGGAAATTTCCGCCTGAACACCACAATATTCCAGATAGTTGTACCAGTCAGAAGCAGCCTCCCCCAGAAGGAATGCATGCTTTACCTTGTGAAAATATTTTATCAGAGATTCTATTCCATCTTCTTTGGGGCGACCGCCGAGAATCCAAAAAATATTATCAAATCTCATCATAGCCTGCTTCACAGACTGGGCATTGGTTGCTTTGCTATCGTTAATGTATTGGATTCCTCCGAAAGTTGCCACCAATTCTTGTCGATGCTGTAATCCCCTAAAAGAATGCAGAGCCGGAACAAATTGTTCTGCATCAATACCATTTACAGCACAGGTGGCATAGGAGGCCGCAATATTTTGGCGATTATGGACTCCATCCAGAGCATCATATCTGCCGCAAATAATTTTGGCATAATCACCATTGGTGCCGCGAATTACATCACGATTATCGACTAGCATTCCGTCACACCACCCAACGCCGTTTTCGGGAACTTTCACACCAGAAATGGGAATTACATTCGGATATTTCAGAGTTTTTAAAAATTCATAAATTTCTCGGCAATGTGCGTCGTCGATGCCTACGATGGCCTGCGATGCTGCATGAAAATTCGCAAATATTTTTTGCTTGGCAGCAATATATCCAGACATACCTCCATGTCTCACCAGGTGATCCGGCGTAACATTCAGCAGCACGGCTGAATCAAATCCAAAAATATTCGAGGAATCCAAATTATAGGAAGATAACTCCAACACATAGAAATCTTGATCATCGGCGAGAGAAAGTGCAGCAATGCCAAAATTGCCTCCAATGCAGGATTTAGAATTCGCCACGGCCAGAACATGGCCAACAAGAGCTGTGGTGGTGGATTTTCCATTTGTACCGGTAATACCGATAACTTTTTGGTTAGACACAGCTGTTTTCGCCGTCGGTGAATACCCCACATGCAATCGGAACAAATCTATGTCGCTCATAGGCATAACGCCGTAGCGATGAGCAAAATCAATGGCCCGGTGTCTCCGGGGCCACAGTGTGCTGACTCCAGGACTTATCACAACCATATCCAGATTGGACCAATCAAAATTAAGAAGATCGCAGAACATTCCAAGGTAATGTTCATCGTCAATGCCATTATCATCGTACAAATAAATAGTTGCACCGACAGCCATCAGGCAATCTACCACCACTTTTCCGGTTTTGCCAAATCCAATGACAGCGATGTTCTTATTTCTGCATAGATCCAAACAAATCATGACATCTATTGTAGCCTTTTATCTAATTTTCAAAGTTGCTAATCCCAACAGGGCAAACACAAACGCAACAATCCAGAAACGAATGACGATCGTGGGCTCCGTCCATCCTTTTTTTTCAAAATGGTGATGGATGGGAGCCATAAGAAAGATGCGCTTGCCAGTCAGTTTCCAATATCCCACTTGAATCATTACGGACAAGGCCTCGATCACAAAAAGTCCACCAACGATGGCCAGCACAAATTCATGTTTCACGATGACACTGATAGCTCCGAGAGCTCCACCGATGGCAAGCGATCCTGTATCACCCATGAAAATCATAGCTGGTGGTGCATTGTACCATAAAAATCCGAGACATGATCCGATTAGAGCTCCGCAAAATATACAAAGCTCTCCGGTGGATGGAATATAAATAATCTGTAGATAATTGGCAAAAACAACATGCCCCACCAAATAGCTTATGACACCCAGACATAGCGCTGCCATCATGGACGGAAATGTTGCCAATCCATCCAACCCATCCGTTAAATTTACGGCATTGGAGCTGCCAACTATAACAATAGTTGTGAATACCAGGAGAAATGCAACATTTTCTACGGTGAAATTTTTTAAAAATGGGAAAGTCAGATGCCCAATTATCTCCGGTGATCTCAAAAATTCAACCGCCATTGAAAATATTAGTGCAATGGTGATTTGAAAGAATAATTTATTACCAGCGGCAATACCTTTTGAATTATTGTGCCTCACTTTCGCGTAGTCATCAAAAAATCCCAGCACGGCGTAGGCAAGAAACAACATTAGCAAAAACAATAGATAGCAATTAAATATGTCTCCCCAAAGTAGACTAGATACCAGTGAACTGGCAATAATTATGGCACCACCCATGGTTGGAGTTCCGATTTTATTAATGCAATGAGACGGAGGGCCATCCGGCCTGATGGGTTGAAAATATTTTATAAACTTTATGAAACGTGGGTATAGAATAAAGCTCAGTAACAGGGAAGTTAGCAAAGCGCACATAGTACGAAAGGATACGTACCTTAGCAAATTTATGCCGGAGATAAAATTGAACGATGGAAATATGAAATTATAAAACATGGCTTTTCATTTGTAATTTAGCAAGGCAAAGAGACCTTAATATCCATCGAATAATGCATGATTGTGCCATGAATCACAAACTATCTTTTAAAAAATCCACGATGTAATCCATATGCATAGATCTAGATCCTTTGATCAACAAGCAATCCCCATCCTGCACTTCTTCCAGGAGCACACCCGCCATTGCCTTCACATCCTCACACCAGACTCCCTTTTTTTCTTCCTGCAGATTATTGAATAGATGTTGCGCTAAAGTACCACAGGCGAATACTTTATCGATACCGTATTTATCAATGGTAGAGGAGAGATTTTCATGAAAATATACGCTTCGTTGCCCCAATTCCAGCATATCTCCGATGACAACAATTTTTCTGAGACCGTGGCACATTGCAATGGATTTTATAGCCGCTTTCGTAGAAGTTGGACATGCATTATAGGAATCATCCATTATTAAAATGCCATTTCCAGTTCTTTCCCTAGGATACAAGCGAAATATCTCTCCACGCCGTGTGGATGGCAGGAATGTGCTCATAATTTTCGCTAATTTTTCCAAACCTATTCCGCCCCACACGTGGGCAGCAAGAATAGCGGAAATACTATTCAAAATAGAAGAAATATTACCGCATAGTAATCGATATGATATAACTTTGCCGCAAATTTCAGCTGTGATATCTAGGCCATTATCCTGATCGCCGGACAAGCACTGCTCCAGCAAACCATTATGTACGATTTCAAAAATTGGTAAATTCGAATTGCGCAATGTACTCCAACCCGCGCATTCCGAAGATGCATTTGCTTTTACCTGCATCCTGGTTTTTTCATAGGAAAGCACCCTTGCATCGGCAGATGAATCAAATCCGAAGGATAAAATTTTCTCCACACCATTACTCCGTGCTCGGTCTTTTAAAAAGTCTGTGTAGGCAGAGTCCGCCGGAATTATCGCTGTTTCCTGTGGATTTTTCGTTGCAAAAATCTCAGATTTTGCCGCAGCAATATCAAAAACTGATGAAAAATATTCCAGATGCGCCTCGCATATGTTGGTTATCAACGAAGCGTTCGGAGGTACCACACTGACCAAGTTACCTATTTCACCAGCAAGACTCATGCCCATTTCAAAGATGGCCATTTGGGTGTCTCTTGGCATGACAGCGGCACACAGAGGCACTCCTATTTGACTGTTAAAATTTTTTCTGGAAGCATAAACCTTGTTGAAATTTGAATTACCTTCATTTTTAACATTTGATAACAGATGATAGAGCATATCTTTTGTAGTAGTTTTACCGACACTACCCGTAATGGCCATGTAGCTAGCATTGGGAACACGACTCATATTAAATTTTGCAAGATTAACGAGAGCCTCGCGGGAAGATTTGACCATAATCAATTTATTGGCATCAACTCCATCGACGATTTTTTCCACGATTGCCAAAGAACATCCCCGAGTAAAAGCTTCCCTAACAAAATCGTGTGCATCGTTTCGCTCTCCCTTCATGGCTACGAACAAATCGCCTTTTTTTACGCTCGTAGAATTAACTGAGATATCATCTACACCGGAAGGCACATTGCAATTGAAAAACTCCGTCAATTCTTCTCGAGTAAAAATTGCGACACTAGTGGATGCATTTCTCATTTTGCTACCCAATTTAAAATAACCTCCCTATCACTAAAACGATGCAGTTTATCACCAACTTGCTGATAAATCTCGTGCCCTTTTCCAACTACCAACAACGCATCGCCTGACGATAACGCATCAATTGCGTACGTGATGGCACATTTTCTATCGGCAATTTCAACGGTACCGGCACCGATTTTATTACATCCGGCCAGAATCATGGACCTGATTTCGGCAGGATCCTCATGGCGTGGATTATCATCTGTTATAATAACAATATCTGAAAATTTTTCTGCAATTGTTCCCATAAGTGCTCGTTTCTGTTGATCACGATTCCCACCACACCCAAATACAGTTATGATTCTATTCTGTGTATGTTTACGCAATGAAATGATAACATTGCGTAGTGCTTCCGGGGTGTGGGCGTAGTCAATGAAAATCATTGCATGGACAGAGCTCTCAGTGCCAGTCATCTTCGCAGCAATGGTAGCTACTAATTCCAATCTACCTGGAACGCAACGTAAATTAGCCAGCGCTGACACTATGCAATCGAGGGACAACCCAAGGTTATAACAGATGGCTGCAGCGCATGCGGCATTGTAAACCTGAAATTCCCCAAACAACGGCAAAACATAAGCTTGCTCGATTCCATCAACGGCCATGGTGACTAACTGATTTGTATCGCCGGCTGACACTGCAACTATCTTAAAATTATCTGCATTTTTTCCGTAATCAACCAATTTATTTCCTCTGTGTGCAGCGATATTCCTAAGATCTTCTGCCTTTGGATCGTCCGCATTTATCACAAAAATTGTTGCCTGGTCAGCGATATCTGCAAACAGGCGCCGCTTGGCTGCCCAGTAAGAAGCTCTTGTCTCGTGGTAATCCAGGTGGTCATGATTTAAATTCGAGAAAGCGCAAATATCAAACTTTATGGCGCTCATTCTATCCTGCACTATACCATGACTTGACGCCTCCATGGCAATGTTACGAATACCAATATTGGACAATTCATGCAAAATCTTATGCAATTCCAGGGATCCGGGAGATGTTAGATTTTCTGCTATTTTTTGACTAACGCCGGAAGATGATATTACCCCCAATGTACCTATGCTGGCGAATTCTAATCCCGCAAATGCGAAAATTTGGCGTACAAAATCTACGGTGGAGCTTTTTCCATCGGTGCCGGTGACAGCGACCATACGATCAAAGGAACTAGGAAAAAATTTGGCAGCCACCTGCGCCCACCGGCGGCGTACGCTCTGCACATAAAAAAAATAGACGGCACTCGCAGCATCAAATTCAGCGTAATCCCCGCCATTTTTACTTTCCTGCAGAATATACCTAGCTCCCCGGGAAATCGCATCACCTATGAACATGCAACCATCTGCCAAAAACCCAGGCAGAGCAGCAAACATACATCCGGGAATTGCTTTGCGGGAATCTTCACAGATACTTGTAACCACCAGCTCAGCACAATCGCTGCCAACGGAAGCGCAAAACTGACAATCTAGGTCGATAACTTCCTTTAACTTCCTCATCCACTACCGCCCTTGTTCCTCCTAAGCAAGATTTAGCGCTTTCTTTCCGCAACGAAAAATATTCCACATTATACATAACGCGGTCTAAAAGTGCCCATTTTTTCTGGTTTTTACAGGGAACATACATTTCTGCATGAAAAATTATTTTTAAACTCGCCACTGATAGTTTGAAAAGCACCACCCCAAGGCATATCCGCAAGACCACCAGGATAATTTGAGATCATACCCCAAGAGGCACACCAACGCCACAGTGTGAACGACCACTGCAGCGTCAAAGAAACCAAAATTCGCCCCTTAGGAAACTTTGTCCAATACCGAAATGGCAACTCTGTTCATTCTATATACTTCACTTTGGTTTCCCTGTACAGCTATGGGACGATCTTTCCCGTAGGAAATCGTATTTATGCGGCTGGAAGGAACACCGCAATTTTTTAACCGGCTCCCTGCGGCCTCTGCACGCCGGTGCCCGAGAGCAATATTATACTCCCTGGTCCCTCGTTCATCGCAATGTCCCTCTATCTGGACATTCAAGCCAGAATTTTTCCTTAGCCAATCGCCCTGCCGACGCAGCGTTGCATTCGCATCCGAAGAAATATTGGAACGATCGAAGTCAAAAAACACCCTATCACCAGCGTTTGCTATAAAATCAGCAGCTGATCCACGTAATCCATCATCATCAACGCTAGAAATCGCGCCTCTCTTAGCAGTTATCTTATGGGATGTATCGCTTTCACAAGCGATCAAACTCCACAGCAATGCCAAAGAAACCAAATTATTAACTTGCTTTTTCATCTAAGTTCTCCCAAAAAATCACATCCATAACGTAGAGCACAATACAGCATCCGCGCCCCCATCACAATACCATATTGTACGCTAATTATAAGTAAATTTGTACAGAATTAATTTTGTAATAATTTAGTCATACCAATTCGTACTGAAAAAGCGAACTCATACATCAGAAGCTCAAAGACTTTTTCCATATAGGAATACAATTTTTCAGCATGGACAACCCTATACCCAACAGGGTTTGAAAGTGCATCTCTTTTCGCATTTACGATGGAGCACATTTTTTTACAAATGCAAGTTCAAAATTATGTCGTATACATTCGCGATGGCATCGTTGGAGAATAACCTTAATGAATGAGAAAAATAAACCCATGTGCTATCTACAACTATGGTATAGTCGCGTCGGGAAAAATGTGTTACGATGCTATTGGTTTATCAGGAGAGTAATTATGTACCATAGCGTTGAATATCGGCAAGATGTGCTAACCTTTTGTAATATGAATGGAAATA
>JAITRU010000031.1 GCA_031288225.1 Holosporaceae bacterium | reverse complement strand
TTTCAGCTCCAATTTCGCTGATTCAGCCAACTCTTCACTCAACAACAATGATTTTCTCGACATTTTTACCTCAATGGATTACCAATGCTTTAACTTTAATCACCATTGACGAACTTTTGCAAAACCTAACCGCTATTTAGTAATGGGATTTGGTATAAAATTCTACGGTCTCGCCGATTAAACCTCAAAACCATGAGAAAAATTACGTATCTCTTCCTCATTTCGCGATGATTAACTTAATAATCTTAATTCATTATAGGGATATGCAATACATGAACGGTCTTAGAAAGACCACCACAACCGACTCTGGACGCTTGGAATGCCACTGTCAATTTCTTTAAAATCCATACAGATCGTACCACTTCTAATCCTACATGACTACATATTCATAAAGTAACCACTTTATTTTTGTGTTTCACGTGAAACATTTCGGTTTTGAGTGGTAGCATCGGAACATTGCGCCAATGGATGGAATTCATTCACTACATTTTTTAGCTTCTTTCTGGTAACATGAGTGTAAATTTCGGTTGTGGAGATGCTGCTGTGCCCCAGCATCTTCATTAGACTCAGCAAATCGGCACCATTGTCAAGAATGTGCGTAGCAAAGGCGTGCCGCAGCACGTGGGGAGAAATTTTCGATACATCTACATTAGCATGGGATGCAACTTGCTTTACTATTTGAAAAACTCGCTGTCTTGTGATGTGTTTCCGCTCATCGACCGATGGAAAAAGCCAAACGGAAGATGGATTCAGTCCGTTCCATTCCAGCAGCAACGATTGCAGGCGGCTAGCCATGGGGACTATACGTTCCTTATTGCCTTTGCCAAATATTTTTATAAACCTCGCGTTGGCAATTGCATTTTTTCTGATGGCTATCAATTCACTAACCCTTAGCCCACTACCATACAATAAACACAACATCAACTCTGTGCGAATTCTTTCTTCGTGGGGAAATTTCCCGAGTGCATGCAGCATTTTTTTTACTGTGTCTTCATCGATAATTTTTGGAAGTGGGCGCCCACAGCGTGGTTGATGAATAAATTTCATCGGGTTAGAAACTATTATTTCTTCCTGATGTAAAAATTTAAAAAATTGCCGCAAAGTAGATAATTTCCTTTTAACGGAAGATGGCTTTATCTGCAATCGAGACAATAAAGCCAAATAATCCGTCATGCATTTTTCCGAGGTGACATAACATTGCCTGGGCATGGCATAATTGGTAGCATCACATTTACTACGTACATCACAGATATTATCAACGAATCGACTGAACCCCATTAGGTCCAGCACATAGGATTGCACAGTATTGGCTGATGCATTGCGCTCACTTCGTAGATGTTCCACGAATAAATCGATGCACTGTCTAAGCCAGAGACATAGTGGCTCCGCTTGTTCCTCGCCATTAGCTACCAAATGCACCGATGATATAGTGATCGCCGGGGCTGGTGCATCGGAATATTTCCGCGGTGTTTTAGGTTGCATTCTGCGACAAATCCCTAATTGTTGGAGCTGTTACTTGATAATGTCACGACAATTATGTTCATTTCTAAAATAATTTCTCAGGAAAGGCAGAGTAATTGGCTTTTTCTCCTGCAGCGATAGTGCATTGAGTATTTGCAATATTTTTGCTAGGGATGCAGCGCTGCGATCAACGGTATTCAGCAAATATTCTAATACATTATTGTGGATAAGGATACCAAGGTCACGCGATAATTTACCAGCAATTTTTATCATCAACTCTTCTCCGGGATTTTGCATACGCAGAACAGGCAATGTGAAGAGTCGTGACCTCAGATCCCCCAGTGTCACCGGCCAGACAGATGGATGATGGCGACTAATGAGCAGATAATAGCGTTTCTTTTCGGCCGCAATATTAAAAAAATGGAACATCCAATCCTGGCGTTGAGTATCTAAAAAATCATCGATATTGTCGAAAATAAAATTGCATTCCATGCTAAATAATTTTCTTGGATCATGACGAAGACTTTCCGGCAACACGCTAACAGCATTTGTCGTTCGTGCCCAGAGTCCGCTGATATGAGTTTTTCCGGTACCTGATTCTCCGTAAATTATGAGCCCATTTGTAGGCCAGTCGGGCCATTTGGCGAGGAATCTGATAACGGCAACGTTTTCCTCTCCTTCGATGAAGTCTCTCCAATCCAGACTTTCGGTTTGTGCGAAATTTAAAATTTCCTGCATACCTTACGATTCTCCAATACAACGCCTTTAATTATACACAATATGCTTTGTAAAGTGTGCTTCTTTCTTTTTCAGCTTCCACGGAGAACAGATCTTATACCAAATCCCATCATCGATTAGCTATTGCTCACCTGGCAGCGGCTGCCATGGAGCGTGTTCTCGAAGCCATTTGGACAATCCAAAATGAGATTTGGTATCACTTGCTCTCTTCCCTAATAATTTAGTCTTATCCCTAATAAGCATAGGTTTATGTCATATTGTATGCTCATATGGCAATCCCAGGATACTATGGACAATTTAAAACTGAATTTGGTATAATGAAAAAATGAACGGGCGTTCACGGATATAGACTCACAGGGATTTAAAAAAAATCTTACATAAATGTGTCGCAAAATAAAAAACAAATTCTAAAACGAATAAAAATTCCGTATAATGGTGAACAAGTTATTAACGGAGAGCTATGCAATGAGAAACTATGTACTTTTGTTCACAGTAATTATGGTGTTTTTTAGTGCCGAGCATACGCAGGCGATGCTTCTGCCTATCTATTCACATTTTGCGAATGGTCAGTTTCCCGACCACTCCCTGCGAAAGTTGTATGCAGGAATGGAAAACGGAAAAATCTGCTGGGAAAAAACTGCCGCGCGGGATAAAAGGGAAGAGTTTTGGCCATTTCTCTATTGCATGAACGACGGTCGTGTGGAAACGACTTTTGCATTCTCCGAAGATGGATGTCCGATAACTACCGAAAATACAGCAAAGGTAATATTAGAATATTTTCGAAGTGGACGCTACTTAACCGAAGGAGCTGGTTACTCGGAACGTTTATTTGCGAAACTTAGTGTCCCTGAGGAAGAAAGAGCCAAAAAAATTATAAAAGCTAACTTGGTTCCCCAAATAGATTTGATTAATGTTCTCAGGGCAAAGAAATCGGAAAATACGTCAACGCAATGGCTGCTAACAACAATTATGGATGATGAGGATATCCCTCCGAATAGAAATGTAGGCAAATCCATGAAATTTCCTTTCGAAAATGCAGTTTGGAAAGACGCTTTATAGATATTGCGGAACGTTGCGCTGCAAACAACCGTTTCCCCATCGACTGCGCCATTGCAAAATTTCGCAACGGAAAATATCCTCGAAGAAAAAACCATAACTTCCGCGAGATGTTTTAGGTTTTTGATGGAGAATGTTTTATCGAGTTTGACGACGAAACTTTATAGGTTCACCAGATGTGAGACCACCTCGAAGTTGCGGCTTGCCACTGTGTGACCCCATATTGTGGATGGGCAGGAGATGTAGAGTGTTAAACAAGGAAGCAAAGGAGGCATTATTGGCCAGATGTTATAGATAAATTACTTTGAAAGTTCGTTCTGTTAATCATTGTAGTTTCTCTATACCTGTTTACACGAAACTCGCATTTTCAAAGTAATTTATCTATAAAATCCAATTTCTCACGGTGATTGGGTATATGATGGCGCCAGCACATTCATTGCAACTCTACAAAATACTGCATTTATGCAGCGATCCCGCGATCTTTAGCAGACTTTTAGTCATGTTTTGTTGTAAAATAACTCCAGTGATTTTTGAATTGAAAGGAGTATGCTGTGCAGATCGCAAATGACATTTTCTCGATTGTTCATCAATATGACGTGCTTTTTGTTGATATGTACGGCGTATTGTATGGAGGAGTTGGATTACTTGACGGAGTGCTAGAAACACTGGAAAAAATAAAGAAGGGTTTCGGTAAAAAAATCGTTATTGTATCAAACACTACACAAACAAGCGCCGAAGCGCAGCACTCTTATGAAAAATATGGAATGTTCGGTGGACTTCACTATGACTTATTCATAACATCCGGAGAGCTATTAAAACATGAATTAAATAGTAATTTTTTAGCATTTTCCTCGTTATTTCCATCAAAAGTTCGTGCAATCACCAGCCTATTTCAATGGAATGATGCTGTTTTTCAGAACAATCCACTCGCCAAGGTAGATTCCTACGATGATGCGGATATAATATATGTGGGAGTACCGAAAGTTGCCAACAATAGAATAGGTATCAAAGATTTTCGTGATAAAAATGGCAATGCCATCCGTTTGGAAGACTTGGTAAATGCCGATTGGAAGATAATCAAAAATTCCGCAGGGAAGTGTGAGTTGGCTGAGTTGGCTGAATTGTTGGAAGATTTTCTTAGAAAAAACAAAGTGCTGCTGGTTGCAAACCCTGACATTTTTGCACATGGAATTCTAGGGGATGCCAGCGTGAGAGTACCTTTGATAACTCAGGGGTGTATTGGTAGATACTATGAAAAGCTTGGTGGAAAAGTAGTGTATCTTGGGAAACCATATCGCCGAATATTTGAGTTTGCGATCGGGTGTGCATCCGAGAAATTTGGGAATAGTTCCTGGAAAATCGCGATGGTGGGAGATACGCCATGGACTGATGTGCTTGGGGCCAATATCAGTGGCATCGACTCCATAATGACGCTGACCGGAATTGCAGAGGAGTTTTTCGCTATCGCACCATCCCATTTGTCTGAAACAGACAAAATAGATGCATTTTTCAGTGAAATTGCCATAAAGTTGGTGGAAATGAGCTCATCAAAGTTACAGCAAAAGTGCAGATCCAGTGAGTGTCGCTACGGCCACAGCAATGATGTTGGTGGTAATGTGCGGCCATCTGGAGAATTGTATCAGCCCGTGGATAACGATCAGCAAAATGTGGCTCAGATGGTATTCCCTAGGTATATTATTAGGCGTTTTGCGCCAATTTCCAATTAATTAGAAAACGCAACATGGAAGAAAATAGCTTATTTTATTGTTCATCAAAAGATGTATCTCCGATGATGAGTCAGTATTTGAATATTAAAGGCAAGTATCCGGGATGCCTGCTATTTTTTCGCATGGGTGATTTTTATGAAATGTTCTTCGATGATGCAAAAATTGCATCTTCCGTTTTAAACATTGCTCTCACAACACGCGGCAAGCACATGGATAGTGACATTCCGATGTGCGGCGTTCCAGTGGTATCTATGGATTCTTATATTGGGCGTTTAGTGAAATATGGCTATAAAGTTGCCATCTGTGATCAAATGGAGGATCCGAAGGAAGCCAAAAAGCGCGGATACAAAGCCGTAGTGCGGCGGGAAGTTACGAGAATACTTACGGCAGGAACGTTGGTGGATGACAGTCTACTGAGCGCCAATAAAAATAATTTTCTCATGGCGGTGGTGCCGGATATTTGCAAAAAATCAGCAAACGTAAAAACCATAAGCTTTGCTACCATAGATATTTCCACCGGAGACTTTTTTGTAAATACTGTTGTGGTGGATGAATTTTCGTCGGTACTGGAAATTTATAAACCCCGGGAGCTTCTAATTCCATCAGTTCACGAAAATTCTGATTTTTCACGTTTCATTTCCGCAAATAGCGGGGCCGCTGTTACTTTTTTGCCGGATTCTAAGTTTAATCCAGCCATGGAAAAAGAACGTCTCGAAAAATATTTCAACGTAAAAACATTGGATAGTTTTGGCATTTCTTTGCCAAATGAATTATCGTCCTGCGGAGCGGTGTTGGAATATTTGCTTATCACCCAGAGGGATAATCTCTCCACATTACCAATTCCCAAAAAAACCATAATGAGCGATTACCTCGTCATAGATCCGGCCACCAGCAAAAGTATGGAAATAACGGTTTCCTCCCGTGGAGAGTATATCCATAGCCTTTTGGGTGTGCTGAACAAAACCTCAACGCCGTTTGGTGCACGAGCACTTGCGGCGCGTGTTTCCATGCCAATAATTGATCAAAACCGCATAAGAAATCGACTGGATTGCGTTGAATTTTTCATAATCAATGGCAAGATATCGAAAATAATTCGCGAAACCATGTCCCGATGTCCGGATTTTGAACGTGTACTCAACCGTATAAAATTTAACAAATTTTCTCCGCGAGATTTGGGAGATGTGCGGGAGTCTTTGCGTATTTTGATTGGAGTGCAAGATCTGCTGAAGAATACAAACCTTCCATCCGAGGGAGAATACACTTTGGAGAAGCTAAGAAACTTCTCTGATCTGTTGAAATTACTGGAAACAGCATTGCTAGAAAAGCTTCCAATGGCAACGCGGGAAGGTGTTATCGCTGATGGTTACTCGAAAAAGCTTGATGAATTGAAATACATAAAAAATCACAGTGAAGACCTCATCGCTCAGTTGCAGACAAAATACATCACCGAAACTTCCGTCAATACGTTGCGCATAAAGGACAACGCCATTATAGGATGGTATGTGGAAATTCCGGCATCCCAAAAGCAAAAACTTGGAAGCAATTTTGTGCATCGCCAAACTCTGGTAAACGCTGTTCGCTACACCACGGAAGAGCTTATGGCAATGGAAGCAAAGTTAGTGGAAGCATTTGAGGAATGGAACAAAGTGGAACGAGAGATTTATCTTGAAATTGTGGAAGAAGTAATGCGATTTTATGAAGAACTGCTCTATGCCATAAAATTCCTATCCTGCATTGACATATATACCAACTTCGCTGCCATTGCCATTGAACGGAAATATGTGCGTCCGGAAATTATTCTGGATCCCGTGTTGTATCTGAAAAACGGTCGACATCCTGTATTGGAAATTTATGCAGAAAATTTTTCCAGCAACGATTGCGATATCAATTTATCCGATAGAGTATTACTGTTGACGGGACCAAATATGGCAGGAAAAAGCACGTATCTCAGACAAAATGCTTTGATAATAATCATGGCGCAAATTGGCTGCTACGTTCCTGCTACCGCAGCAAAAATCGGCATTGTGGATCGATTGTTTTCCCGCATAGGGGCGTCTGATGATATTATTCATGGCAGGTCAACATTCATGACAGAAATGATTGAAACGGCTACCATATTGCACCAAGCCACAGAGCGGTCATTTGTGATATTGGATGAGGTTGGGCGAGGAACTTCCACCTACGATGGCCTTTCCATCGCTTGGGCTGTAGTGGAAAATCTATTTAGAATAAATAAATGCCGCGTTTTGTTTGCCACCCACTACCGGGAATTAACAGCTCTGCAGCATTCGATTCCGAATGTTTGCTGCAAAACCATGAAAGTTCAAGAATGGAATAACGAGGTAATTTTCCACCATAAGGTAATCGATGGCATTGCTGATAAATCCTATGGCATTCACGTTGCTGGTCTTGCCGGCGTTCCAAAATCTGTCATTAAACGGGCTCAGGAACTTCTAAAAAAATTTGAATCCGAAGAAAATAAAAGACATGGCAGCAATTTTGAAAAAACGGCATTTAATCAAATGGAATTACTTTGTGAATCAAATCGGTGTGAATCCTGTGCATTGCACGAGCAAATCCTGGAGGTTGATTTAAATAATATAACACCTAAAATGGCCATGGATATTCTCTACAGGCTAAAGGAAAAATGCAAATGAGTTTCCAGGATATAATTTTGGCGCTGTATCAGTATTGGAGCTCCTACGGATGCGCCCTGCTGCAACCCTACGATATGGAGGTTGGAGCTGGCACATTCAGTCCACATACTATAATTCGAGCTCTAGGAAAGGATAGTTGGAAAGCAGCCTATGTTCAGCCATCTCGCCGTCCAGCCGATGGTAGATATGGGAATAATCCAAACCGAGTTCAGAAGCACCACCAATTTCAGGTTGTTATAAAGCCATTTCCCAAAGACATCAGAGATGTATATCTGGGTAGTCTCGGTGCCGTCGGCATAGACTGCACTCTGCACGATGTAAGGTTTGTAGAAGATGATTGGGAAAGTCCTACACTGGGAGCCACGGGGCTTGGTTGGGAGATTTGGTGCGACGGCATGGAAATTACGCAATTCACGTATTTTCAACAGATTGGCGGATACACATGCAATCCTGCCATGGTGGAGCTCACCTATGGCCTGGAACGTCTCGCAATGTTTTTGCAAAATGTTGATAATGTCTATGATCTGAATTGGAACGGGAAAGAAAATGACAACAAAATTACTTACCGAAGCGTTTGTCTGCAGCAGGAGCAGGAATTTTCCAAATATTCCTTCGAATTGGCCGATGTAGATCAACTAAAACGCCATTTTCTAGATGCAGAAATTGAATGCACCAATCTTCTCGGGGAAAAACTTGTGCTGCCGGCCTACGATCAGTGCATAAAAGCAAGCCACCTATTTAACCTTATGGATGCGCGGGGTGCGCTGAGCGCTGCAGAGCGCACAGATCGCATTGCAAGGGTGAGGGCATTGGTGAAAGTGTGCTGTGAAATTCAGCTTGAAAAGCTTAGGAAAAATGAAAAAACGAATGTGGATGATGAAAGATGAGCAAAAAAGACTTTCTATTGGAAATAATGGTAGAGGAAATACCGTCCCGCTTTCAAGCCGATGCCATCGACTCTTTTGCAAGATTGTTAATTTCTGGATTTGAAAAATTTTGCATAGACTACGAGAGTCCAGTCCACTATATTACGCCCAGAAGAATGATTTTCGGCGCTCGCCTGGAGTCTAAAATTCCAGGATTTACCGAAGAAAAAAAAGGACCACAGATTACTGCACTTCCCGAAGCTATTAGTGGATTTTTAAAATCTCTAAATATTTCCCGGGATCGTTGTAGCGAAAGAATTATTGATAAAAAAACATTTCTAGTGGCAAATATTGTACATGATTCCGCCTCAACGGCGGATTTTCTAGAAGTCATCGTAAAAAGTGCCATTACAGGTATTCCATGGCCAAAATCAATGCATTGGAAATCAAAATTGTTCCGATTTGTTCGTCCAATCACGAATATTATGTGCATGTTCGGCGGTAAATTAGTGCCTGTAGCTCTCGATGAAATTGAGATAAAATCCCAAGATTTCACCACGGGACATTTGTTCATGCGCCGACAGTGTAACAGATCACCGGTGCCTGATTCACACGATTGCAAAGAAGATCCGGCCTGCGGCCTTGATAGGATCTATGCAACAAATATTACCGAATACATCCAGCGATTACGGGAATCTTTTGTTGTGGTGGATCCTCGGGAAAGGAAAAAGATGATACTTCAAGCGTTTGAGCAAATAGAACGTCAGTACTGCAACATAAGCCTGGAAGTTATGGATACTCTCATGGATGAAATTATTGGATTGGTGGAATATCCGGTGGTATTTTTTGCTGATATTCCAAGCAAATTCATGCAATTGCCCGAGGAAGTAATCATAGTGCCAATGCGTGTTCATCAACGATATTTTCCCCTAAGGGCGCGAGATAGTCGAAAATTAGCTCCGCATTTCGTGTTTGTATCCAACAGCATGCCAAGGGACAATGGAGATCTAATCATACGCGGCAATAGGCGTGTACTAAATGCTCGTCTGGAGGATGCTCTCTTTTTCTTTGAAACTGACCTGCAGAAATCACTGGATACAAGGTTAGAAGACTTGAAAAAAATTGTTTTCCACGAAAAACTTGGCACTCTATTTGATCGTGTCGAACGCATTGAAAGCATCTGCGGCTATCTGCTGGATGAAATCTCGGCAACTCCTGTGCGCCACCAGATTCCTGAACATTCAACGGCATTACTTTTTAGCGACAATATGAAAACACTTCTGCTGCGAGCGGCAAGATTATCCAAATGCGATTTGGCCACAGGCATGGTGGCAGAATTTCCGGAATTGCAGGGAATTATCGGAGGACACTACGCCTGGCTACAGGGGGAAGATGTAAACATCAGTACCGCCATTGCAGATCAATATAAAGCACCGAAAGACATAGCAACATCAGCCCCTATCAGTGGACTGTTGTCGCTGGCAGATAAGATCGATGTGATTACCGGGTTTTTTGCCATAGGAAAAAACCCCACCGGATCCAAAGACCCATTTGCTCTGCGCCGGGCTGCCATAGGACTCATTAAAATTATTTTGAAATTTAATTTGCCCATTAATCTTGGAAATGTTCTACGAAAAACATCGGAACGTCTAGCCGCAAGTGTGATAGAAACGTCTCATCCATCAGATGATATTGCAACCAATGTTATGTCGTTTATCCTGGAAAGGTTGAAAATTATCATGGCTGATGCTGAAAATGTTCGACCGGAAGTGGTTGGGGCGGTGGCTTCTAGCCAAGGGGACATAGTCGGCATATGGCAGACATCCAAAGTTCTTGATAAGATCCTGAAAAGTGATGGGGGAATGAAAATTATGGCTATCTATAGGAGAGCAAGGAATATCCTGGATTCTTGCGCCGAGGAAATAGATTTGGTGAAGGGAGAAGTTGGTTCTGTCCTAAAACAGGAATTGCTGCTGGAAACGGATGAACGGCGCCTATTCGATGCCATTGAATCATTGGAGCAACAGCTAAAAAATGTGAGTGATGGCAGCGGAAATGAAAGCGAAAAAATACAGCAAAAACTCAATCTTTGTCTGAATATTGAGCAATTTGTTACTGATTTTTTTTCAGGCGTGCTGGTAAATGCGCCGGAGGAGAATATCCGGCATAATCGACTAAAATTGCTACAAAAGCTCGTGGCCACGTTCAACTCTGTGCTACCGTTTCAATTGTTTTGCGAGTGTCATGCCAACTACCCTGCTCCACTATACATTGTACCCGTGCCATCGAAGTGATTTATTATATACACGATTGAGTATGGGATTTCATTTTGCTATATGATACCATTTCCCATTATTAATTTCTCGCAGCAAGCGGTGAGCAGCCTCATGTTAAGGCTATGCGGAAAAACTTTCGGATAATTTGTTCCGAGGAATGGTATGAGGTGCAGAGAGTTATAGCGGAGGAGAAGAAATGAATGCTTACAGCGAAGATTTGAGAATAAGGGTTATCGGATAGGTTGAATCAGGGTACAAATATAAAGAAGCAGCAGAAAGATACAGAGTATCTGAACGAACGCTATGCAATTGGGTTAAGCTGAAAAATGAAACTGGATATCTGAAAGCAGAGCCAGTCCACAGAAGTCCGCACAAGCTTCATGATGAGGATCTTTTGGCCTATGTAAAGGCCAATCCGGATGCATATTTAAGAGAGATAGGAGGATATTTTCAATGCTGCGCATCGGCGGTGCACAGAGCATTAAAAGAACTTGGAGTTGTATATAAAAAAACGCCATTCATTTGAAATTAAATTTAATTCCCTAGGCAACGCTATATACTACGCATTATCATAGTAAATCGTGTATAGTAATACCATTTCCCATTGTTAAATACAGATAATTTGTTGTGATAGTTTTTATTTGATGCTATATTTTTAGTCAATATTGTTGTGGAGGTAAAGATGTCTAGAAAATCAGCATTATTGAG
>JAITRU010000010.1 GCA_031288225.1 Holosporaceae bacterium | reverse complement strand
TAAGGAAAATGGGAGGTAATGCGCTGGTAGCGAGGAAGTTGGAGGCGATAATAGCCGCCTGCAGCTATGGGATAACGGAAGTTGCGAAAATTTATGACGTAACGCACAAGACTCTAGCTTTTTGGATTAAGAATTATACCAAATCTCATTTTAGATTGTCCAAACGGCTTCTAGAATACGCTCTATGGCAGCTGTTGCCAGGCGGGCAATAGCTAATCGATGATGGGATTTGGTATAAGGCCATTTCCCATTTTGGATTGTCCAAATAACTTCTAGAACACGCTCTATGGCAGCCGCTGCCAGGCGGGCAATGGCTAATCGATGATGGGATTTGGTATAATACCATTCCTCAGAACAAATTATCTGAAAGCTTTTCTAGATAGCCTGAATACAAGGCCACCTGGCGCTTGCAGCGAAAAATTAATAATGAGGAATGGTATAAGCTCGCTTTCTCAGCGTGATTGGGTATAGCAGGCACCATCAACAGAATATACTCTCCGTATGCTCCACACGCTTTCCCGAAAAACACCCGAAAGGAACGAAGCTCCCGCGGAAAACCGGACCTTTACCGTCATTCCTGCCGGAGCTTTTAGAAACACTCGTGTGGAAGGAAAGACTCTCCACCGTTTTCGTCCAACATCAAACCGATGTCAGGACTTCACAACACACCCAAGGCGAAGACGATCCATGAGCTCACCTGCCCACACGCTTTTAGTTCTTTTCTCAGCTTCTCCGCTAAATCCCAATCCTACAGAACGCGCAGCTTTCGTAAAACAGATGATCACACGGTTTTCAATTAACTTTTAGGGTGTCTTTCCTTCAGTCGTTGATTTTCCATCTTCCGCCGCTCCGTTCTTCGGCTCTTCCTTTGCCACTGCTTCCTTTTTGGATGGATCTTCTTTTGGTTCTCCTGCTATAGCTTCCTTATCTTCTTTCTTTTCGGCTTCATCCTTAGTTGGTTCCACTAGCTTCGCTTCCTCAGGCTTCACCTCTCCAGGTTTGGCTTCTTCAGGCTTAGCTTCTTCCTTTTTCACATCCTCTTTGCCTGGCTCAGACGTACCATAGCTGACCGAAGGCACTAAAAAAACACTACACAACAACAAAATAGCCAATGATTTCTCTTTCATTTTTACCTCCAAATTACGGCAAGTCATAGTATCCAATAATTATACTAACATAAAGTTAAAATTTGTGCTGATTGCAATTTTTTTGAATTGAAAAATTCCGAACATGGTGCTAGAATGTGGCTCGCCTTTGTGTTATGAGGCAGTTTTGATGGTTTTTGTAATATGTTCATGGCTTTTGCGTGCGGTGTATTTCAAAAATGCGGTGTAGCTGTTTTTGATCTATCCGGTCTTGTGCGTTGTTGCACGTGGTGCGCGTCTTTTGCACAACCTGCTTGAAGGAACGTTTAGGTCAAATCAACCCGCCGGCAAATTTGGAATCTTTGTACGCGTTGTCTTGCACTTAGAGTGAAAGTTAAGAAATGTTGGAGGAGAAACAATGAGTAAAACAGTGAATTTTACGCCATTAAAGGATAAGGTTTTAATCAAAAGATTGGATCAGGAAGAAACATCTCCCGGTGGTATAATCATTCCAGATACTGCCAAGGAAAAGCCGGTTGAAGGTGAGGTTCTTGCCGTTGGGCCAGGCACTCGTGATGACAGCGGTGCTGTCCATGCTCTGGATGTAAAAGTAGGAGATCGGGTGCTCTTTGCCAAATGGGGTGGCAACGAGGTCAAAATAGGTGGTGAGGAATACATCATACTTAAGGAGTCTGACATTCTTGGAATTCTAAAATGATATTTCAAAACCCCGGGATAATTTTTTGGGTTGATGATTCTAAATGGTTTTAGTGTGATTTCTAGTTTAAATGCATAGGAGTAAAATACGATGTCAGCAAAGGAAATAAAATTTGCGGTTGATGCCCGTAGCAGGATGTTGAAGGGTGTTGATGAGTTAGCCAGCGCAGTTAAGGTAACTTTGGGTCCGAAGGGGCGCAATGTGGTTATCCAGAGAAGTTTTGGCGGACCCAAAATAACAAAAGATGGGGTTACCGTTGCGAAGGAGATAGAGCTATCCGATAAGTTTGAGAACATGGGAGCACTCATGGTCAAAGAAGCTGCCAGCAAAGCCAACGACTTGGCCGGTGATGGTACCACAACAGCAACGGTTCTGACCCAATCGATAGTGAAGGAAGCGGTAAAGGTTGTGGCATCCGGCATAAATCCCATTGATTTGAAAAGAGGCATTGACGCTGGAGTTATCGCTGTCACGGAAATGCTAAGCAATGTTTCCAAGAAAATTTCCACACCGGAAGAGATAGCTCAGATCGGCACAATTTCCGCCAACGGCGATGGCTCAGTTGGTGAAATGTTGTCAAGGGCTTTTGAAAAAGTTGGGAAAGAAGGGGTTATAACAGTCGAAGAAGCAAAATCTCTGGAAACGGAACTGGAAGTTGTGGAGGGAATGCAATTTGACCGTGGCTATTGTTCTCCATATTTCGTCACCAATTCTGAAAAAATGACCTGTGAATTGGATAATCCCTTCATTCTCATTCATGAAAAAAAACTGTCAGTTCTACAGCCAATGTTGCCGCTTCTCGAGAAGGTAGTACAGGCCGGACGTCAGCTATTGATTATAGCAGAAGATGTCGAAGGAGAAGCTTTGGCTACTCTTGTGGTGAACAAATTGCGCGGAGGATTGAAGGTGGCCGCCGTAAAGGCGCCGGGGTTCGGTGATAGAAGAAAGGCGATGCTCGAGGACATCGCCATTCTCACAGGTGGACAAGTTGTCAGCGAAGACATTGGCATTAAGCTAGATACTGTTGACATAAAAATGCTCGGCAATGCGAAAAAAATCTTCATCGATAAGGACAACACGACCATTGTCAATGGCGCTGGCGCCAAACAAGATATCGAAGCCCGCTGCGGCCAGCTGAGAAATCAGATGGCGGATGCGACTTCCGACTACGATCGGGAGAAGTTGCAGGAACGCCTGGCAAAATTGTCCGGAGGAGTTGCCGTAATAAGGGTTGGTGGAGCAACAGAAACGGAGGTGAAGGAGCGTAAGGATCGTGTTGAGGACGCCATAAATGCCACTAGAGCCGCCGTAGCTGAGGGAGTTGTTCCGGGAGGCGGCATTGCCCTTCTTCGTGCCACCAAAATTTTGTCCAATCTCAATTGCAAGAATGATGATGAGCGCCTTGGAGTGGATATATTGAAGCGAGCAATCCAATCGCCGGCCCGACAGATTGTTGAAAATGCTGGCCTGGACGCTTCGTTGGTGGTAGGCAAGATCCTCGAAAACGATAGTTTTAACTTTGGATTCGACGCCCGGAAAGGTGAATATACGGACATGATCAAGGCTGGAATTATAGATCCAACGAAGGTGGTAAGAATTGCACTTCAGAGTGCCGCTTCCATTGCAAGTTTGATGGCTACCACCGAGTGTATGATTGCCGAAAAACCGGAAAAGAAGGCAGAAATGCCAGGAGGAGGACCAGCTGGCCCTGGTATGGGTGATTATGGTTTTTAGGAAGAAAACCCTAAAACGAAAAGTGGAAAAATATATGGAATATGGACCTAGACAGCATCTGGGTCCTTTTTTTTACGCTGGACCCAGTTCATTAGGTCTGGTTTCGATGTTTTCTAAAAAATTGGTTTTCATTATTTGCTATACATGAACGTAACTTGGTGTAAATCTTAGAAACTTTACTTTGCTTATTGCTATCAGATCAACGATCGTAGCAGCAGAGTGACATTGGTGCCGCCAAATCCAAATGAGTTGGAAAGAGCTACATCTATTTTTCTTTCCCGTGATTGCAGTGGTGTTAGATCCAAAAAAGTTTCTTCCGGATCATGAAGATTGAGCGTTGGAGGAGCCACATTGTGCACTATGGCCAGTATGGAAAAAATTGCCTCTATTGCTCCTGCTGCTCCCAATAAATGCCCAATGGCAGATTTGGTGGATGACATTGAAACTTTTGACGTCGATCCCAATAACTGCTCAACCGCACGCAATTCTGCAAGATCTCCAGCGTTGGTGGAAGTTCCGTGAGCGTTGATGTAGTCGATCTGATCCGGAGCAATTTTTGCCGATCTTAGGGCTTCTCGCATGGACCGAAACGCCCCGTCTCCGTTCGGTGATGGAGATGTCATGTGGTAAGCATCACCGGACATTCCGTAACCTATAATCTCGGCATAAATTTTTGCGTTGCGAACTTTGGCGTGGTCGAGATTTTCTAGCACTATTACGCCGGCACCTTCCCCCATCACAAATCCATCCCTGGATTTATCCCAGGGCCTGGATGCTTCCTGCGGAGTGTCATTTCTGGATGTAGAAAGTGCGCGAGCGGCTGAAAATCCTGCTATTCCCAACGGACACACTGCGGCTTCAGTTCCTCCGGCAACCATGATATCGGCAGCTCCAAGCTGAATAATGCGATATGCATCTCCTATAGCATGAGTGCCGCTGGCACAAGCTGTTACCACCGAATGATTGGGTCCCTTTAGGCCGAACTTGATTGAAACATGGCCGGCGGCAAGGTTAATTAAGGCCGAAGGAATAAAAAAAGGTGACACCCTATGGGCACCATTTTTATACATGGTAACCGAGGTATCGTATATGGCCGGCAATCCACCAATGCCGGACCCTATGATTACGCCAATTCTCTCCTTAGTTTCATCGCCCAATTGATCGACGCCGGCATCGGAGATGGCCTCGGTAGCTGCAGCAATGGCATAGACTATGAAGGTGTCCATCTTATTTGCGTCTCTCGCAGAGACATACTTCATCGCATCAAATGGCGCTCCCTGCTGATCTCTACCTCTAGCTGGTACTTGGCCAGCTATTTTGCACGCTAGGCCTTCTACATCGAAGGAGCGGATCCTCTCTATGCCAGATTTTCCACTGACCAAGCGTCGCCATGATTCCTGTACACCAACCCCCAACGGCGAGACCATGCCACATCCCGTCACAACGACTCTGTTCGTCTGAACATTGCTCACTTTATTTATCAACTTTCGCTCGAATAAAGTCAATTGCGTCTTTTACTGATTGAATATCTTGCCCTTCTTTGTTGGGAATTTCAATGTCGAAATCCTCTTCCAGGGCCATAATGAGATCGACCGTATCCAAACTGTCTGCACCAAAATCGTCGATGAAACGCGCATTGTCAGTTACTTTCGCGACATCAACGGATAACTTGTTTGCGATAATAGCTTTTACTTTATCAGAAAGATTATCACTCATTTTGTTTCCCTTTATTATCAAACACAAGGTGAAAACTAGCACAAAACAAATAAAATTGAAAGAGCTTGAATTGCTTTTCGATGGCGTCATATTTTTCTGAAATACCAGACTATTGTGGCTTTTCTGCGCTGTCCGGACGTTTTTCGTAGACGTGTAAAAAGAGATGTACAGGTTTATTCAGTAGTTGGCTTAGTTCTTTTCTGGCGGCGGTGCCTATGGTTCTTATCTTCCGGCCACCGCGTCCCAAAAAAATTTTTCTGTGCGCCTGAGTATTCACATAGATATTCTGCACAAGCCTTAGGCTCCCGTCCGCTTGATTCTTGCAGCTTTCCACCTCAACCTTGCAGTTATATGGTATTTCCTGATGCAGATAATTATATATATGTTCTCTCGTTATTTCAGATACATACTGCTCGAAGGTCGCATCTGTAACTTGATCTTCTTCATACATCCAGTTGCGGGAAGGCAGAGCAACTGCCAGATACTCCACTATGTCGCTTACACCACTGTTGTAAAGACTTGAGGTCATAAACACATTCTCAAGATCTCTTACGGCACCAAACATAGACGCTATTTCCAGCAATTTTGGTTTTGGGATAAGATCTATTTTATTCAATACCAGAGATATTTTCTTGGCAGCATCAATTTTTCTGAGTAAGGTAATACTTGTCGCAAAATCCACCCTTGATACATCAACCAAAAGCAATACCTCATCCGATTCCCTGCAGGCACTCCAGATGATTTTTTCTGATAACTCTAAGTTGCGGTTCCCGCTGACAATGAAACCCGGCGTATCTAGAAGTACAACCTGACTGCCACCACGGACGACGATCCCCACCGTTTTTCCTAGGGTCGTCTGGATCTTGCGGGAAACGATTGACACCTTCTGCCCAACCAAGGCATTGATCAAAGTAGACTTGCCGGCATTGGTTTCTCCCATAAGTGCAACAACGCCACATTTTCTCTCTACGGACAAACAAACTCTCCCATCGACAACGGAGCATGCATTGCCTTCGAATTGCGTCACCGAGCCTCATCTAAAAAACAAAGTTAGCCACCACTACCACAAAAACTCCGCTGCCGAGAAAGACAGCGGAGATAGGAATTTCTCCCAAAAAACTACGGTCAGTGGTTAAACACAGGGACCTCAACACGAAGGCGTGCATTTAAATCACTCTTGTTAACAGTATTTACACCGTCCTTCACCGAGAACCTGTAGAACAATTCAGCACCAAGGCTTGTGCCGGAAGGAGTCAGTGCCACACCAACTCCTCCACCAACCATTGGGACAATCTTGGCATACTTGTTAGCCACAAACTGTGTTAAAAACTGCAATCCATCCTCCGTGGTAACGGCACTAGAGGCAATGCTTCCACTTACGCGAGACAAGCCAGCTAGCACATAAGGCATGAAACGCCCACGCTGGAGACCAAAACGGACCACCACAGACGGGGTCAGGCCATTTCTTACTACTTTTGAGCGCTCATCAGTAGTCAACACCATGGCGCCAAGAAGAACAGCTGGCTCAATACTAGCCATTAGCTCTTGTGTTGACACTGGAGTAGCTCGAGTACCATTAGCATCATACCACTGGACCTGCGAACTCTTGTTTTTTGTGACCTCTAGCTCAAGCGCGCCCTCAAGAAAATAGGAATTAGCAAAATATTTCCGGTAGCCCAGCCCAACGGATGCATAGAACCGTCTCAATTTTCCATCAGCACGCACTAGAATAGCATTTCCACCACCCACCACAAAAGCAGCAAGATTCTCATTCCTCGCATCTGTATCAAATTTGGAAGATATATCACCTCCTACACCGAAGCTTAACACAACCCCACTCTTCGGGCCGGCCTCGGTGCCTGCCTCTGCTGGAGCTTCATCCGATGCCTGCGGCGCCTCCACCGCTGGTGTATAATCCGCAGACGAAGTGGAAGATACATTATCGGCTACGACAGCAGAAAACCCAACCAACGCAGCGAAGCTAGACAAAATCACTTTCTTCATTTTACAGTACCCCTTTATAGCTAAAATTACCAACACGATAATATCGTAATAAAATTACAAATGCATGATAACAACCATTCTACAACCACGCAATATTAGTAATTAATTAGTGTGCCAGGTGTTGCAAAAAAGAAACAGTTTTACCGGTACGTACGCAAATATGATTGACGGGAATTTGCCGTCGGTACTTTTGTGTTAGCAACTTTAATTGCAACATTGTTTACGCTTAAATTCGCCGAAAAAATATCCGGAAGGCATCCTACGCATGAAGATAACTATTGAAAAACAAACGTAGCAAGAAGATTCTGAAATGAGCTAGGCCCTAAAGAATGCTATTGAAAAATGCTTATGCTACGTCTAGAATGGGAACCGCGTTGTGTGGGGTTTTTCGTATGCCGAAAGAAGATCTAGTTGAGTTTTCCGGTGAGGTTTTAGAAGTGTTGCCAAACGCTATGTTTCGGGTAAAGCTAGAGAATGATCATGTTATTTTGGCTCATACGTCCGGGCGCATGAAAAAGAATCGTATCAAGGTCTTGGTGGGAGATAAGGTAAATGTTGAAATGACGACGTATGATTTCACCAAGGGACGCATCACTTTCAGATCAAAGTAGTTGTTGCAGAAGATAGTGTTACGTGCATAGTTTAGCCAATGTGATATTTTCGAAAATTTTTAGGGCAACTCTTAGCGTTAGCGTTTCCATCACTTTTTGTGCTTGGGTAGTGCAGTCCTCTAGGTTCATCGGGATACTTAGTGTCAACAATGTTAGCCTGCTACAATTTATACGATTCACGTCGTATCTCAGCATAGATATAATCGCGATGGTGTTGCCAATAGCCGTTGCTATAGGTGTTGCGTTCGTTCTCCAGCGATTCGTTGAGTCGAATCAACTGACGGCGCTGAAGGCGGCCGGCGAATCTCCGGCAGTTTTATTAAAGCCATTGTTTTTGATCGTGTCTGTGGTAGTTGGATACCTATATATCAGCAATGCCTATATTTCCCCAAATGCATGGAAAAATTTTCGCGATGCGGAATTCAAAATAAAAAACAACATAAATCCTCCGGAAAGCGCCGGAACGCTGTTTTCCAGCGACGGATTTTCCGTCTACGCCCAGTCTTACCTGGGTAGTCTTTTCTTCGGAAATATATTCATCATCGATGGTAGAAATCCAGGAAAAACGTACAGTTATTTCGCAAGTATTGGCACCATCAGAAATAATATCCTCATATTGGAAGACGGAGAACGCATTGAAATTGATAATAATCTTGCCAGAAATTCCTTGACGAAATTCAAATCCTATAGATACAACCTTGCTGAAATTATCAATGCTTCCCGGAAAAAAACCCAGCCAAACGAAAAATTTATGCATGAACTGTGGCAAGGGAATCCGGATTCTATACAGAACGACAGAGAATTAAAATCTCTCCTCCATCAAAAAATTGCATCGCCACTGCTGACTATTGTTTTTGCACTGCTAGCCTTCCTTATGATCATCTTTGCTCCCCATAGGAGAAAGTTTTCGTCCATGCTAATGCTGGCATTACTGGCTGGCATAATTATATTGCAGGGATTGTTTTTTTGGTTCGCCAATGCATCATACAACAACATGGTATTCGCCAGTATAAATTATGTCATGATTGCTGCAGCCATTGGAGTACTTTCGCTGTTAATTTTTGTCAAACAGCACAGATTGTGAGCAAAATTCCATGAATACTATGCTATTCAACTATATGTTTGTTATGCAATTCAAGGCCACAATATTCCTGTCTTGCATAATATTTTCCCTAATTGCACTATTCGATTTTGCGGAAGTAATTAGAATGTTTCCCCCAGATTCATTGGACACTGCATTGAACTGCACAAAATTGGCGCTTCTGAGAAGTCCTCATACATTTTGTGAAATTCTGCACTATGTGTATTTTGTAGCAATTACATTTAGTTTGCTGAACCTTACCAGATCCAACCAAATAACCATACTGAAAGCCAGCGGAAGATCTCCACTGCAGATTTTATATCCATTTGTGTGGTTTGCAGTTTGTACGGCATCGGTTTGGCTATTGGGATTACATCCTCTGGGGCAAATTTCAGCCAAAAATTACAGCTCCAGCGTTCGGCGCAGCTATGATGAGACCAGCAAAAATATCTGGATGAATTTTCCAGCGGACGCAATGTTGGTTTTTGTGAAAAATTTTGCCAACTCTCATTTGCAAGGATTGTATGCCTTTGATATGCAGAACAATGACCGTCTTTTTGCCCAGGAAATCCATATCAAAGAATCTGCCTGGGATCTGCAGGATGTTAATGTTATTAGTGAAGGAAAGATAGAAAACATACCAAGGTTATTAATAAATTTCGATGAAAAATTAGTTGATGGGCAATCATCTGTGCACTACCGATGCATTGATCGCTGCGCTAGCCTTCTGCACCACAATGTTTCTGATGATTTGATCCGGATGCTATCAAAGCCGCCAAAAAAACACAGCATATATCAGCTATATAAATTATATGAAATACAAAAATATTGCCGAATAGAGCTTAAACTATACGAAATGGAACTGCAGCGATTGCTTGCAAACTGTATGCAGTTCATTCTATTCGCACTGATAGCCGCAATTATTTGTTTTCCCATTAATCGCTATAAAACAAAAACCAGTGTATCCATAAAAATTATCATAATTTCCATCACAATGCGTTTTGTGGATAATATTTTAGAATCTTTGGCTTATAGTGGAGTCGTACCCATTCATTTGGCCAGCTGGGCAGTGGTTCTGATAGCTTTGTGCATAGCTATTGCTATGCTAGTCTGGAGAGAGGCCTAGCATGTTTAGATGCCATAGGGCACAACAATTGGCCCTAGTACTGGGTTGTATCACTTTTCAGGTATTTGCTGGTGAAGTGTCATTTATCAATTCTGATACAACGAAATACACAAAAAATCGCATATTATGTTCCGGCAATGTGGTGATTGTGTACTATGGTAGAATTATTGCCGCTGATAATATTTCCTATGACAAAAAAACCGAAACCATAGAAGCCGACGGTAATATTATCATCAAAGATGAGAAACAGAATACATATTTCCTTGATAGGCTGATGGTGCGTAGAGATTTCAGTGATGGCTATGCCAAAAATGTCAAAATTATTAGCAACGATAAATCGCGGCTCGCAGCCAATTGGGCATCCATAAGGAACGGTATATTCGAGGTCTATGACGTCGTTTATAGTCCTTGCTACGAATGCAATGAAGCGGGGGAGATTACTTGGCAGATTAAATCTACCCACGTAAAGATTCAAGAAGAACGGGATATGGAGTATGAAAATGCCAGCTTTGAAGTATTTGGACAACCAATTTTCACTCTACCGTTTTTGTCTCATCCAAACCCTAAAATAAAGCGTAAAAGTGGATTTTTGGCGCCGCAATATTCTACATCGAACCACGTTGGAATAGCTTTGATGCCAATTTATCTATTCTCTATTTCAGATTCACAGGAATTGTTATTCAAGCCAATTATTACATCCGAAATTGGTGTAGTACTGTGGGCGTATTACGGCTATAGGCTAAAACACGGAGAGTTGTGCATTGATGCCAGTATCACCAACACCAATTCCGTAAAAAAACATAGTCATGAAAGTGCCAATGTTCAGGATCGTTACGTAGCCACTCCAAATGAAGTGGAAAAGATCATCAAATCCGGATATCGGGGCCATATTTTTGCAAAATTTCGCTATGAAATAGATGAAATGTGGAAATGTGGAGCTGACATAAACCTCGTATCTGATCATTTTTATCTTAGAAGGTTTCCATTTTTTCAAGAACCCGAAAATCTTTTGGAAACAAACATAAAGCTCGAAAAATTGGAAGGCAGAAATTATAGCTTGCTAGGATTTATGTTTTTTCAGGATTTGCACGGCGGTGTTGTGCCGCGCATTCTTCCAGTGATGGAGAAAAATTTTTCCATACCATTTGCTTTTGGTACATTGGATGTGGACACAATTTTTGTAAACTTCGATTTTAATGATCATAGATCATCCCAAAAGCTCATATCCAATGTTTCCATTAGTAAATGTTTACTACTGCCCAAAGGGCATATCATAGACCTGAAGGGTTTACTATCTCTGCGCATATTGCGAGTTTCAGAAAAAGAACATTCGGACTATGATTCAAAATTCAGCCTTACACCTCAGTTAAGCTGCATATGGAAATGGCCATTGATGCTGAACGGCAGTCGGTTCAATACAATATTTACCCCCATAATTGGCCTCATAATATCCGCCAACAAAAAATATTTTGACATTTTTGAAGATCAATTCTGCGACATAAATAGCATTAATTTCGCCGATGGCAGCAGATCCATCTCCCAATATGGCATCGATCCCGGCAGTAGAATTTGCTATGGCCTCAAAGCATCCTTCTACACGAAAGATGGCGATGGTATCTGCGATTTTGTGCTGGGACGATCGGTGGAACTTTCCGCCGTTGCCGAGAAAAATGAAACAACGGGCATGAAGCATAAGCACTCCAATATCGTTGCTGCTCTCAATGTGCAGTTATCAGATACCTTGGCATTCGTGGCCAACTGTAGCTACGCAACTCAGAGTCGGAATTTTCTCAGATTTGAATCTGGCCTAAAGTATGTCGCAAACAAAGTAGGGATCGACTTATTTGTATTCAATGGTCAACATAGTTTTTATGATCCCTTCAACAGATTGGTCAGTGAAGATGCCCAATCAGCGGCAATGGCAAGGATGGACGAAAAATATAAGGGAATCATGTTAGATACGAGTTGGAAAATTACTCCGAATATCGCTCTAAAGGCAAAGATAGTGCTTGGGGACGAACAACGTAAGTTAATCAGATATAGTGCCGGTGTGGAGTATAACAACGAGTGTTCATCCATTGATCTTGTGATGGAAAGGAAAAATTACCAACGCGGTGATTTAGAGCCGGAGGCATCCATAAAACTTGTCGTAAGTCTTAAAAATTTAGGATAAAAACTTTACTGATCTTCCATATTGAGACGACTTTTTTAGCTTTCGCAGAAAGCCCAATATCACACCAGCTTGGTATACCATTTCAAGCTATTGAATCTTCTCTGAAAGAATATTAGACAAATTACCAGCCAAACCATGGTAAATTCGTATATGCTAACTCCAGTAAGTTTTCCTAATTTGTTGCAAATAAATGTTGGTAGCAGAACTAAAGTCCAATAGAAAAACTGGCTCAAAATCGCCGGATATCTTGTATCTCCGCCGGCCATAAGGACTCCCCATATTACCAGCATTATTGTCTCTAGGGTACTGTCCACCACGACAAGATATAGCATAAATTTTAGTTCACTGTACAAATGTGCGATGTCGCTTTTCCACGAAGTTATATAATTGAGAATTACATCCGGAAAAATCATGAGAGGAATGGAAATAACTCCACTAATAACAAAAGAAATAATCAGAAAAAATTTGTAGGTTTCCCTAATGGATTTTAAATCTTTCCGGCCGATCATGTTGGCTGTAATGGCGGCAATTGCTCTATTCAAACCCTCTCCCACAAATAAAAAAAACACATAAATGTTTAGTCCGATGTTATAGATGGTGGCCTGTTGTGATGATACATGGCTGACAATAACCTGTACGATATACCAAGCAATAAATGCAACCACGTGCCCGGCAGATATGGGAGCGCCGACTTTTATGCATTTTGAAAAAATCTCTCCGCTGAACTTGCGGTTTTTCCAAGTACTATGGATATCTCTGTTCCGTTTGCTAAAAAATGCTGCAGCTAAAATTACAACCTGTACCAATTCAGCAATAACCGTTGCAAATGCAGCTCCTGAACATCCCAGGCTGGGAATAATATGGCCATAGCCGTAGATTAATAGATAATCCAGCAAAATATTTAGCAAAGTTCCAAGTGAAACCACAATGGTTACAATCTTACTTTTTCCCTGGCCAATGAAAAATGCTGAGATTGCAGATATTACGCTGGGCAAAAAACCAAAGTAGAGTAGAGGTCTTTGGTAGGCTATGCCATCATCCACGCAATAATGAGGAAGTGTATGCACATAATCGGAAAAATAACCCAGAGGAATGAGAAAAATCACAGATAATAGCGACATGTAAATCATTTGCCAAACCGGAGTTGCCAATCGATCGTACTGCCGTGCGCCATTATGCTGGCCAACGTAAATTTCCGCCGAGGATGCTATGCCTATTAGCATATAGGTAAATATGTAGACGAAATTACCTGATATGGCCGATGCGTTCATGGCATTGAGAGAATAACCAGCCAACATGAAACGATCAACCATGAACATTAGGTTGGTCGAAAGCATTGTCAGCAACACAGGTATCGTTATTGATAGTATGTTTTTGGGAGAATAGCCTATTACGCTGTAATTTTCACTCTGTATAAATTGTCCATCGTTATTCATCTTTAATTATGTATCTCAGGAAGCAGTTCTGAATGAAGCCACGCAACGGCTTGGCATAAGCCACACGACATTCTGTTTTTTTAAACTTCCCAAGGAACCCCGGCAAAAATTCACACAGAACCTTCGGGAACACACAAACGCTACGAAGTATACCACCAACTTTAACACCACCAACTTTTTGCTAAGATTTCCTCGCTAACACATTCCATTGATAACCAGCCTACACCATTATAAAATGTGTATCAACGAAAAATTCTGCGAGTATTGGTTAGTAGGCCAAAACTGCATTGATTTTTCGCACATTAGGCGTGGCATTCGTGGTTAGTTCGGTGAAAGGAAACGATTATGGGAAAAAAACTGAAAGTTGGTGTCTTCTTTGGTGGTAA
Organism: Holosporaceae bacterium; assembly: GCA_031288225.1. Classification (GTDB taxonomy): domain Bacteria; phylum Pseudomonadota; class Alphaproteobacteria; order UBA3830; family UBA3830; genus BNWE01. The sequence goes on along the minus strand of JAITRU010000010.1, from coordinate 35,484 downwards.
ATCAGCAGAACACGAAATTTCAATTAATTCGGCCAGAAGCATCATAAAAAACCTTAATCGTGATAAATATAATGTTGTGGCAATTGCTGTGGATCGGGAAGGTAGATTCTACACAAATAAATCTGCCATTCTGAAGCATATGCCGGTGGCGGGTGATATGCTGGTAGAAACTGCGGAAATTGCTGAGGCCGACAGCGTCAACATAGTTAACATATGTAAGCAAATTGATGTGGCGTTTCCTGTTTTGCACGGTCCTTTTGGAGAAGATGGCTGCATTCAGGGAATATTTCGCTATTTCAATGTCCCCTTTTCAGGACCTGATGTGCTGGGATCTGCTGTTGCTATGGACAAAGATATAGCTAAGCGCTTGCTGGTATCTGCAGGAATTCCCACCGCCAGAAACGCGGTGTTTTATCGGCATGAGCGTGCTCTCATTGATTACGAAAGATTGTGCTTGGAATTAGGACCTATTTTGTTTGTAAAACCGGCAAATCTTGGATCATCCGTGGGCATAAGCAAAGTAAAATCTCCGGAGGATTTTGTATCGGCTTTGGAGGAGGCATTTTTGTATGATAACAAAATATTAGTGGAAGAATTTATAAAAGCTAGAGAGATTGAGTGTGCAGTGCTTGGCAATGAGGATCCGAAAGCATCGATGCTTGGGGAAATCATGGTAAACAGCAGCTTTTACTCCTATTCTGCAAAATATTGCGATAAAGATGGAGCTAAAATGATCATACCAGCACAACTTCCGGCAGATGTTTCAGATAACATTAGGCAACTGGCCATAAAAATTTTTCGAACATTATGTTGTGAAGGAATGGCCAGAGTCGATTTTTTTATTACGGACGATTTTCGAGTATTCGTCAATGAAATCAATACCATTCCCGGATTTACGGATGAATCCAGCATGTATCCGAAACTATGGGAAGCGTCTGGCCTTTCCTATGAGAAGCTACTGGATAACCTATTGGAACTAGCCATGGCTCGACATACGAGGAACGCTAAATTGCGCGCTATTCCTAAAATCACTGCTTGATAACCAGACCATAGAAATGTTGTGAACATGAGTACAAAAATATCCGTCGCTGATTTTTTGCCCAAATTTATCAATGGTGCCGCAGCATCCAGTGGTCACGAAAAAAATCGGATACTGCGGGATGTGCGGCTAATGGTGGCTAGCCTCAAGCAGGTGTCTCCTGAACAAGTGCAATTTTCTCCGGAAGATTTATATCTAACGCTGAAAGAACTTCAGATCCTCAATGAAATGCTCATCCGCTACAATAACGAGGAACCAATTTCAAAAATTATTCATCGGCGTTTTTTTTGGAAACATGCATTTTACGTGAACGGAAATGTACTGGATCCTCGGCCCGAAACAGAATTAATTATTGAATCGGTGCTGGAACATTTCGATCCTCATCTTCCGCTGCGTTTTTTAGATCTGGGCACCGGTAGTGGATGTATTCTGCTGAGCTTGCTACAGGAATACGAAAATTCCGTCGGCGTAGGTATCGACCTAAGCAAAGAAGCCATTGAGGTAGCGGAACGAAATAGGGAAATGTTTTCGAAAAGCATTGCTGAGCGAGCCAATTTTTTGCCCATGAACTGGAATGATTTAGGGAAAGCACAATCTTTTGGAAAGAAAGACAGGTTTAATGCTTCTTTTGATGTGGTAGTTGGAAATCCTCCGTATATACGATCGGCAGATATTGAATTATTGCCTGTAAATGTAAAAAACTATGATCCCATTGTGGCTTTGGATGGCGGTCCATATGGTACGGAATCTTTTAGGGAAATAATCGGTATCGCAAAAAAAATGCTAAATGCTAGCGGCAAAATTTTTTTAGAAACAGGGATTTGGCAAAGCAATGTTGTAAAACGACTATTGCAAAGTAATGGGTTTTTCTGCCTGGATATTCGCCAAGATTTAAATGGAATTGATCGCGTAATTGTTGGTGAAATGTATTCCTTTAAGTAAGATGCACATATTTTTTATCGGCACAGTTTGCGCTTTTTTGTTCTATAATCGAAGAAAGTACTTGCTTTTTTATGTGGAAATGCTGTATATTCTTTATGGCAAGCAAAGGATCCTGTTATAAACAGCTAGAAAATTGCAATTCCTAGCAATTAGATTGTCAGTATTAACATTTATGGAGAAAAGATTATGAACGAAAAAAAGTTGAGATATTATATGATGCGTTTGTGGGCTGGATGTATAGTCTGTTCACTATCTGCAACAGAGACAATGGCCTTACCAAGGTTCTATTCTTTGGAGAGGAAATTTACCTTAAAAAGCAACCCAAAAAGCAACCCAAAAACTGTAACACTTTTAAAGGTGCCACAACTACAAATTCTTCCGAAAAATCGAATCCGACAACCGCAGAGAGAGCGAAACGTGCACGATTATGATGTGCGCATTAATGCAATAGAACAAGCTGGAGGACTGCAGATCCTACAAAATATTATGAAACAACTGAGTGAGTTTTGTGCTTATCCAAGTGATGATGGGATATTTGAGAAACTACGTGCATTTAATGCAGAGAATGGAGAAGATGCATTCACAAAGATTGGCATTAATAAATTACAACAACATTGTAAAAGCAATAACAACTTGATGATATTAGCTCGCGCTGCTTTGATGTTAGCGCAATGTAATAATGACAATGGCGATATGATGGGTCTGCTTTTGTATAAAATAAGCGAAAATGAACAACCAGCGACCAGAGGCGCTGGTTGTTATAACGGGTATCGCAACAGATTGTGGATGGTAATTCCTAGTGCATTAAACTCCATTGTTGGATTTTTACCTACCACATTGCAACCAGAAGCAATAAAACTTAGCAGTGATCTCGCTAGTATCAACATGAATTAATAACCTACCTACAAACCCCTGGCATTTGCTTTGCTATAACCAACACAGCAGCATGTGCCAGTGCGTGGAACGTATGCCGGTAGCATATGAACTACACTTGAATTTTTGCTGGCATTAGTGATGATCTGTTTTAATTTTTACTTTTAGGATATGTTTTTGGAATAAATGTCGTGTGGCGAAGGAATTAATGGATTTCGGATCAGCGTACCTTATCCTTTTTTCCAGTGTATATGTACTCTGCACGTCTTTTCTATGTGTATAATCGGTTGTTAGTTGTTTGTTTGCCTCAATTAAGTCACAGAACATCCTTAGTCTATTGACTCTATATATATCAGCAATTTTCGCTAAGAATTCGCGTGAAAATTTTTTGCGACACATTGTAAATAGAAAATGCTCATAATTCCTTTCGAGGTCTTTGATACTATCACTGATTTTTGGTGAAATATAAACCGCCATAACATTTGCCTGACAATGTTTGCAGTGTAACTCATGTACAACACGTACAACACGTGTTTTTACCAAGGCAAGAAAAGCTTCATAGAAGAGAACACGGGAAAATACGTCGGCGAACCCTGAATCATCATCTTCGTGATTTGTCGGAATGTTGTAACAATAACCAACAACTGTTGGCAATTGCCGTCCTCTAATAACAGTTTCAATGAGGCTTAGGCTATGGTTTTCCATAAAAAAATCATCGGAATTATCCCTAGATAGCGATTTTTCTGCTAAAATATTATCGTTTTTCCAGAAAGTTAACGTTTTTCTAGTAGCTAATTTACTGATGGAAGATTGCAGCGCTTTCATTAAAATTTTGCTGCTGACTGCCCCACTCACAACAATGGACAATGGACAATCCTTATATTTTTCCGAAAAAAACTCCAGTACATCTGCCTCTGTCATGGCGTCTATGGCACCATTATTTGGTAAGCAGTTTGGAATTCCATTCGCCAAGGCAATGGAGGAGGTAATGTTGCTGCTAACATTCCATGTGGGATCGGTTGAGTTTAGCTTATTGGAAATGATTAAATGTTTTTTGCAAATCTCGAAGTCTTCAATGAATATACCGCAAATAGATTCACTCACCAGGTCGAAAAAATTTTTTATGTGCTTCGGATGCATCTCGGCCATGAGAAATGTATATCCGTACAAACTGTCGTAAAAATATGTAATTCCTAACTCAAAAAAGCGTTCATGCAATTTTGTATTTACAAGATTATGGGCAATCATTGGCGGAATGCCACACTGATGAACCTTACAGTCACGTAATCCCACATGAAAAATGATGCTGACCACTACTATAGGCATGGAAAAATCTTCATGTAACAAAATTTTTATGCCATTGTTCAGAGTATATTCATGACATTTTTGTTCATTCTCACTCGGTAAATCAGAAGGAATGGAGAGATCTGGTGTGCAATTAACAAAAAATCCAAAGATAATAAGCGCTGCCACTCCTAAAAAACGCGTGAGGCAAAAGTGTCGATTATTCATTTTCTGACTTATTTTCACGAATTTTTCTTTTTTTTGCATTTTCCACCAATTACAACAAATAACATGTTCTCTTCATCCAAAAGCTCCCGTGCCACCATATGTATATCATCCAGAGTGACTGAATTAATTCCTTTTATGAAATCTTCCAGCGCATTTTCTCCAAGATTATGGATCATGGCATCATAGAAAAAATTACAAATGCTCGCAGTGGTTCTCATATTGATGAGAATTTTTCCTTTCATATTGCGTTTGGCAAAATCCAGATCAGATTTGGTGATCGATCCAGTTTTGATTTGCTTCAATATGTTTTTTACAGCATTCATTACTCTTTCTACATTTGAATTGTCCGTCTGAAGCATCCCAAGGTACAGATCGGCATGCACTAGGCTCCGCGAACACACGTTTCCCCTATATATCAGGCCTAGCTGTGTTCGTAATGTGGACAGTATCCTGGATTTGAACACGCCAGGAGCACCAATTATATGATAAAGCAACATGGCAGCATATCTTTTGGAAGATTTTTTCAATACTCCCTTCTGCACAAATATCACTGTGCTTAAAGTGCCATTAACATAGTAGTGTTTCACATCAGGTTTGATTTTCGGAACCACATCAGCGACGATGTCGTTGGTCTTTTCCACATTTTTATTAGTACTAGCAAAAATTTGATTAACCAGCTGGATTGCTTCATTTTCGGTTAAATTTCCGCAAATACAAACTTCTGCATTGGCGGCGGTTAGATATTTATTCCTATATTTTCTCATGTCATCAATGGTTAAATTAATAAAATCCTCATCCCTTCCATAGATTCCATTTTCATATGTGTGTGATCTAAAAATTAAAGACGGGATGATAGTGTGTATGGCGAAATGCATTAAATTTTCCATGCTCCTACCCGGACCGGGCAGGCTCAGCTGTATGTTTTTGACAGCATTCTCTTCAAAACGAGGTTCATTTATGATGCAGTAAATCAGGAAAAGCGCCTCTTGCATAACAATCTTAGGTATTGTAACAGAAAACGACAAGCTGTCTTGGGTTACATTACAGGTCATATCACACGATATGTCTTTGAGTGCCTTCAGTATTTGACTTTTGGAATACTTCCCACAACCACAACAAAATATGTGTTCGTAGAGATAGGGAATACCAGCCTTAATCCTTTCCAAATGCGCTGGTCCAGAATTTTTAAAATTTATCATAACATGAATCAATGGAGCATTGTCATTTTTCACAAAAAATAACCTTGTTCTACGATTGGTCTTTAGCTGCTTTGCTTTTATCACTTGTCCATTTTCATTCTGGATGAAGGTTTTGGTTGTTCCGGAAATTGCATTATCTGATGACGATGTGGAATTAAGCCGTTGAACGGCGACCAACGCCACCGCGATCGTGGAAAAAATACGAACATATGCTCTACTCATTATCATGCTCTTGTTTTTCCAACCTCGATACTGCTATGGGTTCCCGCTGAAAGATTTCACTGATTGTACTGTTGCATTCCTGCAGCGTAATTGCCTGGATAATTTCATCCGTAGCCATAATTTTTTCCAGGGGATGCCCTGCCATCAGTGATGATCCAACATATTGCGCCGTAACCATGATATCATCATCCTCATATGCCATAGATATGAAATTTTGGCGTTTTATCGCATTAATTTCATCGTTTGTTAGGATGGAATCTGACAGTAGTTTTTGCTTAAAACAGTGCCACAATTTTTCCATATCATCCATTTCATCCCTGCTAATGCCAATCAAGTTGACCATGACAATATCATATGCAGCTCCGCTAGCGTAAGAGAACCAGATATCATTTAGTGAATTTGTTGCTGATTTTATGACTTTCGCCATGAAAAATTCAGGCTGATTCATGGCCTGGATGGCCAGGGATAGGCTAATGTATTTTCGGAAATTGTCCTTGGCAAAAAATGGTACTTTGTATATGTAGCGCGTTATGAAGCAATTTGCTTCGGAAAATTTGTGAGTAATAGTTTTTATAACTGATGGATGAACATTGTTTTGCGTTCGCATTGTTGGTAGATTTTTTTCTTTTAGGCCACCAAAATATTTTTCCACCAGCGGCTTAACATGGTGTGGATCAACGTCTCCAACCAACAGTAGCACTGCATTGTTGGGAGCAAACCATTTATTATGAAAATCAAATAAATCTTGTTGTTGGATTGATTCAATTTCATGTTTCCAACCAACGATACTTATGCCGCCAGGCATCCCGTTAAAAATATTGGCATTGACAGATTCTTTGGCGGACATTATGGGGTTTGCATCGTACACAATACTACGTTCTTCCAAAATTGCTTTTTTCTCAGACGTAAACACTTGGCTATCTATACCCAATGAACGCATGCGCGCAGATTCATATTTTAAGATTTCTTCCATACTTTCCTTGGGTACTATTTCGTAAAAGCAAATGTATCCCAGAGAGGTGCTAGCATTATTTTCTGCTCCAATTTCCTCGAGAAAATTATTAAAAGTCATACTGTTGGAATGAAAAGCCATGTGTTCTAGAAAATGAGCAACGCCTGACTTTCCCGTAGCATCGCACTTTGACCCACAGTTATACCAAACAGATACAGCAACAATCGGTATTACTCTCTTTTTTATGCACACTACTTTGAGACCATTTTTCAGTGTAAAATACGAAAAATCATGCTTTCCGTTGATGGTGAAGGCAATTATAAAACAACAAATAATAGATAATAGTTTCACCATAACAGCACGTCATCTCCTCTAGTAATTCCCCGAATAGCTCTCCTAGCCCTTTGGAGGTCTGGGACAACATCAATCCAAATTATTATTGATTGAAAATCTATTTTACAGATATATGTTTCTCCCTGATTTTTGCGTTGATACTGAGAAAATCATGCCATGCTTCCTTCTTCTGGGATGGAGATCGTAGTAGATAGGCCGGATGAAAAGTTGCAATGATGTCGGCATCCAGTTCACTAATTCTCAGCCATTTTCCCCGCGATTGGGTCAGGCTTTGGTTGCTCTGGGTCAGAGCTTTGGTGGCAGTACTGCCTAGGCAAACTACAATCTTTGGATTCACAATGGCTATATGCTTCAGCACATAGGGACGAAACATAGCAACTTCCTGCGGCGTTGGTGTTCTGTTGCCCGGTGGGCGCCAGGGAATAATGTTGGTAATGTAAACGATTGAACGGTCAAGACCAATTGCAGCCAACATTTTGTCCAATAGCTGACCACTCTGGCCCACAAAGGGAACTCCCTGCCGATCTTCCTCTGCTCCGGGGGCTTCTCCCAGCAGAAGAACATCGGCCTTGGTATTGCCAACCCCGAAAACCATGTTTAGAGCGCAATCGCGAAACGAAATATCGACATCGGCAACAATTTTTTTGAGATCCTCTAAAGTTGTAATATCAGCAATATTGCTAGCCGAAGGTTTAGCAGGAAGTTCGGTGATTATGTCCGCTATGCCCAATCCCGCTAACCATTCTAGAAAAAGCAATCGCTGCGCATAATCCAAGTTCATCTGGCCAGTGCTTCCCGAATTAATTGAATGGTATTTCCGATGCCATATAGAGCAATGAAGGATCCCATGCGCGGACCGTCCTCCTGGCCGAACAAATGACGATAGAGGACCACAAACCATGATTTCAGATCTGTAAAATTATGGGATTTCCCCACTTCAAATACCAGGCTCTGAATAGTTGCTGCATCGACACTTGTTCCTTCCAATTCCAGGGCTTGAAGCTTATCCAAAAGATCAGCGAGGGCGGTTTTTTCGCTTTCAGACGGTGCGTGGAATACCTTGCGGATTTTAACAAAATCTTCATAGTAATTGATGGCGTGGTGCACCAATTTATCCAGGAATGGCATGGTTTCTGCGCTCGCTTCTGGATTGTATTTCTTTATGAATCCCCACAAAACATCACTATCTTCGCTATTGCAAACACTGACCAAATTAAGCAGTACCGAAAACGATATCTCCGATTCGCATTCAGGGGGATTACCGTTGTTTATGTGCCATGCGGGATTATCAATCTGCTTTGGAGGTTCCTGCGTTGCAAAATTCCTCAAATGTGATAGATAATCATCAACTTGTCTTGGAATCGCCTCAAAATGCAGCTTTTTTGCGCTCCGAGGAGATGCAAACATAAAATTCGCCAAACTTTCCTGTGGAGCATAGCGCAGCCATTCATCCATTCCAATGCCATTGCCTTTGGATTTGGAGATTTTTCTTCCTTCTTCATCCAAAAAAAGTTCGTAACTAAATCCAGCCGGCGGAGTTGCTCCCAAAATTTCGCATATTTTCGATGAAAGCTTTACGGAATCGATGAGATCCTTGCCAGACATCTCGTAGTCTACACCGATGGCTACCCATCTGGCCGCCCAATCCACCTTCCATTGCATTTTACAGTTACCATCCGTCACCGGTAGCTCTATCCAGGTACCATCCTCATCCTTGAACAAAATTGTACCTGCATCAACATTGTACTTTTCGATGCTGACCTGCAAAACTTTTCCGGTTTTCGGAGAAATTGGCAGAAATGGACTGTAGGTTGCTGCTCTTTCTTCTCGTAAGCTTGCCAGCATAACCTCCAATATTTCCCGGTGATGTTTCAGCACGCTTAGTAAAACTTCGTTGAAACGGCCACTGCTATACCAGTCGGTTGAGCTTTGGAATTCATACTCAAACTCAAATGAATCGAGAAATTCTCGCAATCGACTATTGTTGTGATGGCCAAAACTTTCGTGGCAGCCAAAAGGGTCCGGCACCTTGGTTAGCGGATATCCAATGTACTTGGACACCATATCCTGGTTTGGAATATTGTCCGGAACTTTGCGCAGCCCATCAAGATCGTCCGAAAATGCGAACAATTTCGTTTTTATGCTAGACAAGCACTCAAAAGCGTGACGTACATAGGTGGTACGGGCAACTTCACCAAACGTACCGATGTGCGGCAATCCGGAAGGGCCATAGCCCGTTTCCAGCATGGCATACCCTTTTTCCAAAACATTTTTGCGGGTTAACAGCTTCCTGGCCTCCTCAAAAGGCCATGATTTTGCACCTTCGTACACATTTTTATCAAAACATTTTTTTAACATTCAATTCACCGTAAAAGACAAAGTACACAGGAACACAGTACCAGCATTGCTTACATCATCAGGCTACCCATCTATCATTGTTAAGGAAAAACAAGACGGACTTCTGGGCAGTAATAATTATTAAACCAACAGAAATGACAGTCACAGCCAGAGATATTAGCAGATAGCCAATCGAATTAACATTAAAAATAACGGAAGATGTTACGTAGGTTGTTGCCATGATTGTCAGCAAGCTGAACATAAATGATAACAGCGATGACTTATAGCATATCTGCAGATAATGTTGCTTAAATTGCGCGGCTATATAGCCATTGTTGGCACCAATGAGTTGTAAAATTCTTACGACATTTTCGTGCATTCCTAGGGTTTTTCTAGTTATGAAAACAATTGTGGCGCATACCGTCGCAAAAATCAAAATTGAGAGCAAAATTGCAAATGTAAATAATCCATTACTAATTTTCATAATGGGAGCATACCATTTAGCATGGTCGTGTATTTTTACACTATGCGATATTTTTGCTAATTTTTCAGATAATTGCAAAAGATCAAGGCGCACACTTTCATCCACTTCCACGTCGAAAATTGCCGGAAATGGAAAATCGTCCGGGATCGATGTACCGCTCAGCCAGGGTTCCAGCACCTTTAGTATATCGGATTCTTTCAGGTGTTTTACAGATTTTATCCCCGGAGTTTCCCTAAGGACTTTGATGACATCTTCTTTCTGTTTTTCGGTAAGATTTTCGTCTACACCGTCTACATTTGATTGAAACTCAATGGTCATGCGTCCATTGAGGGATCTGCTCCATTCGGATGTTAGACTATTGGTAAAAAAACAGCTCATGGCCGCAATGGTCACGGAATACATTAGAAAACCAATAATAAATGGCACAATTCCATTTGTTTTATCGCCTTTAAAATCAAAATCGAAGTCGAACGATAAATTCACTGTTCACGCCTCCCTAAGATAGGCTCTCTTTTATGACATTTTTGCTGTGTTTATGTGCTACAACATTGTGTGATTCTATGCTTAATTCGTTATAATGAAATGTATCAACAAACTGCCTATAGTGAGTTGCAACAATGACGCAGGTACCTATTTTATGCATACCATAGAATAGATTCATGAGCTTATCGGCAATTTGTACATCAACATTTCCAGTCGGCTCATCGGCCAACAATATTGCCGGACGACAAATGACGGCACGAGCTATGGCCACTCTCTGTTTTTGCCCTCCGGAAAGAGAGTCAGGGTAAGCATTGAAACAATTACCTAGACCAACCCAATCCAAGATTTCCTTTGCCTGCTGCTCGCGATTTTTTTCACTTTCACCTCGGACTTTTAATGGAAGAGCAACATTCTCAATCACATTTAAATGATTTAGTAGATTGTAGTCCTGGAATACCACACCTATCTTCTGGCGGAATTGATATAGCTCTTCTTTAGAAATTTCAGAGACGTCACGATTAAAAATCCTGAGAGTTCCCGCTGAAGGCTTTATTCCCATATACAACAATCTCATCAGAGATGTTTTTCCAGAACCACTGGGACCAGTTAAAAAATGGAAGGAATGCTTGTGCAATGCTAGAGATACATTCTCGAATACCGGTGTACCATCACCGTAATGTAACATGACCTTATGCAAAGAAATAATAGGGTCATTCTGATGCATTAAAAACTCCCGGTTTCCGACTATATCACGCTTTTCATTAACTAAACACAATCCACATTTTTAGCAAAATTTTACACACATGTTACAGCATTCCTAATAGACACCGCAAAAATTTCGCATATTCCTGTCTGTTCAACATGGCGATGGTGCGCCCATGTCACCCCGACGCTCACTGAGAGACAGCATAACACATGTGCGGTACTTGTGAAATATTAAAAAGTTCCATAGAATTTTTCCAAGAATTTATAATGAACTCGCATGGACTAAACCCTTTTGAAGTTTTTAGTCGTTTTGGGACCATCCAAAAATGTGTAAACAACATACCACGGCGCACAACTCAGCACCATTTATAGGACTAAGACAAAAGTACCAAAAGTCATGTTTGTCATGTTTCTTTTTAATCCTCCGTGGATGACAAAACATATCCCGAGATTTTTGACAGCTCATTGTTATCTACCTTCTTTAGGCGTATGATCCTGCTGAAATATTGTCTACAAGTATCCAATATTTTTTCTTTTTTGGTTTCCTCGTCGGCGACTGTGTCTGCGTTTTTTGCCAAATTCGCTACTAATTTTATCAATTCATCGTCCCTGGCAAATACTGCATTAAATGCTTTTAACTCCTCCTTCAGCGGTTCTTCCGCTTCAAGTTTGCTGCGCAGTGCTACCCATACTTTCCATTTTTTCCGCATTGCTTTGCCGTGGCAATGTTCACAACGGAGCGCTTTGCTTTTATCTGCCAATTCATTCAATTTCCTTTGCAGCTCATCTAGCTTTGCATGTAATTCATTTAGCTTTGCTAAAAATGATTCTTGCTGGTTGTTGTGGTCTTTTTGGCTGGTGACCATAGCCCGTTGCATTTCTTTTCCACTGTGTCCGTTCAATTCTGCACAATAATTTGCGCTGCAGAAATGCTCGATAACGGCGCAGACCAAAATTATTATGGTGATTACACCAATGATGGCTATTATTTTCCACTTACTCATCGAGCGATTTTTGGAACCGGCATCATGACTTTTTGAACCAGCATTGCAGCCTTTGGAAGCACAGCTGCGCTCTTTGGTAATATCGTCACTACAATTACCATCGGTTCCAGATTCAGGATCATTGTTGCTCACGAAGGCTTCCTTATTCGGATAATAATAACCTTTTCAAAACATCGTTTAATACCTGTGGATTTGCTTTTCCTTGCATTTTTTTCATGGCCTGTCCCACAAAAAAACCAAACAATTTATCTTTTCCACTTTTGTACTCTGCAACCTTATCCGCATTTTCCGCAAGCACTTCCCGCAAAGCAGATTCTATGGTATCCGTAGATGTGATTTGTTTTAATCCCTGTTCCTTGACTATGTCTGCCGGCAATTTCCCAGTTTCCCACATCATAGCCAGCACTTCTTTGGCAATTTTGCCGGATATGACATTGGTTTTTATGAGCATCACCAATTTTCCAAAGTTTTCTGCAGATACCTTGCCACTGCAGATACTCAAACCTTCCTTATTTAGCAGTGAAAACAACTCCACCACCAGCCAATTGGCCAACAATTTTGCAAAATCCCTATCGACGTTCATGGAGCCAACAGCCAGTGCTTCTTCGTAAAAATTAGCGATTTCCGCTTCCGATGCAATCGTGCTGGCATCGTAGTGGGAAAGTCCAAAATTCTGCTGAAATCTTCGCACTTTTGCCATTGGCAATTCCGGAATAGTGGCGCGAATTGCATCAACCCTGGACTGTTGCAGCACAAGCGGAGGCAAGTCCGGTTCCGGAAAGTATCGGTAATCCTGGGCATCTTCCTTGGATCTCATTACAAAGGTTTTGCCCGAAGCAGCATCGAATAATCTCGTTTCCTGATCGATGATCCCTCCGGATTCCAGGATTTCAACCTGACGATTTACTTCGAAATCTATGGCTGACATCATGAATTTTATGGAATTTACATTTTTAATTTCTACCCGAGTTCCGAAAGGATCCTCCGGACGATGAAGCGAAACATTGACGTCTGCCCGCATACTTCCTTCATCCATGTTACCATCGCAGGTCTTGAGATATCTCAAAATGGAACGCAATTGATGCAAAAATGCTGAAACTTCCGCCGCATTTCTCATGTCAGGCTTTGTCACAATTTCCATGAGCGCAATGCCGGACCTATTTAAATCGATATAGGATTGAGTTGGGTGCTGATCATGCATGCTTTTCCCCGCATCCTGCTCCAGGTGAATACGCTCAAGGTTTATTTTTTTAAGACCGTCTTTGGTTTCAATTTCCACATAGCCACCGCTGATGATGGGGTGATCATATTGGGATATCTGATATCCCTGCGGCAAATCAGCGTAAAAATAGTTTTTTCTGTCGAAACGCGAAACCAAATTTATATTTCCATTGAGCCCGAGTCCAGTTTTAATGGCCTGATCAATGCAAAAAGAATTTGCAACCGGCAGCACTCCTGGCAGAGCTGCATCTACGAATGATACATTTTCATTGGGACCGACTCCAAATTTCGTTGATGCGCTAGAAAATAATTTTGATTCTGATATGACCTGGGCGTGGACTTCAAGTCCTATTACAACTTCCCAGACTCCGCTAGATGTTTGTACATACTGCATAAAGTTATCCCTCTATTTCGTCCAGAATTGGGAAATTGGCGCTTTGCTCAAGGATATATCCTCCCTGAATTAGCAAATCTTCCCGAAATTTCGGAGCCATCAGCTGTAATCCCAACGGTCGATGGAGATTGTCGAGGCAAATTGGAACGGATATACCAGGAAGCTCCGCCATATTGGCTGTAACTGTAAATATGTCATTCAGATACATGCTGACAGGATCGTCGGGTTCTTCGCCAAAGGCGAATGCGCCGTGGGGAGTTGTGGGCATTAACAGCATATCTACGCGCCCAAAAGCATCTGCAAAATCCTTCTTTATAAGTTCCCGAACCTTTAGTGCCTTCAGATAATAGGCATCATAATAGCCGGCTGATAATACGTAGGTTCCCACTAGTATTCTTCTTTTTACTTCAGCTCCAAATCCTTCTTGGCGAGTTTTTTTATACATTTCATTCAACGATTTCGCGCCCTCGGCTCGAAATCCGTACCTGACTCCATCGTAGCGCGCCAAATTTGCAGATGCTTCGGCCGGACTTATGATGTAATAGGTAGGCAGAGCATGTTTCGTGTGAGGAAGTGATACATCAACGATTTCTGCTCCGGCATTGCGCATTATATCAATGCCAAACTGCCATGCATCGCTCACATCATTGGACATCCCATCTATAGAATATTCCCTGGGAATACCGATCTTCATTCCAGCAATTGATTTCCCGGCAAAGGATTCAAAGTCCGCGATAGGTTCCGGCGCTGAGGTGGAATCTTTCGGATCATAGCCAGAAATTACCCTAAGGAATATTGCTGCGTCTTTCACGGTTTTTGCAATTGGACCAGCCTGATCCAGCGATGATGCAAAGGCAACCATGCCGTATCTAGAACATCTTCCGTAGGTTGGTTTCAGTCCTACCAATCCGCAAAAAGCCGCTGGCTGCCGAATGGATCCGCCGGTATCCGAAGCCGTTGCAGCTACGCAGAGGTGCCCAGCAACGGCAGCGGCAGAACCGCCGGACGATCCGCCAGGCACGAGCTTTTTGTTGCCGCAACTCCATGGATTTATTACACGACCATAATAACTGGTGATGTTAGCAGAACCCATGGCAAATTCATCCATGTTTGCTTTACCGAGGAATACAGCTCCAGCATCCAATAATTTCCGGGTAACAGTCGATTCATAGGGTGGAACGAAATTATGCAGCATTTTTGAACCTGCCGTGGTCCTTATGCCCTTCGTCAGGAACAGATCCTTGATGGCCAAAGGAATGCCTTCCAATTCACCGGCAGAACCTGCGGATATTTTTATATCAGATTGCCGAGCTGCTTCCAGCGCTTCATCGGCGCACACGGTTATAAAAGCATTCAGATCCCTGTGCTTCTCCATCCGTTCCAGAAAACATTGCGTCAACTCGACGCTGGAAAATTTCCTCTCCAAAAGCGCTTTCTTCGTATCAAAGAGGGAAAGTCTATGCATAAAAAACTCCAGAATTACCCTAGCTACTAGGATGAATGGCCTTACTTGCTATATCTCTAAACGGAATTAACTCCACAAACTTCAACAAGGTTAATGCCTATAACATTTTAAAGCAATAGCTTGGCATGAAATACAAAACAATTTTTTAAGATATGAATCCTATATTTTTCCGTCAACTTGACCTATAAATTCAGAATTACAGTTGAATTCATCGTGGCATTTCTGCTATGATGACCAGGTTTGTAGCCTGGTGCAGGCAAAAAAATGCTGCATGCGGGGTGAGGGTTTTGTGGTTAATGAAAAGGCTGGGAACGTGGCATTGCAAGTTTCCGTATTGGTTGGGAATTTAAAACATGAATATATTGCAGAATTTTGAAAAAAAAGAGCAGGAAAAATTGTTGGCAAACAAATCTATTCCACGTTTCGCCCCCGGAGATACTCTGAATGTGCGCATCAAAGTCCTTGATGGCGAAAAGGAAAGAATGCAATCCTTTGAAGGTGTGTGCATAGCTCGCCGCAATCGTGGAATGGGGTCGTCCGTTACTGTCCGAAAAATTTCCTTTGGTGAGGGTGTTGAGAGAGTGTTCCCGCTGTATTCTCCCAACATAGTTATAGAAGTCATGCGGCAAGGTGCTGTGCGCCGCGCGAAGCTGTATTATCTACGCAGTCGAGTCGGTAAGGCAGCTCGCATTAGCGAAAAAAATACATATACTTCCTCTAAAACTGCCAAATAGCTGTTTTCTGCAGCATAAACTTAATGTGCTGTGTGTGGTGGAAGGATTTCACTGGACAGGTGATCGGTGTTTTATTTTCAGGAAAAATTAGCGCCTAAAAATTGAGGTGGGTCATGGATTTTAAAAGCACGATATTTTTGCCAAAAACAACCTTTCAGATGCGTGCAAATTTGTTGCAGAAAGAGTCGGAGTTGCTAAAATTTTGGGAAGATATTGATATTTATACAAAGCTGCGCGCTGCTTCAAATGAATGTGCGAAATTTATATTGCACGATGGTCCCCCCTTTTCAAATGGTACTCCCCACGCCGGGACAGCCATGAACAAAGTACTGAAGGACATCACTGTTCGCATGAAACAAATGCAGGGGTTCGATGCTCCCTTTGTGCCCGGCTGGGATTGCCATGGCCTACCCATTGAATGGAAGGTAGAGGAACAACTGCGGGAAAAGGGCGTTGACAAAAATGCCATTCCCGTTGCTGACTTTAGAAATATGTGTAAAGAATTTGCCGAATACTGGATTGATGTACAACGCAATGGTTTTAAACGGCTTGGGATAAGTGGAGATTGGCGCAATCCATATTTAACCATGAGTCGAGAAGCCGAATCAGATGTGGTGAGGATAGCCGGAAAATTCATCGTTGATGGAACTTTATATCGGGGAGAGCGCCCGGTGTTTTGGTCTGTAGTGGAGCAAACAGCACTTGCAGATGCCGAAATAGAGTACATGGATAAAAAATCCACCAGCATATATGTGGCGTTCAAAATAAAAAGTACTGGAGCCGATTTTCTGGAAAATGCAAGCTGCGTGATATGGACGACAACTCCCTGGTCTTTGCCTGGGAACCGAGCAATTTCCTATCGCAGCGATATTGTATACTGTTTGTTGGAGACAGCGGAGCATGGGAAAATAATCGTTGGCAAGGATCTGGTGGGAAAATTTTCATCGGAAACCAACGTAGTCTCAAAGGTAATCAAGGAGTTTGAAGGAAAACTTCTAGACGATGCCGTCTGTCATCATCCTTTATATGAGCATGGCTATGATTTTGCTGTATCACTGTTAGATGGCAAGCATGTAGACATTGAAACTGGAACTGGACTAGTGCATACGGCTCCGGAACATGGTGCCGATGATTTCTACATCTGTAAAAAATTTGGTATCGCCGTACCACAAACAGTCGGTGGTGATGGGCTGTATTATCCGCATGTTCCACTATTCGCCGGAAAACATGTGTTCATGGTGGAAGAAGAATTGTTGCAATATCTCAGAAATGCCGGTGCTTTGCTCCACAGTAGTGTCATCACGCACAGCTATCCTCATTCCTGGAGATCAAAGGCTCCTCTCATATACAGAACCACACCCCAGTGGTTCATCAGCATGGACGATACTGGACTACGCAAAAAAGCTCTTGAAGAAGTAGAAAAAGTGAATTGGATACCAAAACAGGGTTACAATCGCATTCGTTCTTTCATAGAAAATCGAGGCGATTGGTGCCTATCACGCCAAAGAATTTGGGGAGTACCAATGCCACTGTTTGTGCACAAAGAAACCGGAGAGCCGCTACGGGATCCGGATATTATTTACGGCGTTGCCGATGTATTTGCGAAAGAAGGCGCCAATGCATGGTTTTCTCGAGGTTCACAATTTTTTCTTGGGAATAAGTATAGAGCAGAGGACTATGAACAAATCATGGATACCATGGATGTATGGTTTGAAAGCGCTTCAACTCATTCCTATGTCATTAGGAAGGGAAATAAATCTCTGCAGTCGGATTTGTACCTGGAAGGTTCAGATCAACACCGGGGCTGGTTTCAGCATTCTCTATTGAATTCCTGCGGAATTTACAACAACTCTCCGTTCAAGACGGTGCTCACTCACGGATTCATCGTTGATGAACACGGTAGAAAAATGTCAAAGTCACTGGGAAACACCGTCACATTGGATCAGGTGGTGGACAATTGTGGTGCAGACATTTTTAGAATGTGGGTTGCAAGTAGCGATTTTACACAAGACCTTAAGCTGGGGCTGAATATCCTGAAGCAGTTGGAAGATGTTTATAGAAAACTGCGTAATTCCATCAGATATATGCTTGGGGCATTGGATGGCTGTGAAGAGACCGAATACGTTGACCATAGCAGCTTGCCAGATCTTGAAAAATGGGCACTGCATCGTCTAACGGAAATCGATGCTGAGCTGACGGAATGTGTTGATAGATACGATATCAATCGATATTTCACCGTCTTGCATACTTTTTGTTCCGGTGATTTATCCTCGTTTTTCTTCGACATTCGCAAAGATTGTCTCTACTGTGATTCACCAAGTAGTCACAAACGTAGGTCCTATCGTACAGTATTAAACATATTATTTCAATACCTCATAAGACGCCTGGCTCCGATCGTCGTTTTTACTGCCGAGGAGGCGTGGTTGAGTAGAATTCAACCGTCCGCAGCGCAGAGCATACATTTGGAAAGATTTTTGCCCATTAATCCACAATGGCGCAATGCAGATTTGGGCGAGAAAATCAATAAAATTCGGGAAATCAGAAAATTAGTCACAACTGCGTTGGAAATTGCAAGGCAGGAGAAACGCCTGGGATCGAGCTTGCAGGCTAGTGTGACAATCTTCGATCCATGTTCCATTATACCAATAATTGACGAAGATTTTTGGTCTGAAATTTCCATAACTTCTGCCGCAAAAATATTGCAAAACATTTCAATTCCTTCCACAGCATTCATCAGCAGTGACATTGCAGACGTTGGTGTTGTCGTGGAAGTTGCAAAAGGAGAAAAATGCGAAAGATGTTGGAAAATATCAACGGTTCTAAATGAGGGAAAAATATGCGAGAGGTGTCGGATGGTATTGGCAAATGGAAACTAGTGCTCCTAGCAACGTTTGTGTTGCTTTGCGATCAGTTGTCCAAATTTACGGTGTTGCATTTTCTTTCTCGCGGAGATTGTTATCAGGTTTTATCATTTTTCAACATTGTTAGAGTGGAAAATCGCGGCATTACATTTGGAATATTCAATGGCGCTTCCACCAGTGCCTTGGTGTTGATATTGCTTTCACTTGCAATTGTGCTACTATTGGTAATGTGGGTGAGAAGGGAAATGATCTATCAATTGCCTGCTTCTGGGATTATCGCAGGGGCCGTTGGGAATGCTTTGGATCGCATATTTCACGGAGCAGTCATTGATTTCCTCGATTTCCATATTGGTGCGTACCACTGGCCTGCGTTTAACGTAGCTGACAGTGTCATAGTTGTTGCAGCTACTGCCATGGTTTGCTTTTCCCGTTGCTTAGAAAAGCGCAAAGGGTCGCAGGAGTTGCGTTCATAGGAATTGGAAGGAGCAAAATAGATGGCGAAAGCGAAATTACCAAGTTGTGCCATTATGATGTTGCAGGTGTTGTTGTCCGGCTGCAATGGTTATGAGAATAGCGGAGTAGACAAAACAGCTGCTCAGAATAATCCGCTACTGAAACCGCCCATTGTCATTCCGTCTACCGCTGCAACTAACGAAAAAAGTGTCCTTCCTGATCCTTTAAAAAAAGAAAAAAATAAGCTAGTAAACCACACAACGACACGCGTCGGGAAGCGCCATTGATTTAGTGATGGAAGAAGTCTGAAATTGGGTTTTGTTTGCATTTGTTTAGCTAGAGGGTGGCTTGTAATGTCAAGGAGAAATGTTTTAAAACTTATCGTTTTGGCAGTGTTTTTCTCGTTTTTTTTAGTAAGAAATAACTGCTGTTTTGGTGATGATGAATACATAGAAAGTTCCATACAAAAACTAGATAACGGTATTTCTGTGGTTTTCATTGACACTACTTCTAGCGGAGTATTAGTCATGCTCTGCATATCAGCTGGTGGGGCAGACGATTTTGAAAAAAAAGGTGTTGCTAATTTACTTTCCAAGGTATTTGCGAAAAAATTACGTGATTATGCAAACGCCAACACATCTTCCCCAATATATGGATCAGAAATTAATTCCTATGCTGGCTGCGATCAGAGCATATACTACTTCTACGGAAAGCCAGAGCAATTGGAAAATGTTATGGAGATTTTTGGCAGTGTCTACAACAATTTTCAATGTGATAATGCCGACATCGATTCCTGCAAGAAGGCAGTTGAGCAAAGCATTGCCGATGAGCTTCGAATGGATGTTAATCTGCTCAAGAGTGAAGTGCAAAAGGCGATGTCCTGGCATAGTCGAAGTATGTTTACCGTGGCCGGTGATATTGATGACATAAGATCGATCTCAATGAATGATCTACAGGAGTTTCACCACAATTGTTATAGAAATGCAAAAGCAACGATTGTGATCGCCGGGGCCGGGAAAAATGTAAAAAAAGATAAAGTCTGTGGGTACATAAATAAGTATTTCAAAAAGGATAACGACAAAGCTCCTCAAACTCTGAGGCTGCAGGAACCAGATCATCGTGGATCTACCGTCAAGATTGTGAAAAATAGCGACCAAATTAATGTTCCGATAATAAAGTTTTACTGGGTGATTCCTAGCTACAAAAACGATAAAAACAAAGCAAGGTCCCTGGAGATTTTTGTAAATCATCTGGATGATGTATTACAAAATAGCTTGGTAGTAGAGAAAAAAATAGCAACTTCTATATCTTTTTGCTATTCATTCTGGAATTACGATTCCGGAGATTTTTGCATAGCTGTTGTCCCTAAAAATGCAGATCAGCTGGAAATGTTGGAGACCGCAGTTTTGGCCGAAATTAAATATACTGCCACCAATGGCATGACAAAGGCACAAACTGCGAAAGCTGTAAAAAAATTACTGGATACGACGCCGCCTGCCAGGGAGGATGCTTTTGGTATGATCGATTGGCTATCAAAGAAAATTGCAGCTGGCTACGCTTTCGATTTTTTGAAGGAATATAAAAAATTTATCAACAAATATGATCTTGATGAGATAAATGAGTGCGCCAGAAAAATATTTGGGAGTGATCCGGCCGTCATTTCCATCATGCAGCCGAATAAGATCACTGCTTTCGGTAAATCGAAAAAAACAAATACGACTACTAGATGATGGAGTTTAATTTTTATGATTTTGCAAAATATAATACATCCAGAGCACATTGCCCCGCAGGATTTTGGTTTTTTTGCTAATCTGCAGGATTTAGATTGCTTTGATATTGTAAAGAAATCCAGTGACCTTGAGTGTTTTGAATCTCCGGATTTTCAGCAGTGGATGTCGGTGAAAAATTTCGTGATATTTGGAGCCGGTGGTTCAGTTTTAGGTGGTAAATGTATTCATGCTGCAGTGCAGGGCATGTCTGCTAATGTTGTGGCTAATACTCAAAATTTCCAAAGAAATTTCAGCAAAAAGAATTTGAGATTTTCCACCAACCTTGATCCATCTTCTCTGGAAAAGATGTTTTCTGCACTTGATTGGAACAATACACATTTTCTGTGTATATCGAAGTCCGGCGAAACGTTGGAGACAATATGCCAAACGTTGCTAGCCATCGAGCGATGCGAATCTTTTTGTGGAAAGGATATTTCTGGAAAGTTCGTGGTAATCACGGAAGACAAACCGTCTTCCCTGAGAAAGATTGCCGAGCAGTTTAGTTTTTTATGTCTCCCGCACCCTTCAAATATTGGCGGCAGATTTTCGGTTTTTTCGATTGTTGGCATGCTGCCGGCTCTGTTGTGTGGGATAAATCCAGCGGCGCTGCGCAGCGGTGGTCGCATGCTGCTGGAAAACAACGATGCTCTGCTGCAGGTGCAGGAAGGAGCTCGTTTCATGATCCAGAATTGGCGTGAAATCGGCTGTGCAAAAAATTTACAGCATGTATCTTTCATATATGCAGATAAATTGTATGATTTTGGTGTTTGGCTGGCGCAGATGTATGCGGAAAGCAGCGGAAAATCAGGCGTCGGAGTTACACCACTTACTGCAATGGGGTCCGCTGATCAGCATAATCAATTGCAGTTGTATTTGGACGGCTATGCCGATAAATGTTTTTCCTTTTTTCTGGAAAAACAAAGCAATGATACTGCAATTCGCGATGAATCTATTCCGGAGTCTTTATCTTACATTCGCAGCAAAACCGTTGCTGAAATTTTTCAAGCCCAACATGATGCAACCCTTGCTTCCATGAAAGCTCATAGGCGACGAATCAGGACCATAGAAATTCCAGATTGTACCCCAGTCATATTGGGAGAGTTGTTTATGCATTTTATGCTAGAAACGGTTAGTGTGTGCCACCTTATGGGAATAAGCCCATTTGGACAACCGGCTGTAGAGCAGGGAAAGGTTTTTGTGAGACGGATGCTGGATCAGACGAAATGACTACTGCATTTGATAAAATGCAGTCTCATGGTAATGATTTTGTGTTGCTAGACCTTCGGCAGTTTTGCTCATCGTATGTTGTTTCTAGGGATATCATCGCCAGAATCAGCCATAGAATTTTTGGCATCGGCTGCGATGGCGTCGTGTTGTATAAAAAATCGCAGTGCAAGGATTTATCTTCAATGCCATTGACGCTGGTCGATGTGCGGTTTTTTAATGCAGATGGTAGTATGGCTGAAATTTGCGGCAATGCGCTTAGATGTCTCGGATTGCTGGTGCATATACGCCACGGTGTTTCCCAATGCACTGCGTTGACAAGGAATTGTAAGCAACGCCATCTATTGACGGTAAATGATGCAGATAATATCACTGTAACAGGCGAAAAACCCAGTTTCAGTGCCGGGGATATAGGGCTTACAAAATCAGTAAAAAATCCTCTGCAATTGGATGTTATCTGTGATCTGCAATTAATCGACAATGCTCTTGTTCCTACAGTTTTGCAGGATTGCCTGAAAGTAGCTTGCATTTCCGTTGGCAACCCGCATCTGGTTTTTTTTCTAAAAAAGCTCCCATCAACCAAGCAAGCAAAAACCATAGGTGAACAGCTCATGGCAAATCCATTATTCAAAAATGGTGTAAATGTTTCTTTTGCTCATATTATCGATGAGTTAACTACAACAACATTGGAAAAAAATTTACCAATTCCAGCTGCACCTGCTGTAATCGAGTCCATTACCTATGAGAGAGGAGTTGGATTAACCATGGCCTGCGGCAGTGGAGCATCTGCCGTAGCTATTTTGGCCCAGCAGTGTCGTATGATACAATCCTCTCTAGTCTTGGTGCATCAAAGGGGCGGCTCACTGCGGATAGATATCAATAATCAGGATGGTAGCTATGCTCACACCGGCGCTGCCGTTCATGTGTTTTCGGGAAACATTGATTTATGAGCAAATTTAGAGGGTTAAATTCATTAGATCATCTAAAAAAAGTAGTTATATACACCGATGGCGCCTGCAGTGGCAATCCTGGTCCTGGTGGATGGGGTGCAATTATGTTCTGTAATGGCACGGAGAAAGAACTTTCGGGAACCGAAGAAAACACCACCAATAATCGCATGGAGTTGATGGCCGCCATAGGCGCTTTGGAAGCACTGCAGCAACCCTGCTACGTCGAAATACACACAGATAGCACATATGTGAGAAACGGCATCACCCAGTGGATAAATGAATGGATAAAAAACGGCTGGCGGAATTCAGCAAAACAACCGGTGAAAAACCAAGATCTTTGGCGGCGATTACTGGCAGCATCCGAGCTACATCAAATATCATGGCATTGGGTAAAAGGACATTCCGGCGATGAACTTAACGATCGCGTTGACAAGTTGGCTCGTGATAACTGTAACTGGTGTCGAAAGATATAGATAAATTACTTTGAAAGTTCGTTCTATTAATCATTGCAGTTTCTATACCTGTTTACTCGAAACTCGCATTTTCAAAGTAATTTGTCTATAACCAAAATGGGATCAGAGTATGAATTTCGACAAATCTTTGTGAATTGCCAAATGGCCCACCTTATCTTCAACATATTTGGCGTTAATGGCAACGGATTCTCCGGATCTTTGATCAGCCGTGAAGCTGATCTCCTCCAGAAGTTTTTCCACAATCGTATGCAGACGACGGGCGCCTATGTTTTCCACATTTTGGTTTACGATGGCAGCCATTTCTGCAATTTTTTTTATGCCATCTTCGGTGAAATCAAGATTAACACCCTCAATTTTTAGGAGAGCATCATATTGCTTCGTAAGGCTACTCTCAGTTTCCATCAAAATTCTGAAGAAATCATCCTCACTTAGGTTTCCCAGCTCCACCCTTATGGGAAGGCGGCCCTGCAACTCCGGCAGCAAGTCCGATGGCTTCGAAACGTGGAACGCGCCGGAAGCAATGAAGAGGATGTAGTCGGTCTTGATAGTTCCATATTTCGTTGTAACGGAACATCCTTCTATGAGGGGAAGTAAATCCCGCTGCACTCCCTCACGACTTATGTCAGCACCGCTCCTTGAGGCATTCTTCGCGCAGATCTTGTCGATTTCGTCGATGAAAACTATGCCATTTTGTTCGACGGCGTAGATTGCGTCACGCACGGTTTTGTCCTTGTCTATAAGCTTTTCGCTTTCTTCCTTTGCTACTAGTTGACGAGCCTCACTTATGGTTACAGTACGTTTTTTGGTTTTGTTTATGCCGAGAGCATTGTTCATGACATCCGAGAGGCTCAGCATTCCTATTTGGGATCCTGGCATACCAGGAATATCAAAGGATTGGCTGGCCGCATGTTCGGTAACTTCGATTTCAATTTCTTTGTCTTCCAATTGATTGGATTCCATCATTTTTTTGAATTTTTCTCGAGTCTCAACGCTAGCGTTTTCCCCAACCAGAATATCAAGGATCTTCGCCTCGGCTCTGGACTGTGCTTGTTTCCGGAATAGCAGCTTGTTGCGTTCCTTGGTTTCGGAAACAGCTATCTCCATCAGATCGCGAATGATCTGCTCTACGTCTCGTCCCACATAGCCAACTTCGGTAAATTTCGTTGCCTCGACTTTTATGAATGGAGCATCCGCAAGGCGAGATAGTCGACGAGCTATTTCCGTTTTTCCCACTCCAGTAGGGCCAATCATGAGGATGTTTTTCGGTAATATTTCCTCCCGCAGCGGGCTTGGCACCTGCTGTCGTCTCCAGCGATTGCGCAGCGCAATGGCCACTGCTTTTTTGGCCTCGCTGTGACCTATGATGAACCTATCCAACTCCGCAACTATTTGGCTCGGAGTTAGAGAAGTCATGGTGCGCCTATCTTTACACTGATTTTGGGAGCTATTATTTTTATCAATTTTCATTTATATCAATTTTCTCCAAAATTATAGAATCGTTTGTATATATACATAAATCTCCAGCAATTTTCATAGCTTTTAGAGCAATATCCGTTGCTGATAAATCCTGATCCAGGAGAGCTCTAGCTGCGGCAATGGCAAAACTACCGCCGGAGCCGATGCCGATGATGCCATCCTGGGGTTCCAATACATCGCCATTGCCAGTTAAAATAAACGAATAGCGCTGATCCACCACGGCAATCATTGCCTCTAATTTTCGTAGATATTTATCAGTTCTCCAATCCTTAGCCAATTCCACACATGCCCTCTGGAGTTGCCCAGGATACTGATCCAGCTTGGATTCCAGTCGCTCAAATAGTGTGAAGGCATCTGCCGTCGCGCCGGCAAATCCAACCAGCACAGTGCCGGATGCCAGAAATCTTACCTTCCTGGCATTTGATTTTACAACGGTACTGCCCATGGTAACCTGACCATCACCTGCCACAACAACCTGATTTCCTTTGCGAATCGAAATAATTGTTGTGCCCATCCATTCCATGTGTTTTTCCAGTCAATTCCGTTTGTGCTACTTCCGCAATATTTTCAAAAAGTGCCAATTATACATTATTCACTATTTACTCCACTGTGCAAGTCTAATTTAGACCATCTTCACTAGCCTGAATCGATAGTGGAGTAATTTTGACAGAGCCTATTTGATTGCGCTGCCTGCGAAGAATCTCGATCTTAAAATTCAACAAAACGTACACCTGCCCTGCGTCCGGTATTTTGCGCAGTTCGTGCATGATATAGCCGGCGATGGTGGCAGCGTCTTCTTCCGGAATATTCCAGCTAAATTCACGATTTAAATCTCGAATTGGAGTAGATCCGTCCACTATTACACTGCCGTCGGATTGGGGACGAGTACCGCTAACAATGGCGTCCTCTTCGTCGGTAATCTCTCCAACTATTTCTTCCAAAATATCCTCCAGGGTGATGCATCCCTGCAGTCCTCCGTACTCATCAACCACCAGTGCAAAGTGTTCCCGCTTTTTCTGAAAATTCTGCAGCTGATCGATCAGGTGAATAGTTTCAGGAATAAACCAAGGAGGCGTCATTATGTTGGATATTTTTATTTTTTCGAGCCTGTTACAGTTTACCCGTAGCTCGCGGAAAAAAGTCTTTACTTTTAGTATGCCTACAATATTTTCCGGATTATCTTTCCAGGCTGGGATGCGAGAAAAGGGACAATGCATCAGTTCAGTGGAAATTTTATCTATGGATAAAGAAACATCGATGGTGCGGAGATTTTTTCTGTGGACCATAATGTGGCCAACGGTTACGTTTTCGAGATCTAGAATGCTTTTGAGCATGCTTTTTTTCTGTACTGCTTCTTCATCGTTGGCATCTGCAGAGTGCATTTCTATGGCACCACGCAACTCCTCGTCCGATTGGGTCTCGTAGCTGGAATTGGTTATGGTTATGCCCATGAGTTGCAGTGATAATTTAGCGCATGCTTCCATCAGCGATATTACCGGCCGCAAAAATCTCACCACCACCTTCAGAAAGGGGCCGATGAACAGCGCATAGCGGGAAGCAAATTGTATGGCCAGCATTTTTGGAAAAATCTCTGCGTAGACCATCAACAGAACAGCGATTACCATCTGCACCAACGCTGTTGTGGCAGGACTAAAATGATGAACTGCGAACAATGTACTCACGATGGGAATCAAATACACCACAATCTGATTGATTACCAAAATCGTGCCTATGGTCGTGGTCATATTTTTCTGGAGAGCGATAACTTTTTTGGCGCGTGCGTCCCCCTTTTTTGCCAGGTGATAGATATGAGCACGAGATGAACCAGTGATCGCAGTCTCTGATCCGGAAACGAACCCAGCAATGGCTATTAACACCAAAACTCCCAACGCAAAAAAAATATAACTCATGCAAATCCGTTTTGCAAAAACATACACTCGTGATAATTACAAAAAAACACCATAGCGCCATAGCAATAGCGATTACGCAAACAGCATGACATTGCCAACCGTAATATGCAAGACTAATTTGCTGAGACACAACATTAGGTTTCCAAAAAATCATAGAGCATTGATATTTCTTTTATCCATTATGTTGAGATTTCCGGAAGTGTTCCTTTCATCTGCGTAAAGCTCAAACAATTTGTCAAAAATCTTGCGGGCAATGGGAGCTGCAACACTAGCTCCTCCACCTCCGTGTTCTATTAGCACCGCCACCACATAGCGTGGATTGGGCTGCGGAGCACAGCCAGCAAAAAAAGCATGGTCTCGAAATTTCCACGGAATGTTTTTGTTGTGCATACCTATTTCGTGATCTTTTAGACGCCTCACCTGAGATGATCCGGTTTTGCCGGAAATTCCGTAGTCACTCTTGCAGCACACGAAAGCAGTTCCGTATTGGGCATTGCACACTTGGTATAAAGCATTTTTGATAATTTCTGCATATTTTTTAGGAATTGGATCTTGGGTTTGATCACTTTTGTGTGAATTTTTATTGAAAATTTCATCTATTATTGGGGGCGAATTTTCGGATATTGATTTGGATTTTTTTATTAATGTCGGAGTTAGTGCATAATTGTTAGCGTATAGTTTACAAATTATCATTGCAGTCTGCAGCAGGTTTGACAGTAGCGCTCCTTGCCCTATGGCGGTAATAACAGTTTCGGAGTATGTCCAGGGCTGTCTGTATCTCAAAAATTTCCATTCCCGCGTCGGCAGTAGCCCGCAATTTTCATGTGGCAATTCAATGCCGGTTTTTTCACCTAACCCGAACTTTTTGGCGTGTTTTATTATGTTATCGATGCCAAGCCGCTGAGCTATTTCAAAAAAATAACAATCGCAGGACATAGCCATGGCTTCGGCCAAATTAACTGCTCCATGCCCAGATCTGTTCCAGCAGTGAAATTTATGACTATTAACACTTATGTAACCAGCACATGGTATTCTTTCCGTTTCAGAAACCACTCCTTCACAGAGAGCCGCCATGGCAACCACAATTTTAAATATGGATCCAGGAGGATAAACGCAGCTGATGGTTCTATTCATGAGTGGAGCAAGAGGATCATTGATTAGGTCCTGCCATTGATTTTTGGATATTTTGGATGATATGCGATTGGCATCAAAGGCCGGTGCTGACACCATTGCCAAAACGCTGCCATCAGTTATGTCCACCACAACGCAGGCACCAGCCTTTTCGGCATTAATTAAATCAAAAATGTATCTCTGCAATCTGCTATCGATGGTTATGGTTATATCTCGGCCATTAACTGGATTGGAAACATTGAGCATCCTCATTTTTTTCCCAAGGGCATTAATTTCCATTTGGGCGGTTCCAAACTTCCCTATTAATTCACGATTCAGCGATAATTCCAGCCCTGTTTTGCCGGCTATCATCTGGATATCATCGGAATTTTTGCCTGTGTAGCCGAGTACATGACTACATTCCAGCGGGAACTGGTATTTCCTCGTGAATGTGTTTTCTAGCGCAACGTAATTGAGTTTAAAAAATATCATCGAAATTTTTGCATACTCGTCCCAGGATAAATCATCGCGAATTGTGATGGCCGTATATTTCGGAACGTGGGAGCGGATATCATCCAGAGTTGTTTTTTCCGTTTCAGTGAGATTTAGGTATTTTTTCAACAATTCCAGGTTTTTTATGAAATTTTTCTTATCGCAGGCTTCTATTATTAATTTACACCTCATGCGGTTACAGGCAATTATCTTGCCATCAGCAGATATAATCCTACCGCGTTTTGGTAGAATTGGAGAAAGCCGGATCCTATTTTTGTGTGACAACAACAAATATTTCGGAGATTCCAGAATCTGGAGTACATACAATCGTCGTACTAGAATTACGCTGAATATCAGGCATAGTGCTAGCACTATCCTGATGCGCAACTGATAATTGCGTCTAAAATCGTTGCCACTAAGCACTGTGCCGTTCCCTAAGTTTTCCGGCAGCGTATTCCATAAAGTTGCAAATCATCCATAAAATTAATGTGAGCATTATTTGATTAATGTACCGCTTTAGATCAAAAAATGCTCCATTGCAGATGAAGGCAACTCCATGACACACCAGCTCTGCTACACATAGCAGCAACAGAAAGCAGTAGGCACAGAAAATAGCAGAGGCATGCATCAGGGTTGCGCGGAAACGATTCACCAACATATGGAAAAGAAAAAATCTTAGAAACGAGATTCCTGTCTCTGCGAGCATATAAATGTCCATAAACACCGAAGTGAAAAAAATCGTGGCAATTTTTCCTTGCCATATTGATTTCGACATTGTTCGAACGAAAATGAACACATAAAAATAAGCGATGGACAAGTCTACGGAAATAAACGCCACCAGCAGAAAATACAGGGCAACTAAAATTGGAAAAACTATTCCCATTTAAACGGCATAAAAAATAAACTTACAACTCACCAGGCACCACATTAATGCGCCGGTTATTGATTAGCGTTGTGCTCTTTGCTGTTCCTCTTAGGAAATTACGCCCCCGCCAAGCACAACATTGTCGGCGTCGTAGAAAACGCAGTGCTGTCCTTTTGCTACCCCATATTCCGGTTCACGAAGTTCTACGAAGTACTGATCTGCTGTGTCTTGGATATTATTATCATTCATAGCTCCATGTTCCAGTAGTTTTGCCTTTATTTTTGAATTTGTTGATCTGACTTGCACAAAGCAATTGCCAAAAAATTCTTGATTAATGAATTTTACCCTTTTGAGCCTAATGAAGTCAGCCTTTACACCATTTTTATCTGTCACAATAACTTCGTTTTTTTTAGTATCAAGCCCACAAACAAAGAACGGACCGCCGGACAGGCCTAGCCCCTTTCTCTGGCCTATGGTATAATTAAATATGCCATTGTGTTTGCCGAGAATTTTTCCGTTTTTATCAACAATGTGACCCGTGGTCCCAACACTGCAAGAACAATTGCAATTCCCATTGTTGGGGCAATTTTCGTAACATTTTGGCGACTCTGTTCCATAATTTTTAATGTACGATACGTAATCATTGTTGATCACGAAGCATATATCCTGACTTTCAGATGATTCAGCCACATGCAGACCAAATTCTCTGGCCATTGCTCTGGTTTCGGTTTTTTTGTACTCCCCCAGTGGGAAAATAGCATGCGACAAAATGTCTTTATTGACTGCATAGAGAAAATAGCTCTGATCTTTCCTGATATCCACCGCTTGACGTAGTTCCAGATGCGATCCATCCAGCCTAAGTCGCACATAATGTCCCGTAGCCAAAAAATCAGCACCATGCTGTTTCCTGAATTCATTAATGAACTGAAATTTTACATGAGTATTGCACATTATGCAGGGATTTGGAGTTAAACCATTCAGATATGAATTAACAAAATAATCCGTAACGTACTTTTTGAAATCCGTCACACAATCTATAACTTCGTGCTGTATGCCGAGGAAATCAGCAACCTTTTTGGCATTTGCCACAGCTGCCTGGCTTTTGGAAGATTCGAACATTTTTAAAGTACAGCCGACAACTTCATACCCCTTGGATTTCAGCACAGCTGCCACTGACGAACTATCAACCCCACCGGATAGCCCAACAACACACTTCATTATTTTCATCGCCTACTTAATCTTGCATCTCCAAACTTTGGAGTCCGTCGGCAATCGGTAATAACACCTTGTCCTAGTGAGCGTATTTTTCGACATTTTTTGCGAAAATTTCCTCCAAAAGTTTTCTTCTCTCGCAGCAACCCCACGACAGCCCAGACACACCCTCTTAATGATTCTCGAAAGTTTACAGGCTTTCCGTCAATTCATCACCCTATAAAACTCATTCCCTAACATTTTTGGGGAAGGTCCTATGATTACTAATCTCCTGATAAAGCCCGTACCTTGCGTGTATGCGCTATCTTCTCCATTTTGAACGAACTTACTACTTTTCCCTGCAAAATTCTAACAAACTTCTTCGGAAAATTAATAACGTGACCTTCGTCCATCGCGATTATCTCGGTCACGATTGTCCCGATCATGCCCTCTGTTGCCATCGAAACTGCGATGAGTTCCGCTGGGAGAGGCAAGACGAGATTCAGATACGAACATTGTCCTTCCCTCAAAAGCGCTCTTGTTCAATTTTTCTATAGCATGGGATGCTTCTTCTTCCGTTGACATTTCAACGAACCCAAATCCTTTGCTTCTACCACTAATCCTATCTCTGACAATTGTGGCAGATTCCACCAATCCAAACTGCGAAAACGCATTTTTCAAGGAGTCATCTGTCACAGAATAGGCTAAATTTCCAACGTGCAATTTTTTTACCATAATTCACCAACGTACTAAATTAAGGAGCTTTAAAACATAACCAAAGCCCACGAAGCTCCAGAAGCAATGGACCAGATGCTATCTTGTACCACAAAACTATGCCTAGGTCCATCCAAATTAACGTGTAAAATTGCGTTTGGCAATATCAGCTTGCGGTTGTGACAAAAGAATGAAACTTTTTACATATTTTTATGAATCCATCATCGGGCAATGCTCTCTCACACTGAGAAGTTCATGCGGATTGATTTAATGCACATTGACTGTATGGCCATGGTGTTTTCAACCGGAATACTGCAATACACTGTTCCAGATCGCGCATATAATCCCACATGACCGCTTGAAAAAAAGAAGCACTTTCAAACCTGGGTTAGCATACCAGTGGTATCGATTATCCAAACAGTGGCTTAGCTTCGTCAAAGGTTGCGCATATTTTTAATATTTTGTCAAAGCCACTCATTTTGAAGACAGAATAAATTTTATCTGGCATATTAATGAGCACAAGAGTGCCGTTGGAGGCCTTAAGTTTTTTCCCTAACATCAGAACCACTCTTAAACCGGCACTGGATATGTAGTCTATGCTATCAAAGCTAACGGCGATTTTCCCATTTGTATCTGCCGCAGCCATAACAGAATCTTCAAATATTTTAGCGGTTGATGTGTCAACTCGTCCCATCGGTGTTAAAATAATTACACCAGAATTATCCTCAGTTTTAACTTCCATTGTTTTCCTCCTTTTTAACAATTGCCACCTTTATATTTAATTTGTTATGCTCGTCAATTCTAGAATATTCAATGCATTCAGATAGTTGCTTCACAAGAAATATGCCAAGCCCACCTATTTCTCTTTCCTCTATGCCGGAACTGGTATTTGGATCATCCTTGGCCAAGGGATCGAAGGCAATGCCGTTGTCTACGATGGTGATATTAACAAAATTGTCATTTGTCTTTTCAATTTCCACAGAAAATATATACTCTCCTCCATCTGGGTAGGCATACATAATGATATTTGTTACCATTTCATCCAGTATTAGCACAATGTCGTGGTATTTTTCATTGGAGATGTGGTTGGCATTACAGAATGTTTTCACCTCATCGCATAAGTATCCGATTTCGTCTATTTTATTTTTTATTTCAAATAACATTTGGGATTATCCTCATTCTATACTTGACACATAACGTGGTGATATCATCCGATTGTGGTGCTCCGTTGGCAAATTCACGAATGGACTTTATGAGTTCTTTGGTTAATGTGTTGGGAGATGCTTTTGCGTTTTTAGCCAATACCTCTGCAAAGCGTTCAAAATCATACTCTGCGCCATTTGGGTCTGCTGCTTCTGGCACGCCATCTGTGTACATTAAAATTGTTTCTCCCGGAGAAAAATGATGAGTATGATCAACGAACTCCACCTCTTCAAAGATTCCTAATGCCATACCGGAATCGCATTCCAGAAAACAAGGATCTTGCCCTGGGACTATAACTGCTATGGGTAAATGCCCAGCATTTGTGTAGGTTATTTCGTTTTTTTCCGTATCTATTATGCCATACATGGCAGTAACAAACATTGTAGTAACATTTTCTGCGCATAGAGTTATGTTTACATTTCTAAAACATTCAGCCGGTGAAGCATATATTCTCGAGAAGGATTTGATCAGTGTTTTCGCTATTGTAGCAAACATGGCTGCCGAAACATTTTTCCCGGAAACATCAGCCATAACTATACCTAATTTCCCCTCACTTAACCAAAAATAATCATAAAAATCTCCACCTACCTCCGCCGCTGGAATTGTATCGGCAAAAAGCTCGATGCTACCACTCTTTATAACATTTCCTGGCAGGATACTTCTCTGTAATTTTGCTGATACATCAAGTTCATCAGAAATTGCCGATAATTTTTTGGTAGTCGCCTCCATTTGTTTCATGGATGCCACAACCTTTGCAGTTTTTTGTACCGTATCCAATAGATCATTAAAATCGATGGGTTTTATGACGAAGTCGTGCGCTCCACAACGCATAACCGCTCGCAAAGTATTAATGTCTCCATAGGCGGATACAACAATCGCCCTCATGAGTGGATATTCTTTTCTCAATTGGCTGATGAAGCTTATACCATCCATACCGGCAACGTTAATGTCGGATATAAAAATATCAAATGTTCCGTTCTCGAAGTGCTTTTGCACCTCATCTTGGCAGGAGGCAAAAGCGAATTCGTAGATTCCATCCGCAATTTTGTGACGAAATTTTTGCAAAAAAAGATCCTCTGTATCTTTTTCATCATCCAACACAAGTATCTTAGTCAAGGTTGCCACTTAAATATTTCTCCGGAAAATGCTACTAATGTAGCTTGCACATATACATGTTACACGAAAAAGGTTTATCAATTATGACCGTTATGGATAGTTTGAGAGAAGTAGTGCTTGATACAGAAACGACGGGACTCAATTGTAATGATGGTGATCGTATCGTAGATCTTGCCTGCGTTGAATTAGTTAATCATATTGCTACCGGCAATACATACCAAACCTATATCAATCCCCAGAAAAGCATGAGCGCGGAAGCCGTCGACATAACCGGCATAACCGATGATTTTCTAGCGGATAAGCCATCGTTTCACGAAATCGCTGATGATTTCTTGAATTTTGTTGGCAACTCAGTACTGATAATCCACAACGCACAATTTGATATAAATTTTTTGAATTGCGAATTGGCGCGCATAAATAAGCCACTTTTTTCCGCGGAGAGAGTCGTTGATACGCTGGAAATGGCAAAGAAAATGCTGCCAAAATCTCAGGTGAATCTCAATGCTCTATGCAAAAAGTTCGGCATAGACGCTTCTCAGCGTACTAAACATGGGGCTTTGATTGATTGTTTTTTGCTGGCAGATGTGTATCTGCATTTGCTTGGTGGACGTCAGGGTGGATTGTCTTTTGAGTTGCAAGATCAATCTAATACGCCCGTTGCGGAGGCAACAGCGGAATTTTTCAAAAGGAATCCACAGCAGCGACCGGAGAATCTAGATTTTTCTCCCAGTGCGGAAGAGTTGACTCTGCATGCTGAATTTTTAAAACTCATAAAATCATCGCTGTGGTTCGGTAATTAATGGTGCAATGTTTGTGTGCTGGAAGACATGACAACTCCTAATGTGGTGGAAGTTTTTTCTTGTGGTAGCAAGACTTTTTTGATTGGAGAGTATTCTGCTATTTTTGGTGGCAGTGCTATTTTGCTAATCACGGATCCACAATTTAGTCTTGAGATTATTCCAAACGGCATCACTCAATTAATCGGAGCAGGCAAAAATTTGCCTGTCATCAAGTTTTACCACCAATACCGCGAAGTTTTTGAAGGATTATCGATAACATTCACAAATTCGTTTCGAAAATATGGTGGATTTGGAACATCTAGCGCTCAATTCTCTTTGTTGTACAAATTGTTTCTCCGGAGAACCAATAATAAATTCAATATCCTCGATTTTTTGGAAGAATACAGACAATTGTACTATGAAAATCGAATAGCCCACCAAATTCAACCCAGTGGGGCCGATTGTCTAGCCCAGTATTGCAATCATCACATATACTTCGACAGTACCAGCAATTATCTGGAACCCATCGAATGCAATTTTTCCGATATTGGTATGGTCATTTTTAAGACAGGATTTAAGATTTTTACCCACGAGCACTTGCGAAACATTGCAAATGAAACCATAGCAGATTCTGCAAAACGTCAACTGCGACAGATTGTTTCTGATGCACTGGATTGTTTCAAAAAAGGCAGCGGAGAGATGTTGGCTCATTGTATAAACGAGTTCTTTTCTTTCCTCAACGAAATGGGTTTTGTGGATGCCAGGTCGTTGGATTTAGCAAAAAAAATCATGCAAATCGATGGGGTTATTGCTGCAAAAGGCTGTGGATCAATGTGTCTCGATACCATTCTTGTCATCTATCGCAAAAATCACAGCGAATGCCTTCGGGTCATATCTGCCTATTGCTCTGAAAAAATTGACGTTAACTAGATGTATACTCGATCACCGTAGGAAATTGGATTTTTATGCACGAAAAAC
>JAITRU010000025.1 GCA_031288225.1 Holosporaceae bacterium | reverse complement strand
CAAATTTCAAGCGATATCTCAGGAAAACCATCGCTGCTTGCCCCTCCCTTTGGGACGCCATCGTCAACTTCTTCAAAATTCATATAAATTGTACCACTTTTAGGCCAGTATGACTATAAAGTTTTGGAAAAGAGCCATGAAACAAAGTTAGAAAGAGAGATTGCGACCCCCTTTGAAATGAGTGAGTCCATGCGAAAGTATAAAGAATGCCGGCATAGTGTGCTGCAAGTATGGGGTTTCACGCCCTGCGCTTCGCAGGTGGCTGAAACGCTGTGCGCATGAAGGTACATCAGGTTTAGAAGGTCAAAGTCATCGTCCGAAGGGTAATCTAACGAGGAAAGTATTCGAAAACCAAGAAAAATAACATTTTAAAACCCAAAAAAAGAGTATTACAGATCCCGGAAAAATGCAAATGCATTTATGCCATTCCCTAAGTCCGCTATGATCCGGCTGAAAAAGCTTAAAATGTATTGAAATTCGAGATAATACAGCAGACGATCGGCATATACTCAATCACAGTGAGAAATTGGATTTTTTGAGATGATATGGTATAAGATTATGTGAGTATGGATTGTGTGGATAATATTAATCTTCTGACAAAGTCTGTACATTGCGTGTACGCTATCTTTTCTGTTTTGAAGGAATTTACTGTTTTTTTCCACAAGATTTCGACGGACTTTAAAGGAAGATTAATATCCTAAATATCAACCACTTCAAAACCTTAGCATAAAATCCCAATGCATTGATAAACTCAGATAATCTCTTTGGCAACCATCGTTTTTAACCTACAACTCCCAAAAACAATGTGGTATTTTTACGTTGGGTATATTACAATCCGGCCTGATTTTGTTGGAGATGGAAGTGAGCGTAGAAAATCAAACTGCCCGAGTAAAGAAATTAGCGATAGTCAAATGGTTATGCAACCCAATTGCACAACTGCTGATGGTGTTCGGATTGGTCACCGTTTTATATGATCACCTTTCCTTCGACGCCATCAGATTCTTTCTAACCTTCAGCGTCTGCATGAGAGAATTGCTGGTCTTTGTGTTGCCATTTTTGCTGTTCAGCTTTGTGGCTGTGGCTCTATCGTCGATTCCCAGGGAAGGCATGCTATTTGTGCTGGGTTTGATGGCCATGGTTTTTATCTCTAATTTTCTTAATATTCTCATATCAGGAAGTGTGGGATTTTGCATTTTATCCGATCTGCATACCAAGGAAATTACTACCGGTGAAATCACATTTACTCCATTATTTTGCCTAAATTTGCCACATATTATCTCTACCTCCTACGCTCTGTTGGTTGGAATTATTGTTGGTTTATATAATGCATATCGACCACAGGAATACATCTCGAAGATCATACATTTTCTCCACGATTGCGTACTGGGTTTCATGAAAAAATTTTTTATTCCCCTACTTCCATTGTTTGTGGGAGGATTTTTGCTGAAGCTGTTTGCGGAAGGGAAAATGGTTGGCTTTATGGGCCAAAATACCATAGTATGCCTGATGATGTGCAGCTTTTTGGTTTGCTATCTGTTGCTTTGGCTACTGGTAGCCGCAAAATTTAAATTGAGCCGCGCTGTTGAAATTCTCAAAAATACTCTGCCGGCCGTTGTGACAGCGTTCAGCACAATGTCCAGCGCCGCTGCCCTTCCCCTATCCCTAAACGCAGCTGAAAAAAATACGCGGGACAAGGCATTGGCGGATGCTGTAATGCCGCTAACGCTAAATTTTCATATGGTTGGTGATACAATTATCGTTCCAATCATGGCAATGCTAGTGATGTTATCGTTTAATCATCCACTGCCAAGCATATTTAACTTCATCATGTTCGGGCTGTTCTTTGTGCTGAACAAGTTTGCCGGAGGCGGAGTTCCGAGTGGAACCATCATGGTTACTATTCCGGTTTTGAAGGAGCATTTTGGCTTCGATGATGCAATGATTGCCTTCATTGTTGCCTTTTACGGCATCGTTGATCCAATTGCCACCGCCGGTAATGTTGCCGCCAATAATATTTTTGTGTTATTTTTTCAAAAAATACACTCCTATTTCAAGAAAAAACTGGCAATAGTGTTTTGAAAATTAGTGACCACCATGGATAAATTACATATATGAATGAGATCCAGTTGCAAATTATCCAAAACAGGCCATCGTAGCCTACAAATCAGGGCCATTATCCGTAGCAATGATTCCTCATAAAGATAAAAATCGCTAAGCCAAGATAATATCGACAATGTTGATGTTGTGCTATAGTATAGCGAGGGTCATAGTCACCGTTGGAATCGCGCAGGCAATGTACAAAAATATATTGAAATATTTGCAAGAAAAAACACAGAATTGTAGGTGGTTTAAGAAGATAAAAGTGACTTCAATGACCTATTTTAGGGAAGTGCTTGATTATTTTTTTACTTATTTTCAGCATATTCCTCGTAAATATATCTACCACATGCAATATCTGCTTGCACTGGTCCTGCTCTACGCTGTCCTTTCCGCAATAATTTATCCAAAATTCAATGGAGTGGTCTTTCTTCGGGAATTATTTGCACTGCTGTGCACATATGTAGCTATTTTTGTGTGGTTTTTTGATAGGATAGAAATCGAATTGCCTCACAAAATTGCTGCCGTCGTTATCATATGTACTGCACCGATGTTGTTTATGCACAATGCATTCTCGGTGGCAGTGGTACTGATCCTTTTCATGATATTCTTTGAGTTTGTGTTATTCGAATACCTGCGAGGTTGTCATTTATTTGCCTCCACCACGCCGGTCTATGTAATTTGCCACGATGAACAGGATGCTTTGTTTTTCAAAACTTATTGTAAAAATTATAAAATCTTGGAGATGATAATCTTTGCCGACCAAGTGCCGTCGAAGCAAGAATTTAGCCGTTTGGCTTCGCCGCAGGATTTGCAGAAGAAGCTTTGTCGGTTAAACAAGATTCCATTTTTGCCTTTTCCTCGCCGATTAATATATTTTTCCTCAAAAATCAATGCGGATATTTTGGAGCAATTGGTTGAAATATCTTCCTTTTTTTCTATTCTGCTTCTCAAAGCACAAAAAAAAATTGTTAATGAAAAAGACAATGAGGCAATTCGG
Source organism: Holosporaceae bacterium (assembly GCA_031288225.1). GTDB lineage: Bacteria > Pseudomonadota > Alphaproteobacteria > UBA3830 > UBA3830 > BNWE01. Next base: position 21,015 of record JAITRU010000025.1, on the reverse strand, counting down.
GTAAGTTTGCAACCGATTTCTCTGGATGATTACGAAAATGTAAATGTATCGATGCAGGAAAAATCCAATCTTACATCTGTGCTGAAGAACAAACGCCTATGGATATGCTTTGATGGAAGAAGAAGTGTATTGGATTTCATTCGGGCAATTTCTTTTGTTCATTCGGCCGATCTGACCATTGTATGTGAAACCGAGAAGTTGGCAGTGGATGTGCAAAGGGAATTGGGAATGAACGGCAATCGGGGGCGTTGCAAAGCAAAGGTAATGGACCTGGATCTAATGCTAAAACAAAATTCCCATCCGGACATACTATTTTACAACATGCCGATCAAATACGCCTGTTCCAGCGAAAGTTGCTTGACAGAAGTTGTCGTAAAAAATGTGCTTAATATGAGTCGGCTAATTGAATTCGCCCAGAATCGTAAAATCCAATATGTGTTCGTGCTTTCCAGTAATGGCGCCGTTAATCCAAAAGATTGGAGCGGAGCAACTCAGCGCCTCGGAGAATTATTTGTGCAACATGCCGATTCCAACAGTCGAAAGTTTTACACGAAATTTCGTATCGTAAGAATTCCCGAGGTGATTGGCGATCCCTGCGGCGTTTGCGAAAGAATGATTACTGCGTTGAAGCAGGATGGCCTCATAAACATCGGTTGTGGAGATTTTCCATTAACAAATGTTTATGGCAGAAGGAATGTATTGGCAATTTTGTTGAAATTTTTGGTGTTTTCTATGAAAAATTATGATTTTTCCTCCTCCGTTTACACAATAGCTCCCAAAAGAATCCTGTCACCCGAAAAACTTGTTAAAATTATTTGCGACCTATTTTCTCTTCGGCAACACATTGACATACCAATAATTTTGGATAAAGCGTCGGAAGCTGCAGATACCGGCGATTATACCAACATATCTGAAACTTTTGAGAACACAGAAATAGGCGAGCTATTTTGCACGAAATTCGTTAGTTCTCATCGGGAATCCTATGAAAATCTATGGAACATCGAAGAGATAGGTGCAATGGATACGCGGGAACTAATCACAGCGGTATTCCAAAGTATTGATGATAAGCTGAAAAAATAATAGATAACGCAGTGTGTGCAAGTTTTTTCACGGGATAATATTATCGAACATATTGACCCTCCGATGAATACGGCGATGGTGTGAGAGCATATTTTTTCTCTGATTTTTAATATACTCAATCACCGTAAGAAATTGGATCTTATTGGTGAGTCTTTATTGTGATTACAGTATTTTTCGTCTGAAATCTCACTGTGATTGGGTATAGCATTTAGTAAGAGGCTGTCTCTTCTCCCAAGAAGTGCTGCAGATACGAAATTTTTCGCGCCAATATGCAAGGCAAGCGATTGCATTGCATTTGCACTAACACATAACAAACAAAACAATAAACTAATACCATTCCTCACAACAAACTATCTAAAAGCTTTTTTGAGTAGCCTGGGGGCGAAGTCGTCCAGCGCTTGCCACAAAAAATCAATAATGAGGAATGGTATAGGCTTTTTCTTCTTTCGTTAGAGGTGTTTTTCGCTTCTTTCTACTTTCGCAGAAGATCCAATGTTTAGCGGCCTATGCCAACCCATGACCATGGCAGTCGTTGCGCAAATGTTTGTGTTGCTATGTCCAATAGATGTGCGTATCATACAGCTATGCGATTGATCGTTTTGTAATTTACAAATGATTTCTTGTTTGGTTGTTTTTATTTAGGGAAAATAAAAAATAATGTGTGATATTTCAGAAAATACGCCCTACAATTTTTCTGTTATCGAGCAAAAATGGCAGGAGTTTTGGTTAAAAAACAATTCATTTGTAACAGATTTGAGTGGCAAAAAACCCAAATATTATGTTTTAGAAATGTTCATGTATCCATCCGGCAAGGTTCATATAGGACACGTCAGGAACTACACCATCGGTGATATAATTGCTCGCTTTAAACGAGCGTCTGGCTATGCTGTACTACACCCGGTAGGCTGGGATGCCTTCGGACTGCCGGCAGAAAATGCGGCCCTTGCTCATGGGGAGCATCCGAAAAAGTGGACCTACAAAAACATCGCAGCCATGAAAGAGCAGATAAGGGCCCTGGGGTTTTCCTATGATTGGAGCCGTGAATTTGCCACCTGTGATGAGAAGTATTATGCTTTTCAGCAAAAATTGTTTTTGGCTATGCATAAACGTGGGTTTATTTACAGAAAAAATTCCGAAGTGAATTGGGATCCCGTGGATAGTTGTGTGTTGGCTAATGAACAGGTAATCGATGGTAAAGGCTGGAGATCCGGCGCCATGGTAGAAAAGAAAATGCTGCCGCAGTGGTTCATAAAAATCACAAATTTTAAAAAAGAATTGCTGTCGGCTTTGGATGGTTTGGAAGGTTGGCCAGAAAAAGTGCGCGTTATGCAGTCCAACTGGATTGGGAAATCTGAGGGATGTTCCATAAAGTTCAGTGGCGATTCAGGCGATGACATTCTCGTTTTCACGACTCGTCCCGAAACATTGTTCGGAGCAAGCTTTGTGGCGATTTCTCCTCACCATGATTTGGCAGAGAAATTGGCAACCAAGAATCCTTCCGTGGCAAAATTTCTGGAAGAATTCAAAAAAGGATCAATTTCAGAAGAAATTATGGAAAAACAAGAAAAGCTAGGCGTTAATACTGGCATAACCGTTAATCATCCTTTTTTGCCAACAAAACTCCCGGTTTACGTTGCCAATTTTGTTCTGAAGGAATATGGCACTGGCGCGATTTTTGGAACTCCAGCCCACGATGAGCGAGATTATGATTTTGCAACAAAATATGGTCTGCCAATTTCGCAGGTCATCGATCTTCCGGGAAACGGTGGTAATGATACACCCGATGGCGGCAGCTTGCTATACACCGGCATTGATGGCTCTATGGTAAATTCCGATTTTCTCAACGGCATGTCTGTGTTGGATGCCCGCAATGCCATTATTGAAAAATTGTGCAATATCGGCATCGGTAGCCGCGAAGAATTTTATAAATTACGGGATTGGGGTGTATCACGACAGCGCTATTGGGGTTGTCCAATTCCGATGGTGCATTGTCCAAAGTGTGGAGTAGTAGCTCTGGAAGAAAAGAATCTGCCAGTGCTACTGCCGGAAGATGTTTCCTTCGAAAAAACCGGCAATCCACTCGATCATCACATCACCTGGAAACACACAGTGTGTCCGCTCTGTGGCGCTGCTGCAACGCGGGAAACTGACACGCTGGATACTTTTGTTGATTCGTCGTGGTATTTTTTAAGATTCTGTATCAACGATTCAGAAAGTGATGATTTACTCTCGGCGGAGGATATTAAACAGTGGATGCCTGTTGATCAGTACATTGGTGGCATTGAGCATGCGATCCTGCATCTCCTCTATGCAAGATTCTTCACTAGAGCACTGAGTACCTGTGAGTTCATTGATGTGCAGGAACCTTTTGAAAATTTGTTTACTCAGGGCATGGTCTGCAATGTTACCTATCGCCGGGAAAATGGTGAGTGGTTATTTCCAGAGCAGGTGCGTCGGCGAGAAAGTGGTGATTTTGAGCTGCTGGAGACTGGAGAACCGGTGATTGTTGGTCGTTTGGAAAAAATGAGCAAGTCGAAAAAAAATGTGGTTGATCCTGACGTCATAATTTCCAACTACGGCGCAGATGCTCTGCGTTTATTTGTAATTTCAGATACTCCTCCGGAAAAGGATTTTCCTTGGTCCGATGAAGGACTGGAGGGCTGCTGGAGGTTCGTAAACCGTCTTTGGAGGTTATTTGTGTTTATGCAGAATTGTGGCGTTGAGGCGCAAAAATGTGCAATCGACTTTAACCTGGAACAATTGCCTGCCAATGTCGGTGAGTTATACAAAAATTTTCATGGTTTCATAAAGAAAATTACAGATGCTCTTGAAAATCGCCACCTGAATAAGGTGGTGGCTTTTGGGCGAGAAATGGTTAATGCCGTGTATGGCTGCCTGGACGATGTGAAGGGCTATCGGAATGTATTCTCCATCATTATTCGCGATTTGATTAAATTGATGGCTCCCGTAGTGCCACATATTTGCGAAGAAGCCTGGAGTATGCTAGGATTTACTGGGCTTGTATCTTCCGGTGATTGGCCGGTCTACGATCAGCAATACCTGATCGTATCCACGATTAATTTGCCGATCCAGGTTAATGGCAAGTTGCGGGGTTCCATCGATGTCGATGTTGATGACCCCGAAGAAGTTGTTTTTGAAAAAGCCCTGGGCCTACAATCGGTACAAAATATTGTGGCCGGTAAAGTTATAAAAGATAAAATTTTTGTAAGGGGCAGGATAGTAAATTTTGTGGTATAAACTTCGAAGTCGGTGTGTCCTGGCCATTTTCGCGCCGCTGCTGGTTACGTCTTGTTCCCTAAGACCGCTCTATGATGAAGGCTATTTGCGACGACAGTCTACCGGTGCCGGCATTAGCGTTGGCGTAATTGCCGACCGCGATGGCCAAAGACTTCGCTCGTACCTCGTTGATTTGCTCCGAGATTTGCCTATTACTGATGGTAAATACCTATTGGATGTGTGCCTGAGTTACCGCGAAAAAGCTTTTGCTTTCGGACAAGACGGATATGCCAAGCGTCAGTTTTTCACCTACATAGCAGATGTTGGTTTGATGGATTGCAATAGGAAAACCCTGATGCGGAGGCAAATAAAAGTACACAGCAGCCATAACATATCCCGCGGGCAATGGGGGATTGAAGTGTCACTTTACGGCCGCCATAGTAGCATTGTTATGAAGCAATTGGCTTACAGAATAATTGAGGCAGTAAGGGTGTTTCTGCTCAGCAAATCCCCGTGACAAGAAACTCACTTCGGTAGCGGCTAAAATTACATAAATATAGTGGTGTGGGCATGAATCAAAAATTCAATGATGGAAATTGTTCACAGGAGTTTTTTCAGCTATGAAGTTAGAATTTGCTGGAGTTAAGGATCAGTTCATCAAGCCGCGATCGGTGTTTTTTCTTTATGGAAATTATAAAAGCACCTTTGATTTATTTTGTAACTTTATAGCCGAAAAAATACGGATAATTTTTGGCAATTGCGAAGTGGAAATGCGATTCTTATCCGTAGCAGAGAGTCTAAAAATCATCAATGGGCAGTGCGATCTGTTTGCCTCCGCTAAGATCGATTGCCTTTGCCTGCGAAACGTAGAGGATAGTCATTGGGAAAAATTAAGCGCCGTTTTGCACCGGGAAAATACAATTTTTGTTCTAGAATGTGGAGACTATGCCAAGTCAAGGAGGATAACAGATTATTGCCAAAAAGATGAGGCCATCTACGCCATTGCTTCTTTTAAAAACGATGTCACCTTTTATTCGCTGTGTCGAATGTTTTTCCCAATCGCAACCAAAGAAATGCATCGCATGTTAGTTGCTGCGATGGGCACTCGGGATGAATCGCTATCATCATTTTTTACAAAGGTGTCGCTGCTGTTGGAAGACAGTATGGCTGATGAACCGAACAGCAACGGCGATAGTTTTCAAATCGCTGCGGATGATCACATGCATTTGCCTGGGATTTTGAAACAAACGTTTCTGCAGGAATTGAGTGTAATTCCTTTGGTAAGATATTTGGCTAACACTAGCATTAAAAAAAAATTCTATCGTAAACATCAAATTAATTTGCAGCTAAACATTCAAAAAAAGGATGTATTCAAGATACTGCTGGAAGCAGAAATAAGGCAAAAACTATGGGGAAATGTGCAAAAAAGTCACATATACCAAGCGTTAATGTAATGGCTAATAAAATGGGACCACACACATAAATTAACAAATCAAACAGATGCTTGGAGTTGGTTCTTGGCGGTATTACCTAAACGAAGACATATAATACCATTCCTCACAACAAACTATCTAAAAGCTTTTTTGAGTAGCCTGGGGGCGAAGTCATCCAGCGCTTGCCACAAAAAATCAATAATGAGGAATGGTATAAGTTTGCTTTCTCAGTGTGATTGAGTATATTATGCGGCTGATTATAAAGCAAGAATATTATACCAAATCTCATTTTATACCAAATCCCATCATCGATTAACTATTGCCTGCCTGGCAGCTGCTGCCAGGCGGGCAATAGCTAATCGATGATGGGATTTGGTATTACCTAATGAAACTCTTCGGGTATCATGTACAGTTGAACCGGTGACGATGGTGGGGACAATATGGGATTTGTAAATTTTCCTTGATCAATCACTGTATTGGCAGCATCGGTATCAATTGTAAATGTACATTTTTTTTGTGTGGCCGCGCTCCTAGGATGCTTCAAAAGCGCAGTGTTGCTAAGTGTATAAACATTGGCATCGACATTCCTACAGCATTTTTTCCTTGATCTTGGCGCTGCTGCAGTGGATGGGCGCTTGATTTCCTGTTTTTTTGCCTTTGCCGGAGCAGATGCTTTTTTGTAATTTTTTACGCACTTCTTAGCGGTAGGGGAAAATGTTTTTGTTAATTTTTTGCCTCTTTCATTTGTCCAATGAACATTTATCGGTATTCCACTCAATATGGCCCCACTTAATTGCATGCCAAAGCGCTGGTGTGAGTTTTGTCCATTGACTACCATTTGCATAAATTTACTACAAATCCCACATGAACCTGATGGATGAGATATCTTGATGTGGATGGAAGCTATTCTAAACATCTTCGACATAAACTTAGTCAAAAACTCATATATACATTTCCCCGTTCTAGACTCCAGCACTATAACCTCTTCCTCATTTTTCTTTTTAAATTCTTTTGGATCCTCACAGCTAATCTTTTTTTTATCCCTATCACTAATTTTCTCCCTAAGATCAGCCATAAGATATTTGGCAGATTGTATATCATATTTTTCGATGAATGCTTCCAGAGTGTCTCCAATAAGCATTTCTATGGTGTCCTTTGCAAATTTTTTTGTAAACAAATAATTGTACAACAAATAGATGGCCTGAATTTCCACATGGTACAGGTGTCGCTCATGACCACTACAATTCAAAGCTTTCATTCCACACGTGCGAGCTCCAATTATGCTAGTTCCGTTGCGCTCCAAGAAATTCGCCGGAGTCATCATATTTTTTTTCCAGGACGATTTCGTAATTCTCTTCGATTGTCTTGACTGAGTTTTACGCAATGCTAGCTTTGCTCTTTTGAGCGATGATGTGGCGCTAAAACCGGATATTACATATTTATCAATTGATACAAAGAACTTTTTCCCGCCAATCATGCAGTAGCAGCCAACTGTCCCCATGGTCGGTACCCGATAATATTTTGACAGACAATTTTTGGTTCGCATGGAATGAAGTTCACTATTTTGTGACAAGATTTTTTCGGTGTTGCCATATTCTACGGAATTTAGCATATCGCTTATATTTCCATCACTGCGAGCAATTATTTTCGTCCTAATGGCGGAATTTGGTGTTTGGCAATATTTTTGATTGCATGCATGGTTTTTAGTCGGAGTTGATTCCATGGATACACTAATTGTGCAATTCACATATGCACACATCATCCCAAAAGCAATGGAAAGTGGAATTCTACTGTTTATGTTCATCGTTTTACACTTGTTAATTTTAATCTTTTTTGTACAAATTCTAGTAACCCACCGCAAAAAAAGAGCCAAAAATGAAATTTTCAAAATATCTAGCCCATTTGCGGTTTGGGCAGCTTATTTCTACGATTAGACTATGTCCTTATAGCACAAAAACCAATGAAGACAAAAGAAAAAATCAAAAAAACGTATGACAAAAAAAGAAAATTCTAATAAAAATTATTTTTATGCCGGAAATTTCCGAAGAAATCAGCACTACATTCATCATTGATGTGTAAAAAAATCTTCCGAATAGGTAGATTATATATTCTGCTTTGAAAGGACATTGTTAACGCAATAATTAGCCTGATATTTGAGCGAAAATACCATATTACAAACGCACTTTCAAAACAGTTTATGCATAAAAACCGGAGGATCGGTGAGGAACGTTAAGCTTATTGATAATTGATTAAATTTAATATACTCTCCGTGGTTGGGTCGCCCCTGTGGCGGAACTGGTAGACGCGATAGACTCAAAATCTATTGCCTTTACGGGCGTGCTGGTTCGATTCCGGCCAGGGGCACCATTTGCGGTTTTCCTTGCTATCCTATGTACCTGTGATTACCGTGATTGTTGTGCCAGCGAGGCGATTTGAGGTTGGCGCGGCTGTGGAACGCAACTTCACGTGTGAAGTGGCGGACTTAAAAATCTGCAGATTACATCGTTGATCTCGAGTCATGTAATGGTAGCCGCACGGCCGTTTCATAAACTGTTTTGAAAGTGCGTTTACAATGTTGCATTTTCGCTCAAATACTAGGCTATTTATTGCGCTAACGAATGCACTTTCAAAGCAGGTCATGTATAAAAAATTGAAACGATGTCTGTGAATCTCACACTTCACCAAACCAAGGTAGCTCTATTTTGTTTTCGTTAGTACACCGTAGAGCTCGGAAATAACATTAACGATATTTGTCCCGTTTTGGGTGTTGGTTTCCAGCAGCTCTATGAAGGTTTTAGCTCGGATAATGGTGGCAATTCTTATGAGAATTGAGACGGGATTTTGAGGTTGCGTCCGCTGAAAAAATTCAGCAACCTTGTCCAGTATATTGTACGCCTGATCTGTGGTCATGTCTGCGTTATCACCGTTGATAACGGCATAGGTAACATCATGGTGATCTACCTCATACACAGTTGCGTTGGGCATATCAGCGGTTCGCATTTCTTCCGCTCGTCGATTCTCGGCTTTTTGTATTTTAGCCTGCGTTTCCGATAAATTTTGTGCATTGATGGTGACGATATCTTCACAATAGTCGCACAATTTGCGAAAGCTCGGAGCATCGTAGCCACACAATTCAGTTAAGAAATCATTTAAATCCTTTAGGTGCCCGGTGATATTGATCAATTTTTCATCAATATCCTGAAAAAACTCCAAAGGAGTCTGTTGTGCACTTTTTTTTATTTCTTTGATGGTGATGCCATTTTTATCCTTGATGTGCATATTATGGCGAGCCATTATCCAGTCGGCCAAAGTTCGTGGCGGCGCCATGTTGTCAAACGCGCTTGTGAGCGGAATCAAAAGTACTCTTTCGGTTACTTTATCTTCGAAAAAATAGAACGGAATCATGCGAAGTTGCATACCTGCGCTGGATGAGATATCTCCATCCGGAGGTAATGGATGAATTCCATGCCAAAATTTTTTACATAATTCCTGCAGCAGTAGAATTGATTGATCCAGTCCACTAAATCCATTCTGACAGATCAGTGCCTCCGCCAACCATACAGCAACTTGCAGATCTTTTGTTTTGGTAATAAGAGCGTCACTGCATAGCTCTATAACCTTCGGCCAATTGGCTTTTTTAAGATTAATTGTCCATATGCCCTGGGTTAAGTTTGGATCATCCGCTCTCCTCAATTCCTTGATTATGTCGTAGAGCGTATCATATTTCAGATATGGTCCGCATTCATTCTCACCTGGTATTGGTTGAAGGAAATCCTCAATGTTTATCATCTAAGTTGCTCCAATTCTCCATCAAAATTTGCTTTCCCATTGCCAATGCCGTCAACCCGAGCCACATCTTCACCTTCATGCAGATGCGGGCATGTTACCGGGAAGATTGGCCAGGTGATGTTCTCCATTTTATCTTTAACCTTCCCCATAGGAATTAATTTGAGTAGCAGACGGCACGGATTCTTTTGCATTTCTCCGCCCTTAACGATTGGTATTTCAAATCGCAATGTCACTCCATTTTCAGCTTCTGCATCTCTCTCAGCTTTGTGATTTTCGATCATGCGGAATATGCCCCACTTTCCACCATAGGTAAATTTTGCCGCGGATTTACTCACGGATAAATGCTTACTTGTGGATCCCTTTGCCGAAGGTTGTTCCCTTGCCCTATCAACCCACTTGAAGGAAGCTTCCACATTATCTCCATTGTAAAAGACGGCTGTTCCATTGTTTTCTACTGCATCACCATTGATGTTGATCAACCGCTCCAATACTCCTGATGTTGATAATTCCTCATTGGGATGTGGGCGCACAAAAACCGTGAATGACATGGCTGCGGATTTTGGATCCGTAGTTTTGGAATGAGCAATCCAGATCCTAAGGAAGGGTATCACATGCTCCAGAGACTTCATGAACGAAATTGCTTTTTCGCTCACTTTTTTCGTGTCTTTGTTTTTCTCCAAAATCTTCAGCATATTTAATGAATTTTTTTCGTATAAATTGACAAAAGACTCGACTTCCTCCGGAGTGACTTCCTCCGGATTATCTCCAAAAGGAAACTTATTGCTGAGAGTTGTATTGAAAAATTCGTATATCTTGTTATAGGCCGCAGCCGCCTTGTCATACTTTACCACTTCAGCCCGTGACATTAGGGATTTTGCCACATCCGAGCGTTTGGACTCGAAGAAATTACCGCCCGTTGCTGTGAAGTTCTTCATGGATCCATGCTCATCGAAGGAATCCAGTGAAACTTTGCTAAGGGTATCAGACAGGAATACCTCCAGCGAAGCTAGTGAGTTACCAGGTTGTTTCTTTTCATAATTATCTACTCCAATTATGATTTCTCGCCATTTTTCCAAAAGGTTTTTATTTTTTACCTGATCTACAATGTATGGCATTGATAGGATATCCACCACCGGTGATGCCAAGTCCTTCGCCATGAATTTTATTCTCTGCAACTGAGCCATGAGATATTTTTTTAATTCCTCCTGGCTATCTAGGTTGAGAAATCTTGGATTACTATCACCATTCCAGGAATCGAAGAGGGATTCTCCGGACGAATATGGTGTTTCCATGTTGAACAGCGCATCTATTTTCTCCAAAAGAGACATATAGTGGGACACCAAGAGAGCAATGAGCCCAAAGTCTCGAGTACTATCTTCTTCGTATATTTCATGGGTGAATTTTGAAATTTTTCCCAAAAGAGCCGATACATTTTTGATGTTTGCACATTGACGACTGTAGGCAGTTTCAAGTAAATTTCGGATTTGTCCCAGAGGAACATCTTCAAATACTTGGGCACGGCCTAGCATGGATTCCACCGTGTGATAGAAACATTTCCTTGCGATAACTTTATACATATCGGAATGCTGTTCACGGATTTCTTGGGGAATTTTTGTAACAAATTCGTAATATTTGTCAATCAAATCACCGAGTGCCTTAAGGGTTTTTAAATCCCAAATCAACATTTTATCGTTTAAAACTACCGTTGAAAAATCCTTCTGGGCAACGGTGCATACAAACGGCTGATCTAGCAGAATTTTAAGCTCCTTTTGCAAGCTCATAAACCCTTCCGAAGGAATATTGGCCGTATCAGATAGCAATTGATCCGTTAATTGAGATTTGTGTGCCAGTAAATTCTCCTTGAATTTGAAAAATTCCCGTTCGGCAGATTGCAATATGTCTCGGATACATGTCCGACTAATTACTTCTGAATTTCGCAGTAAATTTACTATGTCCACATATTCTTTGCTGGGAACAAAGTGTTCCCTCGCTATCCACACAAAGTTTTTGTTTTTTAGAATGTCCACCATTAGCACGGTTTTTTTGTAGATTTTTGCGAGATCCTGTGTATAAAATTCCGCTGCTGGATCGACGGATATCTTCGCAATTAGATCAAGGTCCGCAGCGATATTGCGTAGAATTTTTTCGACAAGTTCATTGCAGGCATCCTTCAGAAAGTCTCTGAACAACTTCCTTAACTGCTGCTCAATGCGCGGTTGAAATACCGTAATATCAAACGCCGGCGGCATGACCCGGCGATTTGGAATGCTATTTTTCATTTCTGCCGTTATCTCGAATTTATCTTTAAAAATGGCGCTGGTCAAATCAATGATTTTTTTTCTATCTTCCAAATGTCTAACGGAATTATATTCCGAGCTCATTTTTTTTAGGCTCGAAACTTTTTCAGCAAATTCTTTGAGTTTTCTGAAACTTTCAAAGGTACGAATGTCAAACAAATCCTTTTTGGAGGAAAAACTCAGCGAGTTATTGCTGTAGTTAAAGATGCTCTTGGTATCCAATATTAAATCTATGTACATGGCACGCATGACGATTCCATCAAAAACTACTCCAATGGTTTCCTTCAGCCCGGCATACAAAGAGGAAAACCAAGATTGGGGAATGAAAATTGAAGTAAGTTTCCAGCGGCTAGCAATTGGCATCGATTGCAGCAGTGCTGCGATGTGCCTATTGATAGTATCGCGATCTTCCGGTGATTTAGCATTGGCTTCCAGGGTCTTTATTTTTTCTAATGATGCTTTTAGAGAATGCAGCTGATAATAATAATTGCGAATGTTACTCTTTATATTGTAATTTCCGAAAAACCATCCAAAAGACAGCCCAAAGGAAATAGTAGCAAAGATCGTTTTGTTTCTAAATTCCACGTGATTCATATCAATTGAATTAAGCTTCAATGGATGCGCTATGTTATATTCCTTAAAAATTTTTTCTCCGAATAAATCTTCCACGAAATATAAACTATCATTGTAAGTGGCATCAGCAACGGTGCGCGTGTTTTCCATTTTTTGTAAACTCAGAGCTGATATTTGCAAAATATCGTCGGAAATTAGCACTTCTTTCTGTTGACCGATAAAATAAACTCCGCGTAGTAAAAATCCTTCTTCTGGACTATTGGATCGAAACATTGTTTCCAGATATCTCGTCAGCGATTCATTGATGTTTTGGAAATGAGTTTCGAATAGAATTGCACTGGTAAGATTATCCGAACGGACGCGTTCTGCCGATAATGATATGACACCATTGCGTATTCCTGCCATCAATGTTTCAAACATTTCGCCTATCCATGCAGACGAGAACGCACTGCTGATGGCATGCGGATTGGACCACCCAAATATTTGTTGCTTTGATTGCTCATTCAGCAGATGGGAAAATTCAGCAAATCCGGAAATAATATCTGTTTTTGTAACAAGTAAATAAATCGGTAGTCGTAGATTAATGTCCCGCTGAAAAGCAAATATTTTTTCTGCCATTTCGTGGGCATGTTTTTCTACATTGATGATATCTGAAAGCAGCATATCAGCTGGTAATGTAACAATTATGCCATCCAGTGGGCGTCGCGGGCGAATGAAAACAAACAACTCCGCTATGAATGCCAGGAAATCATCGGTCATTTCCGGTATATTCGCCTGAGGCAATTCAAAAATAATGCCTCTTTTAAATAATTTCCACATTGGCTTTATGGATACTTCATGATGAACAAGTTGTTCAAAATTAAGACTATCCAGCAGTGTAGTTTTACCGCTACCCTCTGGACCGATCATCATGAAACATGGAAGTTTATATCGCCATTTAAGGTCATAGGTGCTGCTTTTAAGTATTTCAACGACTTCAAAAAAAATCTTGGTTATGGGGCCGGCTTTTAAAACTCCATTGAGACTTAGAACTTCCCCTAATCTTCCGGATATGATTGGCATATCGTCGGGGCGAGCTTTGATTATTTGTGTAGGTTCCTTTTTAGGTTCATCGTTATTTTTTTTTCGAATTATTGTTATCGGCTTTGCGTACATACAAGCGCAAACACACACGAAAACCACAATGATCACAATCGCAAGTGTAATGAGTCCAATGGATACAAAATGGAGGTATTCTTTCGGAATTTTTGCAACCATATCCAATAATTGTTGCTTTCCTGTCTCCATATTTATGCTATTCCTGTATAGTAATGGTACATATTTCTCTCAGCAAACGTTCGATATCTCTCGTTTCGAACGCCCACACAACGGAACTGATGACTAAAAACATAAAAATAAAGAACGAAATAATGTAGTTAATTATTGAAGTATCTGGCATCATTTGTCGATGCATTGTTGGGATGGTAAATGTGTATTCTCGCTGAAATATGCGGTACTCAGAAGCAAATACGGATTTATCGATGCTGCCGATAAAATAGTATAATTTTTCACGAATTGCATCGATTTCTTTCTGTTCACAATCCAGTTCCCTGTATTTACCCTTGAATCCCAAAGACAAAGCTTTCAGATAAATTTCAGCCTTTTCTATGGATACAGGTTCTTTTTCACTCAGTAGTTCTTCCAACCTCTGGAAAATAGATTCTCCAGCAAATTGCGTGCCAAAAAAATCTTGTTCCAGCATATTGGTTTCCCAATATTCCTTTCCACTCCATTCCATGTTGAGGAAAATTTCATCTGCCATGGCGCACATGATATAAATTACCTCGTCCACATCCCGATGCGAAAGCGTATTTTTTTCGTCGTTTTGACACATTTTAATGTACGCCTTGATGGATTTATATATGGCAACGTGGTCAACATTGTGGCCGGCATTGCTGATACTTTCTCGATGCTCAAATAATTGCTGACAAAACGTCCCAAACATGTCACGCAGTGCGGACAATAGTCGATGATTTACTCTGCTATTAGTCGGCATATAGCACTATCTCCTCTGGTATGAATTTCAGTGCATTATTAGCCAAGCAAAGTTTTTCTGCCGGCCGAATGTAGACACTGGTAGTCTTTACGGCAATGATTTTCATGTTATTTGGCTGGGTGATGTAGGCTCCACGTTCTTGTATTGATCTATCAGCTCCCAGCACACGCCTATCCCGAATCGCTGATATCATGGATTCGCTGGCAATCTGGGCACCATTGATCCAATTGATAAGGTCGTCCTCCAGAGCAGAAAACGGTTTCTGCACACCAATGAATATTTCGTTTTTTTCCAACCACTCTTTTTTCATGGTTAGCTTGAAAATAGGACCATCTTTGGCAAACTTGATGATGTCGTATCTTTGTTTCAAATTACTGAGAATTGCCGTTGCATATTGCAGCAGCCCGTCAAACGTCGCAAACAGGTCATTGTGATTATAATGCGGCATTTGAGGAATCAGCTGGGTTGGGTTAACGGCAACGATATTGGTAACTGCCATCAACAGGCATTTATACATTTCAAATGGCTGGATTCCATTGATGCGGACCATGGCTTCCAGGGGAAGCACTGCTTGTACCAGCAATCGTAGAGATGCCAGTGATTCATCCGCTGTAATTCTTGTATAATTATCCTTACGATCAGAAAAGTATGCAATTTTACTGCGCATGAGCTGGATAATTTCCCGACACATGGCAGAAATTTCGGAATGCTCATCAATGGTAATAAGTGGCGGAATGAACTTTGTACTTACAACTCCTCCGTCAACGGATTTTTCCACTTCAAAAATAGGAAAACTTACATAGCGAGCATCCACTTCATCGCTAGTCAATAGTCGCAACTTTGGTTTTAGTACCGGTATGTTGATGCCGTTTTCGCCTGTATTTTCATCGTTAATATTGGTAATTTCATCGGAATAGTAGCGCGCCATCTCACCGGTAAGCAAATTTGTTCCCACTCTCCTGGATGGAATGGCCAGATAAATTTTTACCGCTGCGGTGTGGGACAGAAAATATTCGGCAAGATTTCTCTCCACCGGTTCGTCATAGACCGCATCAAAATCAAAATGACATCCATCTGGGAAAATACCACGAGCCCCCAGTATACGAACGACACCGGATACTAGTGCTGCCGTATCTATTTTCAAGGCGTGTACGCCATAAAAACCAATGGAACAGGAGGAGCCAAGTACTCCGAATAGATGCTGATTATAGTTCTCCAATTGCTGAAAATGCTGCGGCGATAGCAGCATGCCTTCATGCCATTGAATTAAACTTTGAGTGTTGTTTCCCAATTTATTCACCATACAAAAACGCACGTTAATATAAAATAAAGATCGAATGGTTAACTATTTATTTACAAAAACATTATTGGACAGGATTTTTTATGTGTGTGGTTCCGGATTGCAGAGATGGAATGCTATGTATTAAAAGTGAATTTTCCCAATTATCTACATTTGCAGCAACTGATTCGTAAAATTTTACTGCATTCGTCTTTTCAAAAATACGAAAAATAGATAGCATACGACTTGTATTGGTGTAAGGGATTAGTCAATGAATGAAGGTGCGCTTGCTAAGGTTTTATTTGGTTGTGTGTTTGCGTTATTGTGGCAGTGTGGATGTACGGAGAAAGTTGATCATCTCAATGGTTCCGATGTTTCGGAGCAGGGTGTTCGCAGGGGAATTGAAGTGAGCGTAGCTGAATCAGGTCGCGTCGAATATGATGGGATACGCTATGTGGATCATAGGTCCGAGTGGGATCTGGCAGAATTGTACGATACACCTACGGATGTGCGCATTGCTTCCGATAAGAACACTGCCGAAAAACTGGTGCGCCGTTTTGCAGAGTCCTACCGGGGCAAGGTTTCAGTTGCTAACATAATGAATGCCATCGATGACTACGAATCCATAGCAAAAATATGCGGGAAAATATCTTTATATTCCTATCTCTACGCCATTACCAGGCAAAATAATGATGATGCTGTCGCCTTTCAGCAAACTGTGGCGGAATGGAGTGCAAACATAAACAAAAAGATAGTGTTTTTTGAGCTGGAAATAGCAAAACTGGATGCGAAGGGCATAGATGCTGCCATTAACCGCGACCCTCGGTTGGTTAGATATAAAACCTGGATAAAAAACACTATAAAAAACAAAAAACACGACCTCCCGGCAAAAATCGAGGAAGTTCTTATCCAAAAAAATCTAGTTGCCGAGAGCGCTCAGCGGAAATTTCATCAGGAATTGCTGGCTCGCTTGGAAGTTAATTTTAATGGCAAAGCAATGGGGCTGGCCCAAATATTGAATATTTCCAATGAATCGCCCAATCCGCCACTGCGGGAAAAAGCATTTAGAGAAATTGCCAAAAAACTGGAACAGGAAAATTTCTACATAAAACACATATATAACAACATGTTGCTAAACAGAACCATCGAAACTAGCCTGAGAAATTACGATTTTCCCGAATCGTTTCGGCACGTCTCCAATAATGTTGATAAGCGCACCATTGATGCGCTGACAACTTCCGTGGCTAACAACTACGCCAGCATAGCTCATCGCTATTATCGCCTAAAAGCAAAATTGATGGGCAAAGAAAAATTGGAATATTGGGATAGAAATGCTCCGGTTAATGTATCAAATATCCTGAATCGCAAATTTTCCTATAAGGAGGCCACGAAAATTGTTAAAAATGTTTTTGAAGCCTTTTCAGGTGTATTTGGGCAAATAGCTTCGACCTTCATGGAAAATAGCTGGATAGATGTGTACTCCAGAAAGGGTAAGACCTCCGGTGCTTTCGCTATTTGCGACGGCAATACGCATCCCTATGTCTTGCTGAATTACTTTGGTTCTCTGAATGATGTTTTTACGTTAGCTCATGAGCTTGGCCACGGCATCCATAATTTCTTAAGCCTAAAAAACGGCCCTTTGCTAATGCAAATTCCTGTAACTTTGCAGGAAACAGCGTCGTTGTTCGCAGAAAATCTACTATTTGATGAAATATATAAAACAGCAAAGACCAATGGCGAGAAAATAGATTTGCTTTGTAAAAAAATAGAAAAAATTATCAATTCTTCCCTACGGCAGATTGCATTTTTTGAATTTGAGCGAGAAGTTCATGGACTGAGAAAACGCAAAGAATTAACGTGTTACGACTTTTCCAGGCTCTATCTGAAAAATCTTCGCACATATCTTGGTGATGCCGTCAATGTGGATACCTGTGTTGGACACACATGGTCCTGCGTTAGTCATTTCTTCGAATCTCCGTTTTATGTATATGGGTACGCATTTGCTGAGCTATATGTGATGGCCCTCCATGAATCATATCAAAAGACAGAACAAAATTTTGTAAAAAAATATGTGGATGCACTATCGAATGGTAGCATTGACAGCTACGATGTGGTAGCCAAAAAATTTGGATTGGACGTAAATAATCAGGCATTTTGGGATGATTGCCTGAAAATAATAGAAAAAAAAGTGGACGAACTCGAAAAGTTGTGCAATCTAGAGGGATATTTGTAAAAATATGTTATAATATTGATTGTTGAAATATCAATTTGGGGAAACTAGACAATTCTTTATACATGTCGTATCATTCTGAATATTTTTGGGCGCTTAGCTCAGTTGGTAGAGCAGCTGACTCTTAATCAGCGGGTCGCAGGTTCGAATCCTGCAGCGCCCACCAGAGCGCAAAAGTTTGTTTATTTGTGCTATTGTATTGTTGTGGTAGGTGTATAAAATTGGGTGAGTTTTTTATTCGCACCAAAGGGAAGTCTGAGAGGTCGATTTTTTTCTTCCATGGTTATGGTGCAGACAAAGAGAATTTAGTTCCTGCTGGTATTTTTATTTCCAAGCATGTGCCGAACGCTGATGTCATTGTTGTGGACGGTGTGGAGCTATGTGACAAAGAGATGGGATATCGATGGTTTTCCTATGACAAATCCAATAGAGCTGGGGAATCAGAAGAAGAAAGAGCGAGGACAAATTACCTCCAGAATTTTTCTAAAATAGAATCTTCCATCAACGATATTATGGTGAAGAGAAATATACACTACGAAAATGTTGTAATGATGGGCTTTTCGCAGGGAGCATCTGTGTCGCTGGATATGGGACTAAGAAAGGGAGTTTTAGCAATTGTTTCTTTCGCTGGAGCCTTGGTGGATCCGGATGTCGAGATTTTTGCCCCGCAAAGAACCAAGGTAATGTTGGCCCATGGAACCTATGACAACGTGGTGCCATTCTCATACATGAAATCAACAAAAAATATACTGCAGAATAACGGTGTGCATGTGGAATGCATAGTTGAGGAAGGTCAAGGCCATTGCATTAGCATTGACATGCTCAATAGCGCCGTTGAATTTTTGAATGGCACCGTCGAAAGTAAATGATCGCCAGCGGCAAGCAAGATTGTTAGGTCTGTTCTTGGCTGATTAGCTTGCATCACGGTAACTGCGCCGAGCCGCATCCTGGAGACTGAAATATACATGATCTGCTTTGAAAATGCATTCGCTTGAGCGATGATTAGCTTGATATTTGAGCGAAAAATACCATGCTGCAGACGCACTTTCAAAGTAATTTATGTATAAATGTCAGTATAATCATCATTAATTTTTAGAAAACAATCTTTAATACCAAATCTCATTTTGGATTGTCCAAATGGCTTCGAGAACACGCTCTATGGCAGCCGCTGCCGGGCGGACAATAGCTAATCGATGATGGGATTTGGTATAATACCAGATCCCATGTCTGGTATCCAAATGACATCCTTGATTTGCAGGCTATGCAAAGCATGTTTTGGATAATTTGCAACGAGATCTGGTATAAGATCGCTAAATTTCGAAATCTTTTAGAGAGGCATACGCTGTACGTTTTTTAAGAAAATATACACGTACAGCGTAGTTTGTGCTATAGAATTGTGCAGAAGCTTTTAGTACATCTTTGATCCATATTTGTATTCATGATACCAAAGGATTCTTCTTCATCTCTTCTGTCATAGGCATTCTTCGTCGGAATAACAGGAGATGAGCTTAAACTCATAGGATGTACGTTCATATATTTGTGTGGATGTTTGAAAGCTCTCATTCCATAAGTCCTCATTCTATTAAGAGGAATAAGTCTTTCGCTTGGCATGATATCCGTAGTAATTGTATTATCATTTTCTGCGCTTTCAACAGGATCTTCATTTCCTTCTGCTATATCGTCATGTTTTCTCTCGTTTTCTATTGTTTTTACAAGTGTGCTAATTAATATGGTCGTAAATGTAAATAGCCCTAGACTCACTATAAACGTTTTTTTATTTTCAACTATTGTTGCCCATAGATCGCCCATTATTGCCCACAGGCCGTGGTCTTGTCTGGAACTTAGATGTCGCTCATTGAACGGTGTGGCCAGAAACTCATCGCTAGGTCTGTTGCCACCATAAGACTTGCTATAATAATTCAAAAAAACCTCTGGTTTTAATGTCCCATTTTTTTGACAATTGTAAACTGATATATTAGAACCATCCAACGTGATATAATATAACCCGCCGCAAGTTGCACTGGTGATATATAGGGGTTTTTTAGTATATCCATAAGCAAAAGATAGTGCTTCATGATAATTAGGATTAAAAGGGAATGAGCAATAACTTCTGTCATGAATAGGATGGCGTGGGCAAATATTTCCCATATAAGGAAATAGATGAGGTGTGGGACCAGAACCAATCAAATCCGGAAGACTATTCAAAAAACAACCAATCTCCCCTCTTGGCAATTTGTGATGTCCATTTGGATCGCTACAAATAAAAAAAAGATCTCCTAATTGGGAATTCTGGAATAAATCTGAATGATGAGAACGAGATCCATGATGTGGAAGAAATACAACGTTTGAATGTAATTTGGCTATAGATTCACCAGATAAACTAAGGGTCCCACTAATCGCCGTAGTATTATCATCATCATCATCATTATCATCCGGACCCTGTGGTTGCAGCAGAAGAGGCGACGGAGGAGATGACTTCAGTTGCAAATTTTTTATAGTTCCTCCATCGGCGTCTCCGGTGAATAATATGCTCATATTTCCGCAACTTACTTTTATCAGTTGACTTAACGAATTGCCTTTTAGAGTTTCTATACTAGATAAGCCGAATATTTGATAAATAACGCCATTAGTATTAATTGACATAATTTTGCCTTCTAAAAAATAATAATGGCACCCTGCTTCATTTATTTTACCAAGAAACGTTTTTGCTGTAGAATTAGTCCAATTTGCTGATTTTCCTCCTAGGTAAAATTTAATGTTATTATTGGAAAGTGATGGATCTGTAAATAAACACTCTGAAAGAAAATTATAATGATCTGTATGAGGATGTGATATAAACACCATAGATACGGATGCGTCACCCTGGAATATTTTATAAAGTGTTTTGGTACTATCCATTGACGAATTTTCATCCTTAACAAAAATATTATCTTTATCTTCATTTTCTATTTTAGATGAGCTTTTGGCTTTTCCTGCATCCATAATTACTACTTCGTTGCCTTTTCGCATGGCAATAAAGTTCGCTTGCCCCGTGTCAAATGCACAAATTTGTAATTTACTCT